>DASPPO010000066.1:0-44506 GCA_035625455.1 Nitrososphaerales archaeon | reverse complement strand
CCCCAGTCCACCTGGGTGAGGAGCTGTCGGACGGCACCCGCCACCAGTGGCCCCCTCCAGATTACGGGCGTCTCCTCATTGTAGAAGAACCCGAGCGATGCGACCTTCACCCCGTACGCCACCGGAGGGATGATCCTGTCATCCTTGACCTGGGGAGGCGACTTGATGCCCATCATCAGGGGGATGTTGGGGCCGTACACGTCGGCGTCGAGTATCCCCACCTTCGCCCCCGACTCGGCCAGGGCGACCGCCAGGTTGACGGCGATGGTCGACTTGCCGACGCCTCCCTTCCCGCTTGCGACCGCTATGACATTCTTGACACCCTTCAGCATCTCCGAACCAGCGTAGTCCCGCGTTGCGGCAACGACAGACCCCGTCTTCATCTCGACCTCCTTGACGCCTGGGATGCCAGCGACCGCCGCCTTCGCGGACTCCTCAAGGCGGGTCCTCAGGGGGCATGCGGGTGTGGTGAGATTGAGGGTGAACGTCACTCTCCCCTCCTCCACCTTCACCCCTTCGACCATCTTCAGGGCGACGATGTCCCTCCCCAGCTCAGGGTCCCTAACCCCAGCGAGCGCGTCGAGGACCTCCTTCTCTGTGGGCATCTTGCAGCGAGACAACCGAGGGGCTTAAAATTCTAGCCCCACGAAGAGAGGATTTAACGTCCCGAGATTACGCTTCGTGCCGAGCGGATTGAACAGGATAGAGGTCATCCCGCTTCCGGGCATCCCAGAAGTCTCCAAGGGGGACGACCTGGCCGCACTGATCCTGGACGCCGTGGCGAAGAACTCTCTTGCCCTCGATGACGGGGACGTGGTCGTGGTAAAACACAAGGTCGTGTCAAAGGCGGAAGGGAGGGTCCTCAGGCTGGGCACCGTGGTCCCGGGGAGGAGGGCAAGGGCGCTGGCGAAGAATCAGGGAAAGGACCCCCGCCTAGTGGAGCTGGTACTCGCCGAATCGGTAAGGGTGGTGAGGGCCGGCCACGGCGTGATAATCACGGAGACGAGGCAGGGCTTCGTCTGCGCAAACTCGGGCATTGACCAGTCCAACGTAGGGAAAGGGTTCGTGGCCCTGCTCCCCTCCGACCCCGACCGCAGCGCGCACAAGCTTCGGAGGGAGCTCGAGAGGCGCACGGGAAGGCTCCTCGCCGTGGTTGTCTCCGACACCTTCGGGAGGCCCTGGAGGCTCGGGCAGACAGATGTCGCCATAGGTTGCTCGGGGGTGCTCCCGCTGGTGGAATATGCGGGCCGGAGGGACAGGTTCGGCTACGAGCTCCGTGTCACCGAGCCCTCCGTCGTGGACGAGATCGCAGGTGCCGCCGAGCTCGCAATCGGGAAGCTGAATGGAATCCCTGCCGCCATAGTGAGGGGTGTAGAATACGTCCGAGGGGAGGGGACCGTGAAGGAGATGTTGATGCCCCGGGACAGGGACCTCTTCAGGTGACTGGATGAAGGTGGTCGCCTTGGCCGGGGGGACCGGCTCGGCAAAGCTGCTCCGCGGACTTTCACGGCTCCCAATCGACCTCAGCGTAGTGGCAAATGTTGGTGACAACTTCTGGGCCTACGGCGTGTACGTCTGCCCGGACGTCGACATAGCGACGTACACTCTCGCGGGGATTTCCAGCCCGCGCGGCTGGGGGATCGCCGGGGACAGCTTCCAGGCGCTTGCCTCCCTCGCGCGGCTCGGAGAGGAGACCTGGTTCAGGTTGGGTGACAGGGACCTGGCCGTCTGCCTGGCGAGGACGGACATGATCCGTAGAGGCAGTTCCCTGACCGAAGCGACAGAAAGGATCGCGAAATCACTGGGAGCGGGCTGTCCTATCCTGCCTGTCACCGACGACCACCTGGAGACTAGGATAATGACCCCTGCTGGCGGGCTACACCTGCAGGAGTTCTGGGTCAGGGACCGGGGGAGGCCCAGGGTGGTCGGGGTAAAATACGAAGGGGCGCGAAGGGCCGAGCCCACACGCGAGGTGGCAGATGCCCTGTCGGCCGCGGACAGGGTAGTCATCTGTCCGGCGAACCCCATCACTAGCGTAGGCCCCATGCTCGCGATACGAGGATTCAGACGACTCCTCAGGGAAACCGGCGCGGACGTCGTTGCGCTTTCCCCCATGGAGGGCCCCGCTCCCTACAGCGGGCCGGCAGGGAAGCTCCTCAGAGCGACCGGGACGACACCCGACTCCCTTGCGGTGGCGGGGCTGTACTCGGATTTTGTAGACTGCATCGTCATCTCTGAAAGGGACGCCCCCCTGGCCGACAGGATTCGGGCCCTAGGGATGGAGTGCTTGACGACAGGGACACGGATAGGAGGGCCGGCGGACGGGCTCCGGCTCGCGAGGATGATGACGGAAGGATGAATCCCTTGGTCGTTCTGGTACCCGTGAAGTCGTCGGGGGCCAAGTCGAGACTGTCCCCGGTCCTTTCACCTGCGAAGAGGCGGGAGCTCGGGTTCCTGCTGCTCTCCGGGGTGCTCGATGCTCTCGGGGGGGCTGGCCTGCTGGCCGAGACCCACGTGGTCTCTTCAGATCCAGAAACACTGCGGTTCGCCACCAGGTCCGGCGCCGGAATCGTCCGGGAAGCCGGGGACCAAGGGGTCAACGCGGCCGTCGAGGCGGGGGTGGAGGCCCTTGGACGCCCCTCGAGGGTGCTCGTCCTCCCATCAGACCTCCCGCTACTACGTGCTTCGCAACTGAGGCACATACTCCTGCTGAGCGAATTCCTGGAGGTCGTGATTGCCCCTTCCGCTTCTTTCGACGGGACGAACGCTCTCCTCTTCCCTACGAAGGTTGGTCTGACACTTAGCTACGACAACGACAGCTTCTGGAACCACGTCAGGGGGATCGGCGAGAAGGACCTCTCCCTCGGCGTCGTCTCGAATCCCGGTTTGACCTTCGACCTGGACTCGCCGGAAGACCTGCGCGGCCTTGCCCGCACAGGGGCCGATACCCCTGTGGCCGAGTTTGCACGGAGGGCGGCCAGATGAAAGGGGTGCTCATTCGTGACTGCTGCATCGGGGGAAGAGGAGGGTACAACGTGTACTGCCTGGACGGGAAAATAGCCAGGGTCGAACAGGAGAGTACGGCTCCCCCCAGCGGCACGGAAGTGATCGATGCAAACGGAGGTTCTCTCTTCCCCGGGTTCATAGACTCCCATTGCCATCCGTTCGAACACGGGTGGCTGAAGCGGAGTGTCGACCTCAGGGGGGCCGCCAACATGACCGCCGTTCGGCTGAGAGTGGTTGCGGGAGTCCAGCGAGCCAAGCCGGGAGAATGGATCAGCGGGATGGGGTGGGACCAGGAAGGGTTCCCCGGTAAGGCGATGCCCACCCGGGCGGACATAGACGACGTCTCCCCAGGCAACCCCGTGGTCCTATCGAGGGTCTGCGGGCACGTCGCTCTGCTCAACAGTAGGGGCATCGACGTCCTGGGCTTTGCAGACCGGACGGGCGTAGAATACGAGAGGGACGAGAAGGGGGAGCTCACCGGCATAGTGAAGGAGAGGGCGATCGAAGAGGTCTACGAAAAGCTCCCGAGGAGCTCAGAGAGATCTGCGGCCGACCTGCAGTCCGTCGAAGCGGAAGCGGGGAGGCTTGGGCTCACCACCATCCACTGCATCGTTTCTCCCGAAGGCTTCCGGGAAGAGCTGGGCGCCCTGGCGTTCCTCGGCGCGTCGGGTTCCCTCTCGCTCAGGTACAGGGTGTACGTCCCTCCGGAGGCTCTCGACTACATCGATGCCACTGGGATCGGGAGAAAGCTCTCGGGCCCAAATCTCAGGATCAACGGCGTAAAGATTTACGCCGACGGGTCTCTCGGAGCGAGGACAGCGGCTCTGCGGGAGCCCTATAATGACGACCCCTCGAATGTCGGCATCCTGAGGTACACCGACGACCAGCTCTCGAATCTCGTTGAAAGCGTCGACTCCAAGGGGATGCAGGCCATAGTTCATGCCATAGGGGACAGGGCCGTGGAACAGGCTGCCGATGCTCTTGGGAGGATTGCGGGAGCGAACAACCCTCGCCGGCACAGGATAGAGCACGCGAGCCTCCTCCCCGGGGACCTCAGAAGCAAGATGGCAAGACATTCGATCCGCGCCGCGGTGCAGCCGCTATTCATCACGTCCGACACATGGGCCCTGGACAGGCTGGGCGAGGAGCGGATGAGGGATCTCTACCCTCTGAGGTCGATGCTCGCCGAAGGGATTGTCGCGTCGGGAAGCTCCGACTCGCCGATAGAGTCCATGAGCCCGATCCTGGGGATGTGGGCCGCGATGACGAGGGGGGGCGCAGAATCCAACGAAGAGTTGTCCTTCGTGCAGGCTCTGTCCCTCTACACGAATAACGCCAGCACCAACGGTCTTGACTCCCCCGAGGACCTGACGGAGGGCGCAAGGGCCGACCTCACCCTTCTCGACTCTGACCCCAGTGACATGCACCCGGCGCTGCTCCGGAAGGTGGGGGTCCTGGCGACCATCGTGGACGGAACGGTGGTGCATTCCTACGGGTCGGGCTAGACTTTGGTGAACTTGCCCGATTTGCCGTCGTACCTAAGCAGTCCCGCGTAGATTGCCCAGTGGACCAGGAGGGTCTGGATAAGGGACTCGTTTATGTCCGGCTGGTAGTGCCACTTGAGCCCTATCTCACTGAGGGACTCGGCCACCTGAGCCGCGGTTATCGGCTTCCCTTTCGACGCCAGCTCTAGCGCTGTTCTGAATGGCTCGATGGCTGCAACCCTGTCCTTCAGCATCTTGAGCTTCTCCTTCGACGACTTCTGGAACCTGTGCCCCAATTCGGTCAGGTGGACGTCCCCCTTCTCCACTCTGACGAGGCCTAGCATCTCGGCAGCGTCGAGTATCGGCAGAAGGACGGCGATGTCTGCTCCCAGCTCGTCGGCCAGCTTAGGGACATCCACCCTCCCCCCAATGCTACCCGTGACTTCGACAAGGCTGATTACCTGCCCCCCCCGGACATTGGCAGGCATCTCCAGCGCCGTGGGGAGAGGCCTGTGTGGCTCTGCCAACTACACCGTCTCCTCGGAGCTGAATCGGCTTGATTTAAGGAGGGAAGAGAGGGTCATGATAAGAGCGAATACACCCTGTCTACCCACTGGAAGAACTCTTCAGACTGCTTGTTCCTTGGACGGGGGAGGTCGACCTTCAGCTCCCCGGCCACGTGAGCGGGCCTGGCTGAGAGCACGAACACCTTGTCAGCCAGTTCGATGATCTCTTCTACGTTGTGGCTCACCAGGATTACCGTCTGGACAGACGTCTGTGGGCTGATCAGTAGCGTGTACGTCTCCTTCCTGAGCCTCTCGGCTGTTAGGTCGTCGAGGGAGCTGAATGGTTCGTCGAGGAGCATGACCCTCGGGTCCGTCGCTAGAGCCCTCGCCACCCCCACCCTCTGCTTCATCCCCCCCGAGAGCTCACCGGGATAGACGCTCTCGAAACCCTGGAGCCCCGCAATCTCCAGGGCGTTCTCCGCCTTTTCCTTCTTCTTGTCCTCTGTAAGATCGTTGCGCGAGCTGAGCCCGAAGAGGACGTTCTCGAGTGCCGTCCGCCAGGGCAGGAGAACAAAGTTCTGGAAGACCATCGAGATGTCATTTCTGGGCCCCGTTACCTCAGAATCCATCACCTTGACGCTCCCAGAAGTGGGTTTGATCAGACCGGATATGATACGAAGCAGGGTCGACTTCCCGCATCCTGAGGGCCCCGTCACAGCCACGAGCTCATCCTTCGCAGCCGTAAGTGAGACGTCCGCCAGTACAGGGAGCGGCTCCTTCTCCTTGAGATAATCCAAGCTGACGTGGTCGACGGTGACAACGGTTGTGCCGGCGGAGATTTGGACTGTGCCCTCGGACAACTCTTCGCTCCCCAGCCTCTATCGGTTATACGTGTATCGAGCAGCTAAGGACGGATGGCCAACTGAATCCCTTAATGCTTCAGGTTAAGCCAAGGGAAACTGCGGGACGCTGCTCGTAATGCACCCAGTAGGAGGATAGTATGTTCCGATACCAGTATCTGGCGTGCTCACAAAGGTGGCTCCGCATTCTTCATAGGACGTCCCATCGAGGTGGAAGGTGCCCGTGCCCCTGAAGCTGCCATAATTGGTGAAGGTTGCACCATAGTCGATGGACAGTACGCCGAGCCGCTTATGCTGACGCTGCCATGGTTGACAAAGGTGCTACCCCTGGCTAAACCTGGCTACGCCGGCCACGACGACCCCGATTGCAAGTACCACGAAGAAGGATTCGACCCAGAAGCCTCCAAGTACCCTGAGCACTGATGCCATCCCCATAATGAGCAGAAGCGCAACGAAGACCGCGGCGATCATGGCCAGAATTCCCCCTGCGTGCTCGACAGCGCTCATAACTAGTAGTCCAGAGCGACTACCGAATATTTACGAAATATGGAGTCTGAATCCATCTATCATCCTCAGAGAGGAGAACGCCTTAGTATCGCAGTGTCGAACAGGAGTGCTTGAGCTCTGACTACACATGGCGCCACAGAGAAACTGACGCTGGACTGGACTCACCTGTTGTACGTGTAACGCTTGGTGACCCTATGGTACAACCGCCTCCAGACCGTCAGGTTGAATGCGACTATCAGGACCGTCATTGATACGACGGCCAGGGCTAGCGTCAGGTAGTCGCCCTTGTTGGTTGCGACCGTGATCGCCTTCCCGATTCCCGAAGTGACCTGAGTCAGGGGGGGTTTGGTGGGGTCCGTCTGGAAGTACTCCGCAATGATGAGGGCGTTCCACGCCCCCCCGACGGCCGTGATTGCACCCGTGACAAGCGCCGTAAGTGCGCTTGGGATGTACACGTTTCTCCAGGCAGCCCATCTATCGACCTTGAAGACGTGGGGGAGGTCCTTGATGTCCGCGGGGAGCGTCCTGACCCCTGCCATGACGTTGAAAACGATGTACCAGAATACAGACAGGAAGATCACGATGGCGGCAACTATTTCGGAGTTGTGGCCGATCACAGGAATCAGGACTATCGCAGGGAGAAGTATTGGGGCGGGGATGGACGAAATCACCTCCAGTATGGGTGAGGCCGTATCGTACAGCTTGAAGTTGAGCGAGATAACTATCCCCATCGGCAGACCGATGGCGATGCAGAATGCCACGACGTACCAGACCCTCACAAACGACACGCCAAGGGCATACAGTATCCCGACCTCGCTGGACGCCACCGTGTAGAGAGATGGCAGGCTGCTGAAATTGAGGGTGCCTGACCGCGAGGCCGTCGCAGCGAGGAGGACGACCACAAAGCCGAGGAAGATGAGCAGCGCGTACTTGAGCCCCCTCCTGAAGCGCGCGATGGACGAGGTGAATCTTGTCACGCCGCTGTCATGGGCCATCAGGAAGAGTTTCGAGATGCTCCGATGATTGACCCAGGAGTAGAAACGCATGATGGGGTCCCGGTGTGATTCCCTGGGTTCCTCCATCATCTTGAACCTCTCAGACCACAGGGCGAACTCTCGCAGGAACAGGAACCTCCAGACGACGACTGTGGCAATTATTGAAACAATGAGGAGGGCGTAGTCGGGGTAATCAGGGGGAACCGAATTGCTGAAGCTCGTTACGGCGATCCCTATCCCGTAGGTGACGGGTATGGTCGTCGAACCGACGCTGATGATTTCGCTTGCTACGAGGAAGAAGAGTCCGACCGCCCACGAGATCTGCGTGTTGTAAGCTATCCTGCTCATCGAGGCTGGAATGTACAGGGTCCGAATGCGCTGCCAAGTGCTCGCATGCGCGACGTCAAGCAGGTCGTAGTAGTCCTGGGGGATCGCCTTCACCGACTCGTACACCCCGAAGGCGATGTTCCACGACATGCTGGTGAAGATGAGAACGATAACCGCGAGGTTGGCTCCTATGGCGTTCGGGATGGCGCCATAGATCCCACCTATGACGAAAGGGAAGAACCCGAGTATCGGTATCGACTGGAATATGTCAAGCAGCGGGAGGATGACTGCCTCCGCTCTCCTGCTCCTTGCCGCCCATATCCCCACAGCCAGCGCAAAGAGGATGCTCAGCCCTAGGGCCAGAATCATCCTGACCCAAGAAGCCGCGATATCGAGGGCCACGAGGCCGAATTGAAGCGCTACTATGTCCCTTCGAAGTTTGGCGCGACGAGGCGCCGTATTTACAGCTTATCGGCTCAGGCGATGTAAGGGGTACTTGACGAGTCGAACCTGCTTATGGTCTGGTATTCTCCCTTGTCCCTGAACGCCGAAAGTGTCGACAGATCGGGGAAGAAGTTGTCCAACGGGCGCACGGCCATCTCTCCCGCCAGGTGCCTTTTTCCAAGGTACTCGCCGGCTATCCGCCTCCCGAGAGTTCTCACCTGCCCGTCGCTTGTGAAGCCAAGGCTGTGGAGGTACTCGTGAAGGAGTATCATGAACACGTAGGAGTTCCGTTTGGTTCTTGTCTTCGAGAGCTTCTCGACGATTCTGAGCAGGTTCCGGTTCATCACGATCGAATTTGAGCCCATCTCGTGGTAGGCGCCGACGTCGTTTGGTATGTCCCCCAACACCAGGGTCAGCCCCGCACGGTGCTTCCCGAGCGTCCGTTCCGTCGCAGCCTTCACCATCTCAAAAATCGTGTCGAACCCTTCGGCCGAGGACAGGGCCCTCCTGTTGTCGGCGATTGTCACGTAGATAGATGGCGAAGCCTATAATTAAACAAAGTCCTCTGAATCAGGTCAGAAATCGAGAGGCTAGACTCGTTCCGCCAGGGCTTCGAGGTCGGTAAGCTCTATGCCAAGCTCTTCCCAACGGAAAGTTCGCGAGCGCGGGGATTCTATCTGAGCTTGAGCAGCCACGTTATCACCTGTGTAATAACCCAGGAGATATATCGGCTTTGAAGGAACCGAGTTGACCCGTGCTGTCTTCCTTGTTGACAAACCTAGGTTTTTATTTGCGTAATAACCTACTGCCTCTGTGCCTGTAGTCTTCCGGGTCATCTTGGGGAAGACAGGGAACAGCCTAAGGATTACCCTTCCCAGACCCATCGTCGAAGGATTCGACTGGAAGGAGGGAGACGAGATCATTCTCTACGTATCAGAGGGCGAAGTCACGATAAGGAAGGCGAGGGACAAGAAGCAATAGCCGTGCTACGCTATCGACTTGCCGCACTTCTCGCAGAAGAGCATCGGGGTAGCGAGGTGCTCGCCGCAGTGCGGACAGACTATCCCCCCTTCCCCGCCCGTCTGGGGCTGGAATTTGGGCGGGAGACCCCTGACGCTCCTCCTGCCTAGAGCGACGGCTATCTCCACCATCGCCACTATCGGGACGAAGATTATCACGTCCAGCAGCGGACCCCCGTCCGGTGTTAGGAAGAGCCCGGTTACCACCCAGATTATGAACCAGATCAGGAGCCTGTTCTTAGAGAAGAAGTCCGCCGAAATGACCCTGAGCCGGATGAGTGTGTAGACGAAGACGGGGCTCGTGAAGGATGCTGCCGTCGCAACTATGATCAGGAATATGACGTAGTAGAACGCCCCTGCATCGATCAGGAACGCCGTCTGTGTAGAAACGAAGAAAGGCGCCAGTGCTAGGATCAGGAACTTGGCAAGGATGTAGTAGCCGAAGAAGAGCCCTACCACGAACAGGGCGGACATCGAGGTGACGAAGGGGTAGATGAGGGCCCTCTCCTTCTCGTTCAGGGCGGGGTCGATGAACTTGTAGGTCTCATATGCAATCACAGGCATGTCGATGGCGACGGTCATGATGATGGCGGCCACGAAGTAGATTTCCATCGGCTCGCCGATCCCCTTCGCTGCTAGCAACGTCCACCCGGCGGGCAGGAGGTCTGCTTTCACGCGACCGAGGAACGCCGCGATTACAGTATTCTGGAGGAACTGGAGCGAGGTGTACTGCCCCGGATTCTGGATGGCGCTGAGCGGGTTCGCCGGGAAGAACAACAGGACGAGGAGTATGACGACGAAGCTGACGGCAACGACCCTGAGCCTCTTCCTCAGCTCCTCTATGTGCTCAGAGAACTGGAAGCGACTGGAAAGCAATAGCGCCGTGAGCCGTCCGGCATCCTATTTTACGCTTAGGACTTGGCTTTGGCGACGATTTCCTGCGAAATCTGCTCCCTCGTCTTCCCTTCGGTGCTTATGCCGAGTTGTCTCGCAGTCTCTATGAGAACCTGGTCAGCCGACTTGGGCACTGGAGGCGAACTCGTCGCCCCTGTGACCGACCCCTGAAACTCCTTCGACGCCTGGTCGAACTCCCGTTTCGCCCTCCCGAGTCCGCGTGCAAGTTCAGGTATCTTCTGCGGGCCCCAGAGGAATATCACAATCACTATGACCCCTATCACAATCCACTGGAGCGGGTCGTCGAAAGCCATTGGTTGAAAGGGACTCGTGCGTCCTTTATACGGCTTTTTGCTAAAACGGTGCCCGACGCGTGGAGTAACTTGTAGGCGCCGGCGTCGCGCGACAGGTCCCTGCGCTAATGTTTTAACCAGCTCGCGCCCAGCCGCCCTCCGGACCATGATGGCTCGGGTAGAGGACTACTGGAGGCTCACCAAGCCGCGCATATGGGGCCTGCTAGTCTTCACCGGGGTTGTCGCCATGGTGGTGGCCTTCAGGGAAACTCCCGGATCGGCACTTTCGCCGATGCTCGTCGTCACCGCGACGGCCGCGCTCGTGCTCGGAAGCGCTTCTGCCGAAGTTCTGACCAACTATCACGACAGGGACATTGACGGCATGATGAAGCGGACCATGAAGCGTGCCCTCCCAGCGGGGCGGGTAAGGCCCAGAGACGCCCTCGTCTTCGGGCTCGTGATGGCAACGTTCTCGATTCTCATCCCCCTCGTCCTGATAAATGCCGCATCTGCGGGGTTCATGGTCCTCGGACTCCTGGACAACATCGTCGTCTACTCTCTACTGCTGAAGCGAAGGAGCTGGCTGAACATCATCCTCGGCGGGGTCTCTGGCGGTATGCCCGTTCTCGTGGGGTACTCTGCGGTCGCTGGGACGGTGACCCCCATTGCACTGTACATGTCCGCCCTCGTCATCGTCTGGATCCCGACCCACATCTGGAGCCTGGCCATCTTCAACAGGAAGGACTACGAGGCGGCCAAGGTTCCCATGCTCCCGATTGTCTTCGGTGACAGGGTCGCGTCGATCTGCATTGCGGCGACCAGCGCCCTGCTTACCGTCTTCTCGATAGCCATATTCGTCGTCACGCCCATAAGCATAATCTACATCCTCACCGCGGTCGTTCTCGGGGGGGTCGTGCTGCTCTACAGCGCGAAGCTCGCTCTGACCCAGAGCAACAAGACAGCGTGGACCCTGTTCAAACTGACGAGCCCATACCTGGCTGTAATATTCCTGGTCCTCGGACTGACGGTGGGCGTTGCCTCCTAGAGTCCACTGACGTTTGTCTGCACAAGGGGGAGGTCGAGGAGGATGGTGCCCCCGGTGGCGGGAGTAGACGAATACGTGAACTCGACCGGGAAGTCGACCGAGTTGCTCACGAACGCCGTGAGGGTCGTCCTTCCTTTGGTGTATTCGTAGGCGGTGCAATCATACGTGTTGCCAGAGACGTACCTTGTCGTAGCGTAGGTCCGCGACAGCGTATATCCGGAAGGCTGATTGAATTCGATGCCTCCGCTGGAATTTAGCTGGTGCCACTGGGTCGATTGGTTTGTGTCGCTATGGGCTCCGTACCTGAGGGTATAGTAGCTCAGGGTGTCAACGGCCGTGCCGTTGAAGTTGATGACTTGGACCCTGATCGTGAGGTTGAAGGTGACCGTAGCGTAAGTCGTCTCTCCCGAGTAGACGCCGTAGGCCCCATCGAACAGCCAGGGTTGCTTCTTTGAAGAATCGAAACCCCCCAGGAAGTAAACTCCCGCCACAGCAGCCACCGCGATCACTACGATGATGACGATCGCGAGGCTACGGTTCCTATGGGAGGGAATCGGGGGTGGGGTGTAGACGCCTCCCGCTGCCGCTTCTTGGCCTGAACCGAAAGACATTGGTCGAAGCACTCGGGACCGAGGGAACCGTTCGAATCTTAATCGATTATGGACTCGCCATACAGAGTGCGGCTCGAGTACCCGGGATTGGGGCCCGGTGGCGGTTACAACCACCGAAGCCCGTGCATCCCCATCTAAACGGTTCCCTTGGGACGCAAAGTCCATCCGTCGTAGCCCCGATGCCGGATGGTTTGAGCCTGGCTTGTGCGCCCGTTCGACCCTTGGCCTCGGGGGCGGCAGGCCGTTGGCCCCCTCCGACGCCGTTGGGAGGTTAAAACGCACATATCAAAGGGTTGTCCACATTTGAGCAGTTCTCTTCTAAGGAATCCAGGCGACTTCACATCATGTAGAATGGAATCTATCGGCCAGACGAGGAGGCCACTTGAGCTACTGACGGTGACGAAGAAGTACACTCTTATCGCGAGCCTTCCGAAGAACAGCACGTCTCTGGCGCTCCAGGCAGTCGAAGGGGGAGCCGACGCTGTCCTGCTCAACATAGACGGGGACGAGAGCGCGTCGCCGAGCCACTTCGGGAGCTACGACCTCCACGACGCCTACATCAACGACGTGATTTCCACTGTTTCCGTCCCGTGTGGCCTCTTCATAGGCGGGGCCAAGTTGCTCACCGAGGAGTACTGGGAGAGGATAATGTCCAGCGCGTTCGGTTTCGTCGAGATGTACGCCCATCAGATGCCTACGTTCGTGCTTTCCGACCAGAGGGTTAAGAAGGTGACAGCCATCTCCACCGGGTACATTCTGGAGCAGGTCAGGGAGCTCTCGGAGATGGAGGGGGTCGAGGCGGTGGACGTCGCCACAGTCCCCCATCAGTCCAGAGGCGCCCCGTTCAGCGTCCTAGACTACGCGACCCTCGGCGTGATCACCAAGCTTTCTGTAAAACCGGTTCTCCTGAGGACCCAGAAGAAGCTTACAGGAGGGGACATCTCAAACGTCATGGCGCTCGGAGTGAAGGGCCTTGTGGTCGACCCCTGCGTGCTTTCCGGGACCGACGAAGCGTATAAGGACGAAATAGCGAGCCTGAGCCCAAGGGGAAGGCTTGCAGAAGAGCAGTAGGATCCAGGCGGTCATTCTCGCCGGAGGCCTGGGCACGAGGTTGAGGCCGTACACCCTCCTCCTCCCGAAGCCGATGCTTCCGGTGGGTCCTCGCCCGATCCTTGAGCACATAATCCTATGGCTGAAGGAGAACGGCATCAACGAGGTCATCATAACAACGGGGTACCTCGGGAAGACGATTCAGGAGTACTTCGGAGCCGGCAAGGACTGGGGGGTCAACATCAAGTACGCTGCCTCGCCTCACCCGCTAGGCATCGCAGGGCAGTTGAAGTCTGCCGAAAGCAAGCTCCGAGGGAGGTTCGTGTGCGTGTACGGGGACGCCATATTGGAGATGGACCTGAAGAAACTGACGCGTTTTCATTCGGCGCACTCGGCTCTCGCCACCGTCGCCCTGATGAAGTACAGCACCAACCTGAAGTACGGTTTTCTCGAGACGGACGGGGACGGTCTCATCACCGAATGGAGAGAGAAACCCGTCATCTCGGGATACATCAACATCGGCTGCTATGTGATGGAGAAGGCGTTTCTCAGGTTCATCCCCCCGAACCAGATGTACGGAATGAGGGAGGCCTTCGAGGAGGCGATGAGGCACGGCAAGGTCTATGGCCTGCGTATGAGTGGACACTTCACTGACATAGGGGATACGAAGTCATACAGGGAAGCGAACGATGAGTTCACAAAGAAGATGGGCAGGCTCCTGTAGCTGGTTCGCCCCGCCATGAGGGTTGTCATCTTCGAAGACGACGGGCTCGCGGGGTTCGGCCCTCTCACCCTCCTAAAGCACGCGAGCCTCCTGCACTGGGGGACGAAAAGGCTCCTGGAGGCGCTGGTGGAGAAGGTCCCTGATGCCACCGACGTGAGCCTCTGGGGGAGGCCCGAGCTCGCGGCCGTCTCCAAAGAGGCGACCGGCCACGCGTACAACGAAAGGTTCTACGGCTCCACAGTGCTTGTTAACGCCAGGGCGAGGCCGAGCGAGGGGCTCATCATTTCAGCTTCCTGGTCCGAGCCGTTCGTCGCTATGTGCAAAGGGACCCTGGTCGCGGCCAGGCTGGACTCGGTCTCCCTGAAGCCCGGCGTCATATCGAAGAAGGGGGCCTCCTCACTTGCGAAGCGAGTGAAAAGAGTGGCCACCCCTCCAGAGGCCCTTTTCGAGGGGTACTGGGACCTGGTCGGAAGCAACGGACTCGCCATCGTAGAACAGGCGAAGCACTTCGAAGAGACGCTTTCGGTGCCAAGGGGGGTCGAGGTCAGGGGCCCTGTGGCCAACGTGATGGTGGACTCAGGCGCTGAAATCGAAGCAAATGTCACACTTGACGTCAGGCTCGGCCCCGTCATCGTCGACAGCGGTGCGTCGATTGAGAGCTTCAGCCGAATCATGGGTCCCTGCTACATAGGCCCCAAGGCGAGAATCATGTCCGCCCAGATAGGAGGTGGAACCGCGATCTTCGAGTCCTGTAGAATAGGGGGCCAGATTGACAACTCCGTCGTACTCCCATACACCAACAAGGCCCACCACGGCTACGTGGGGGATTCATACGTTGGGTCCTGGGTCAACATCGGTGCAGGGTGCACATTCAGCAACCTGAAGAACACGTACGGGAACGTCAGGGTCGACATTGGGGAGGAGAGGCGAGACAGCGGGATGTTGAAACTGGGGCCGGTCATAGGGGACATGGCCAAGCTTTCGATTGGCGCGCTGGTGTACGCGGGCAGAGCCATCGGCACAGGTTCCCACGTGTCCGGTCGTGCGGCGAAGGATGTGCCCAACTTCACTTTCCATGATTCGGAGGCCGGGAGGGACGTGGAACTCCTTCTGGAGTCGGTAATAGAGACGCAAAGAAGGATGATGGAGAGGAGGGGGATGTCCCTCGGGAGGGCCGAAGAAGGGCTCATAAGGCGTGCCTTTGCCTCGACGGCCAACGAGAGGAAGAAGGCGGGAGTAAAGAAGGGCCGTCTGGGGTGAAGGGTCCCTCTCCAATACTTCAAAAACGGCTAGCAGACTATCGAATACCCACCAGCTGAGCGAGCTCCCTTCTGGCGCTTGCCCCCAGGACCTGGGAAGCGGCTTCAGGGGACACGTCGCTCACATAGATTCCTCCGCCGAGTTCCAGGCCCGTCCACTGGGCCCTCTTCGGGTAGACCTCGATGTGCCAGTGAATCTGCTTCGTCGTCTTCTTCTCCGAGGAGCTGTGGAAGACCATGGTGAAGCTGGGTGCGTCGAGGGCCTTGGACATCCCTCCCAGAGTTGACCTCAACATCAGGGCGAGGTCCATCATTTCCTTCTGCGAAAGTTTCAGTATGCTCGTCATGTGCCTCTTGGGGTACACCCAGAACTCGAAGGGGTGTGTAGAAACCCAGGGGGCAAAGGAGAGGAAGAAGTCTGTGGCGAGTATCTGCCTTGGTCCCCCCGTCTCCGTCCCCACCACTTGGCACATGGGGCACACGCCGAGTTCGTTCAGTGACGTCTGGACGGTCTCTGCCTCTTCCTCTACCGCGGGGGGCACCCTCGGAGTGGTCACCATCTGTATGCTCGGGTGGACCGCAGTCGGCGTCCCCTCCTTTTCGCTATTGGCGTAGACAAGGACGTAGCTCACGCCCTTCTGTGAGTAGAGCCACCTCACCTTGTCCTGTAGAGACGCGAGTATGTTGGTCCACTGCTCCACGTCGATTCTCGCGAAAGGCTGGTCATGCTTTGGGGTCGCGACAAGCACGTAATGATAGCCAACCGCTGGCTCGCTGTAGTGCGGGGCCTCCCCGTAGGACGGGGGGGCGTTTGGGGTCACCACGGGATACTTCGCGGGGAATATCCGGACGGCCCAGTTCTTCACCACGTCCCCTTCCGAATCTGTCTGCTTGAGGAGTGTGTCCCCCCTCTTGACGAGCACCAGGTCGGCGGGGGGCGTCATCTCTTCGTTGCCGGCACAGTAGTTGCACTTCTCCGCCTTCTGGGGGATGACCTGTCCTGGCTTGAGACCCCGGTCCGGGAGTGTGATCGAGAGCCTCTCAGAGAAGTAGTCTTTCCTGATCTCGACCATGAACGCGACATCGCGACGTGATAGCCACATAAGCGTTTGCAAGGCAGAGCCCGGTCCGCGAAAGAATCAAATGGCGACGACTGACAACGCCCGCGCCTAACAATGAAGATTGGTTATGTGCTGCTAGACGGCTGCGGGGACAGGCCCGCGCCGAACCTGAATTACACCACCCCACTCGAGGCCGCCTACACCCCTAATCTTGACAGGATTGCGGCAAGATCGAGGCTCGGGACCGTCACCACAGTAGGAAGGGGGATCGCACCGGAATCGGATATAGCCGTGTTCAACATGCTCGGCTACTCATTCGAGCAGGGGTACCCCGGAAGGGGGGTGATTGAGGCAGTGGGCTCGGGGCTTGAGGTAAGGAAAGGAGACCTAGCCCTGCGCGCCAACCTCGCATCCGCGAGGGGAAGCAGGATAGTCGACAGGCGGGCTGGCAGGAACCTTACCCAGGAGGAGGCTGAACTCCTTGCAAAGGACCTGAACGGCATCAGGCTCGAAGGCGCAAGTTTTGAGTTCAGGGCTACCATTTCGTACAGAGGGGTGCTCGTTATCAGGGGGGATGAGCCCCTGAATGCCGCCATCTCCAACACTGACCCCGCCTACGCCAGGGTCGGAGGGTTCGGTGCCGCTAAGGAGGCATCCGGAACAGATCGTGTGATGCGCAGCGTGCCCGAGTCCAGGGAGGAGGGCGCACGCCGGGCGGCGATGCTGGTCAACGAATTCACCCGCAAGGCGCAGCGGGTTCTCGATTCCAGTGAGGTGAACAAGGAAAGGATTCGCCAGGGGAAGCTCCCCGCTAACCTCGTCTTGCTCAGGGACGCCGGGGACCACCTTCCCACCCTGTTGTCTTTCGAAGAGAAGTACGGGATGGCCGGGACTGCCCTGGTTGAGATGCCGGCAGAGGTAGGCATAGCGAAGCTCCTCGGGATGAGGATGGTGCCCATAAAGGACAGAAAGGACATCTCGGAGAAGGCCAGTCTCTTTTCGTCTGAACTGAAGGATGGTACCGTCGTCTACGTACACATCAAGGGGCCGGACGAGTTTGGCCACGACGGGGACGCGAGGGGCAAGAAGAATAACATCGAGTCGATCGACGCCGAATTCTTCTCGATGGCGCTCTCGCACCTCGACGGCACGACCATTGCCGTCTCCTGTGACCATGCCACTCCCTGTACGCTGAAGCGACATTCCGCCGATCCCGTCCCGCTGCTCGTAAGCGGAGGAGGAAGGGGCGACGGCAAGAGGTTCAACGAGGCGGACGCGGCGCTCGGGTCCCTAGGCCACATGAGGGGGCGCGACGTGCTGATGAAGGTGGTCAGAGGGGACTTCAGACCCCGTACTTCTTCAGAAGCTTGACCGCACCCACTGCCGTGTCGATGGCATCGTCCACCCCCGCATCGAGCCTGAGCTGGTTGGTGGCCCTGTTCGCCACGACCCCGAAGACGGCTCCGGTCTTCAGCCCGAACACCCTCCCCAGGGTGAAGAGGGTGGCCGCCTCCATCTCGAAGCACAGGACCCTCGCCCCCCTCATGTCGTCAAGGAGCCTCGCGCTACCTGAGGGGAGGTATCCTCCGAATGACTCCCTCCCTTGCCCTGCGTAAAACGCGTCAGCCGAAGCGGTGATCCCCACGGCATACCTTTCTCCCCTCGATGCAGCCGCCTCGCTGAGAGCCATCACCACTCCCGGGGTTGCCGCCGCGGGGTAGCCAGGCATCACATACTGGGCGCTGGTTCCATCCATCCGCACCGCCGCGTCCGCGATAATGACGGAACCCGTCCTGACTTCAGCGGTTATGGCGCCGCACGTCCCGACTCTGATCATGACCTTCACCCCGAGACGAGCCAGCTCCTCGATGGCTATGGCTGCGGCCGGCCCGCCTATCCCAGTACTCATTGCGATCACTTTCTCTTTCCCTACCCTCCCGGCCCATGCGCGGTACTCCCGGTGTGAGCCAAGGTCCCTGGCATCCTGGAACCTCTTGGCGATCCTTGGCACCCTCTCCGGGTCGCCTGGAAGGAAAGCGATGCGGCCCACGTCCTTTCTTGCAAGTCTGATGTGATAGGGTCTCCCACTCTCATCTCTGGGTTCTTCGGTCAACTATTCGGCCACCGTCCTGCACAGTCCCTTCTCGGTGGTTAACAAGGATTCTCGCCCGGCCTAGACGGGGGGAGCGTAGCATGTCCTGCAGCGGGGCTCATACATCTCTTTGCCCCCGACAATGATGACGGGGGAATCCCTTGGCGCCGGCCTCCCGGCGATCAGCCTCTGGGTCCTTGTCGCCTCCTGGCCGCACACCACACACACTGCACTCAGGTATCTCACCCTGTCCGCCCTGACCGCGAGTTGCATCGTGGTGGGGAACGGTTCCGCCCTGAAATTGAGGTTGAGCCCGCACGCTATCACCCGGCGAGTGTCTGCGAGCCCGTCGAGGACCCCCACCAGCGCCTCGGGGAAGAAATTCACCTCGTCGACCCCTATTACATCGAGCCCCTGAGAAGCGGTGAGCTCCTCGATTTTCTGCAACCCTTCGACCGAAGATGCGACGGTGTAGGCGTCGTACCTGAGTCCGTTATGGGTGACCACCTGCCTCGCGCTGTACCGCTTGTCGAAGGCGATCTTGAAAATCGCACCCTTTCTCTTTGCAAAGACCTCCCTTTCAACGAGCCTGATCAGCTCCGATGTCTTTCCTGAGAACATGGGTCCGATGATAACTTCGAGTGTCAACTTCCCGGCGCGCCGGCGAGAGGAATTTATCGCTTCCCCTGAGGTCGGCGTACATGACGACGATGTCGATGTGCCTCCCTTTTCTCAGAATCTTGTTCGGTATGACGCCTGCTCTTCGGAATCCCATCTTCTCGTAGAGCCCGATGGCGGCTTCGTTTATCCCCATGACCTCGAGTTCAACGAGCCATACCCCCACCCTAAGGGTCTGTTCGAGGACCTCCGCTGTAAGCCTGCTTCCAATTCCGAGCCCCCTGTACCCGTCTATCACGGAGATGCCGAGGATTCCTGTGTGCCTTACGTCCCGCTGCCTCCGTCTGGACACGTGGCAATGACCGACCATCCTTGCGCCATCGAACGCCGCGAGGCTGATCTCGTCCTTCGTCCTCCTCCCGGCGATGATTCGATTCAGGAATTCTAGTTCTTCCTCTTTCGCCACTCTCTTGTCCAGAGAGACTATCCCGAGGTCCTGGTTAGTTTCTTTCTCTCTCGAGAGCGTGTTGGCGAATCTCATCAACGGAAGAATGTCGTCCCTCTTTAGCGGCCGGATGATAATCCGCCGGCCATCACTGGCTCTCAACAAGACCCTGGCTGCCCGCATCGGCAGACATCCCCCAGGAATCAGTTCTTGGATTTCTAAGAGGGCAGGCAGTCTCCGCCTTCGTCGAGGAAGAGGCGATTGAAGTCTTGTCCTCTGCGGGCGACCGAGAAATTGCCCCGCCCGTTTCGGATCAGGACGTAGGGCCTCGGCTGGCTGTGGAACGGCATGTTCATGACGATGGAATAGGCTCCGACGTCCCTGAACACGACGAGCTTTCCTGCTTCGGCGCCTCCAAGCTTCGACCTGCCGGAGGTGGGGAAGACGTCGAGCGGGTCACAGAGCCTGCCGACAAGGACTATCCTCTCCGAGGAAGGCCTCCCCCCTGGGATCACTTCCACCGGATACTCGTGTCGGAGAAGCGCCGAGTCCAGAAGTACATGGTAACCGGCGTCGAGGTACACGTACTTGCTCTCGCCGAAGTTCTTCGTGTTCACGATTCTGGAAACGAGGACGGTGGACTCTGCAGTGAGGTACCTGCCGCTTTCCGACACCAGGGTGAACCTGTCCCCTAAGCTCTCGATGAGGCTGTTCAGCTGGCCGACAATCCTCAGCGCCATGTCCTTCGGAGTCTGTACTTTTCTTCCATAGGGTGCTGGGAGGCCCCCTCCAATATCGACGGTCTTCACGTGGAATTCCCCGACCTGCCTTCTGGCATCGAGGATGAACGCCTCGAGTTTCTCGATGGCTTCCGCGTAGCAGGCAGGGTCTTCGATTTGGCTCCCGAGATGGAAGTGGAAACCCTCGAACTGGAGGAGGGGAGTGTCGAGGACCTTCTTCAGCACCACGAGGGCGGTGTCCTGGCCGGGCCCATCGAACTGAAGCCCGAACTTCCCGTGCCCCACTGACCCTCTCAGTTCAGCATGGACGTGAACCTCGGGGTTCACCCTTATCATCGTCTTTACGGCGACGTTCACCTTCGCAGCCGCTTCGGCCAGGTTGAGAAGACCGTTGTAGCTGGCTACGACGATCTGCCTCACTCCCGTTCTGAGGACCTCTTCGTACTCGGCGGTGGTCTCGGTGATGCTCGTGTACATCACGTTCTCCGCGGTCCCTCCGGACTTCAGAGTGAAGAGGAGCTCGCCGGGAGCCGTGAGGTCGAAGAGTATCCCCTCGCTTGCGAAGGTCTTGATCACGGAAGGGTTGAAGTTCGCTTTGACGGAGTAGGCGACGCGGTAGGTGCCCTTGAAATCTGCGAATGCCTGCTCCATGTCGGCGACCTTCCTCCTCATAGTGTTCTCATCCATCAGAAAGTACGGCGTGCCATACTTTTCGGCTAGGCTGTACAACTCTCTGTCCGAAAACCTCGGCGCCGCAACGCCCGCTCGTGATACGGGCTGCGTGCGAGTGTCGACCAACTTTTTGTTAAAAACATGTCCGCTGAATTTATCTTAAAAACATATCCCCCCCAAAACCAGAAACTGTTCCCCGAAATATACCGAGGCCCGACGCAACGCCCCTCGACTGCCTGCTACCAGAGTTGTTGGAAGCTTGGCGTGGATTCGTTCGCATATCCGAACTCGATTTCTCCTGGCCGCGGGCTGCCAACGGACATGCCCTGGTAGTCCTCTCCCCACCTCCAGAAGATCTTCCAAAAGGACTGGCTGCCGTCGAGCGTCATGGCGTGGTTCACGCATGCCCAGGTGACGTTCTGGACCGACGGGCAGGTCAAGACGACCCTCCATCCACCGTGCCCTATGGAGTAGCGGCTCATCACGCCGAACTGAAAGAAATAGCTAGCCTTTTGGCCGGAGTTGAGCGTCCCCCCCTCCAATACACCGGTGTTGAAATCGCGGTTCTCTGCAGAAGGGGGTGCAAACGAGGTGAAGTTGCGAACCCCCTGACCCGGCTCCGAATACGACCAAAGGACCCCCGAACCGCCTGCGCCCTGGAACCACGTCATCCTCAAAGTCGTGTTCCCGTCGAGGTCTCCTTTCCCAAGGCTCAGCACGTGTGAGTACATCAGGACCTTCCAGGAGTGTCCTCCGCAGGCCGCGTTGTCGTCGCACACTTCCCAGGCCGTTGCCAGCATGGACTCGTTCCCGGAGCGGAAGAGTATCAGGTCGTATCTGTAGGAGTAGTCAATTCCGTCGACGCAGCACCCCGCCGCGTGTATGCCCATTCCCGCAGAAAGGTAGTTGTCAGGCTGGATGGATGAGGAGTTCGTCCCAGCGAAGCTGACGGTGACCCCCGCTCCCTCCGAATGGCCCGCGGGCCCTTCCATGAAAGCTCCCGAATAGACGGGGGTTCCCTGACTGAAAGCCGTCGTCGACCCGGGAGCTGGAACCACACCGTTGACGGCGTCCGGGGTCGTCAGGAGCATCAGAGCGAGCACAAGCACAATCCCGAGAGCGAGCAGGACGGAGAACTTGGATCTGTGCGCGATTACCAGTCCCTTCCTCTTCCTGGTCAACTCGGCTCCGGCCATGGCCGCGGCGACGACGCAGAACACTAGGACCCCTATGTCCACCAGGACGCTCTGCAGATACGCCACCGCAATTCCGAACGAGATCAGGAGCAGGAACCCCATGGACAGGACCGGGAGCAATGCCCCTCTCCTCGTACCGCCCCTGATGGCGGTCGTGACGGAGACCGGGAACGCCGCGACTGCAAGGATCGCCCCCGACGCCCAGGGAGCGAAGGGGCTGAGGAGTTTGGCACCCGCGAAAGTGAACACAACGGGATAGAACCCTATCGCGACGATGCCGAAGAACCCCCCCGCAAGCATTGAGGAGGAGGATTCGTTCCCGTGCCGCGCCGCAACCCCCAGGGTGACGCCTGAAAACGAGATGGAGCCCAGAAACACGCCTAGTCGCAGGGGCTCGAGGCCGTCGGGTCCGGCAGAGAAGCAGACCCTCGGGTCACAGAGATAGAAGAAGAGGAGCATGCAACTCGCCACCGCCCCCCACTGGATCACTGCCGACCCCCACACTCGCTTGGTAAGGGCGCCCGCGGCCACCGATCCCCCGAGGGCGAATGCAATGAACAAGATTAGCCGCCAGCCAGACATGAAGTAAAAGGAGGGTGTATCATCCGTCAGAAAGAAGAAGTCGGCGAGTTTCTCTGTGACATAGACGGGTACAAACGTCCAGGCGAAGGCCAGCGCGTACCGGACGCCGTCCGCTCTTGAGACCATCGACGCTAAATGCATAAACGTCGTAGTAAACTATTGTTATCACTGTCCGAAAGTGATCTATCCTTCGAAGCGCAGGGTGAGGGGGTTGGGGGCATACTGGGTCTACATACTGAAATGTTCCGACGGGTCGCTCTACACCGGTTGCACTAGTGACCTCCCCCGCAGGTTGAGGGCCCACCTTTCGGGAAGAGCGTCAAAGTACACGCGCTCCAGGCTTCCCGTGACGCTAGGTCATGCAGAAAGGGCGAACGATAGAGGGAGCGCCCTTAGGCGGGAAGCGCAGATAAAGAGGCTTACAAGGAACGAGAAACTCCTGCTCTGTAGGGTCTACGGAACGAAAGAGTAGGGCCGTGCCCTACGCCTTCTCTGCCTGCGGCCGTCTTAAATAATGCGCGACGAGTCCTGTGCCGTCAGCTTTGGCAGAGGAAATTAGGACATTCTTCCGACACTGCCCCGCGTGCGGTCGAAGGTTCGAGATTAGACTGATCAAGAAGAAACTCGTAGACCGCCAGGAGGTAGAGTCGGATGCCGAGGAATACACTCCCGCTACACCCGGCCCAATGGTGCTCGAATCTGAAGTGCCCCTGGTCGTCGAGGTCGACGATTTTAGCTACACCTACAGGTGCAAGCACTGCGGACACCAGTGGTCTGAAGAGCATTTCGACACGGAAAAGGTCGGCGAGCCTGTAACAGACTGACGCCGAGGTTCCCGAAGGCGCGACAGAGACCAGGGACCACGCTCCGAAGGGGAATGAAGCGTATGTGAAACGAAGCTTCCGCTGGGCTCGCCGAACCAGGGGGTTACAGTTGCTGTTACTGTCCCTGCCTCCTGACTACTAGTCTGGAGAGCCTGTTGAAGCGGAATAGCTATCGCCGATATGGAAGAAAGCACCATACTGTTCCCCACCAAAACGGAAATTATGCTTTAATCGATTCCGGGGGGAGTGTTATGACCATGTCAGAAGAGTCGCGCTGCTGGGTCTGCCACAGGTCAGAGGCCGAAGTCTCGGCCTTTGCGGACGTGGAGACAACCAGAGAAAGAGAGATTCTGCAACAGATGTCCCAGATCGCCCGGTTCAAAGAGGATTTCAACCAATCGGCTGACGCGTGGCGGAAGGGGGTCCCCAAGGAGCTCAAGGAATTTGACTTCAAATTCGTGACCTCTAACGCCGACCAGTTCAAGTCCATTCGGATCGCGAACGGACTGCTGGGAGAGATCTCAGCTCCGAACAAGCTGCTGGCAGAGATCGCCGACGCGAAGAAGCTGACTGTCGACTGGCTCGAGGACGCAGCCCTGGTCCTCCGAAAGGGAGAAGGGGAGGTACCCGGCTTCGGCGCACTTTCTCCTTTCGACAAGGCGGACAGGGAACTGTTGAGTAGAATGGTGGACCAGTTCGAGACGAAGTGGCGCAGGCGCATCGGGAGCGAAGGGGGCAAAGGGGCCGACCACGGCGGATACAAACACGGCTTCGAAGGACTGAAGCTGTTCGACGGGCTGGAGTTCATGATCGCTGTAGGCATGCTGTACTACGACGTACAGGCCCAGCTGCTCGACATGGCCAGGAGAAAGGAAATCAACAACAAGCCAAAGAGGGGCATCAGAGTCCTTCTCGTGTCCGGCTACCCGCCTGTCCCGCTCTGCAGCGTCTGCGTTGACGTCATGAGAGAAGTGAGTTCGAGTCAACTCGCGGTCGAGCCTTCAGTCCCCCAGCAAGTTACGCCTCGGCTCCCCGTCAGATCGTAGACATGGTTTAGACGGCAGCGGCGCGTGTAACGGCAGCGATCACCTGGGCGCAGTGTGTCAATCGTCGCTTGTCGCATCTCGGTAGGCGGAGAGTCCCATCCGGTCGTCTGTGGGGAGCTTGCACCCCTCACGTGCCATCCCACACGAACAAGGCGCACTACCGGCGGAAGGATCCCTAGCGATCTCCAGTCTTGCAGCGTGCCATTCGAAGTGGAACGGGACTTCAGGCACCACCTACATGCAGTTCGTTGGGCGGGGCGTCTACTGTTTGGCAGGTCGGTTGATCATTCCGGGTACAGCTCCCGCTTGGCGTGTTGACCCTCTAGTGCTAAAGGGATGGTATGGTTTCGATGCTACTTCCCGACGACTATTTCGATAGAGGAGATATTCCTTGTTTCTGGGCCCTCGCCAACGACTTCGGTGTCTATTCCGATGTCCTTGACCTTGAACTGACCATTGCCCAGCCTCTTTGTGACGATTTCTGCCACGTCGACGGCTCTGCTGATCGCCATCCCCCTGGCCTTCACGACCACCTCGCCGGCCTGAGTAAGCTGGATGAGTGCGCTCATCGCGTAGTTCATCACAGGCTTCTGGCCAACGAATATGTGGTTGTATGGTGCTGACCGCTGGGATGGTGCGCTCTGCTGTGCTGGTGTTGTGGCCTGTTCCGCGACCTTGTGTCCCTCTGACTCGTTTGTGTCGGATTTCTTTCTTGGCATATGTCTGACCTTGTTCGGCACGCCACCCCGACGCGTATTTAACCGCTTATCCGTGGAGGAACACGCCGCTGGCATCTGGACCGATGGGAACATCGAACATAAGCTGTTCCAAATAGCTCTCCTTCCCAAGGGCGCCGAATATTCTATAGAGGTGTACAAGGCGCCGACGCTTCTAGTCCCCTGGGCGGATCTAGGTGAAGGAAAACAGGCGGCTGGCTCCAACCACCAGAGCGCCGGAAGCTCTACCTGGACGAGTTCTTTTCAAAGATACTCGCTGATTTCCACGCGGTTCAGGGCTTCTCCTGAGTCGAAGAACCGTCTGACGTTCAACGCCGCAGATACCTTCGGCCCCTTCAGGTCTTCACCAATGGGGGCCCCTGAGTTGTGCAGTGTCCCGGCGAAGTTCGGCAGGTCCCACGCCCTGGTCGTGAACACCTCCTTGCCCCCTTCATTCCAGAATACGTCTGTTGCAAACCTACTCTCAGGCCGTTCCCTGAGCCATCTCAGGATCCCATTCTCGTCCACGGTCTCCCCCCTCCCGACATTAACCACCACGACGTTCTCCTTGGCCTTCGAGAGCATCTCGTAGTCGAACATCCCTCTCGTGACATTGGTCAGGGGGAGGGTGATGACAATTGCGTCCGCGGTTCCCACGTCCTCCGCCAATGAAGATATGGGGTGCTTCTCGTCGAAAAAATCTCCCGCCTTGAACGACCTTGACACGCCGATCGTCTTCATCTCGATTGACTTCGAGAGCCTTGCCACCTCAGTACCAATGGCTCCCGCTCCCACCACGAGGAGAGTCTTCCCCCTGAGCGCCCTGGGGGTGACTTTAACGCCTCGCTGGTGAATACCCTTCGCAACGCCGAGGAGCAGCCCCCACGCATGCTCGGCTACGGCGTCTGTGAAAGCTCCCGCGTTCGAGAAGACTTGCGCACCGGAAGGCAGAGATCTGAAGTCGAGGGCGTCCACACCGGCGGACAGCGTCTGAACCATCTTCAGCCCCCTCATCTTGAGCAGGAGCGTCGGCTTTGCACGAGAGGGCCAGCAGATCAGCCCCTGGCACTCGGCAAGAACAGTGTCTTCCGCCTCCCTTTCATGCACTTCGAAGGGTGAAAGGACACGCCTTGCCTCGTCGGGCAACGATTCAGCAACGAAAATCTTCGGCGTGACCATTACGTGAGACCAGAGCTACTTCGCGAGCGCCCTAATAGGAATGTCCTGCGTTACGCCGTTTGGGAGCGACCTTCTGATGGATATGGGGAGGGCGTCTGCCTCCAGCTCCAACATCGCCGTATCGATGGGCCCCTTGTACGGCCCTTCCATGGGGATGAAGGCAGGAGCGCCCATGGCTATCTGGAGAGACCTCGCGCCGACGATTCGCGCCCTTTCGAAGCGGGTAAGCTTCGGAGGTCCGATTTTTATCTCAAATTCGGCCAGAGACGGTTGTTTAGCCTTCTTAACTGCCTTTACAGGGGACATCAGGGGGCCTCGGGGTTGGCTTCGCCCGACCGGGTCGGAAGATAAGTCTTTTTCCTTTAGCCCCGAAAAAACAGATTAAGGGTCGCGCTCGAGGGCGGCCGGATGTCTGGTCAGCCACCCCCTGCGGCGGGTTCGGTCTCTAGGGTCGAGTGCGAGGCCACCGTGGGAGGCAAGGGGAGGGGGACCCTGTCGTTCTACCGGCATCTCGCCCCCGTGACGGTCAACACGATCCTGAGGAGCCTTCCGAGTGATAGCAGGATCAACCTCCAGCCTTCGATGGTCTGTCTCTTTACTGACCTCAGGGTCGGGGTCGAGAAGTCGAAGACCCGGTTCGTACGAGGGGACGTCGCTTACCTCCCTTCGGGGGGGTTGATCTGCATATTCTTGGGAGATGCTAGGAGCGAGCGGCCTCTGAACCCCGTAGGGAAGGTGGAATCCGGAATGGAGGTGTTCGATTCGATAGCACGAGGGGACGTGGTCCACCTTGCACTGATTGGGGTGCCTTCAGGCTGAAAGTAGAGTGGCTCGGCCGAACCATAGCGTACCCGATGCCCCCGTGTGTCCGAATGTAGGTAGTCCCGGAGGCTAGGGCAGATTTCTTCCGAGCAACCGCTTGAGAGGACGAGTGACCGGGCTCTCTTCGGGTAATCGCCTGACGTGAGTGGAGTATGAACAATCCAACCGGGGTCGCCCATCAATTGAACAAGAACATCCGCCTCCTCGGGTTCGGCTCCGGGGTGCGCCTTTTCGGCGCAGCGATGGTCTATCCCTTCCTGTCGCTCTACCTGAAGAACGTCGCGGGTGTCGGATACGCCGAAATCGGCGCCCTGATTCTCCTCGTCAGCGCCGTCCCTCTGGCCATTAGTCCCTTCGGAGGACTGGTGGCCGACAGGGTAGGTAGGCGTAGAGTCTTCTTGCTCTCACTCGGGGGCGAAGCGGCCTCCGTCCTCCTCATAGCCATAAGCATGGTACGTGGTTCCGTCCCCGGTGTGCTCCTTGGCGGAGGGCTGGCTGGAGCGGCGGGGTCGATGGCGGGCCCCGCCGCGTCTGCCTATGTCGCAGATTTGACCGAGGTCGCGCAAAGATCGATGGCATACACCTGGGTGAGAATAGGGTTCAACGCGGGTTTCACGGTCGGCGTGGCGCTCGGGGGCGTCTTGATAGGCTTCTTGGGGTTCGCCGATACGGGCTTGCTCGCCACGGGGATCCTCACGACCTCCACCCTCTTCCTCCTCGCAACCCTGGACCCATCCCCGTATGACCGCGCCCGGTCCCAGAGGGTCGACCCCGAGAAGGCAACCGGAGCCTTGGCCCGGCCAGGGTCGCTGGGTCAGAGCGTCCGGGTCCTGGCTCGTGACAGGACTTTCTTGGTCCTCTGCTTCGCGTCCCTCTTTTCAGGGCTGGTGTACGGGAACTGGGGGACTACCTTTCCACTCTTCACGAACACAGTCTTGCTGATCCCTTACGCCATCCTGGGGGTCGCTCTGGCGCTGAACGGGGTGATAGTCGTCCTAGGCCAGAGCCCCATGACCAAGCTCATGGTGGGACGCAAGCACACCTCCTCGGCGGTCCTTGCAGTGGCGATGATGGGAATCTCCTTCCTTGCGCTGGGGGGTATCAGTCTCTTCTCCGGAGCCGCAATAGTTGCTGTGTTCGCCTTCGTCGTCCTGCTCACATTCGGCGAGAACCTCGGCGCCATCCCTTCGATGACCCTGCCTTCCAACATGGCTCCTGCAACAGAGATAGGCTCCTACAACGGGGTCTTTGGCCTCTTCAGCGGCATCGGAAACAGCTTCGCTCCCCTGGCAGGAGGGATCGTCTTGTCGAGCATCGCGAACCCCCTGGCTGTATGGGTAATCCTTGCGATTCCCTGCATCCCTGCGATCGTGCTGTACGAGTGGGCCGGGCGCAGGATACCATCAGCCGCGAACACGATCTAACTCTCCCGGCGCATTGTAAGACACGTTCCTAGGGGGAGGGATGTGCTTGCTTCACTCGCTCGAGGAGCCGCAAGGAGTCGCGTGTTTTGCTTATCGCATGTTCTTTAGGCGCCGGCCCAGACTTGGGTTCCTGCTGAGAGAAGCAGTCAGTCATCGACATTGATTTCGCTAAATAGTAGAGAGGACCGCGTTACCGGATTTTCCAGACGCCATGGCCGCTAAACCCCCCCGCCCTCATGATTACCGACTTCGCTTCAAGTTCCTTGAGCAGGCCAGAAGCGACCGAGGCGTTCACGCCCAGCGCTCTCGACACGCTGTAGACCGTGATGGCTTTCAGGGGAGCGAGGCTCTTCATCATCTCGGCGTCACTCATCTTTGGAGGGAGGAAAGCCAGCTGCCGCTTCTGTACTGGCGCAGCCTTCTGTTCCTTCGTCTTCTTTCCCTTCGATGGGCCCGCCTGCTCCCCCGCTGACTCGGTAGACTCCTGGGACTTCTCCATCGAAGCCAGAGACTTCTTCTTGACCCCACCCAATGCCTTCGACGAAGGCGCTTCGCGGTCGGCAATTAAGGATTTCTTGGATTGTTTCGCCCGGGACCACCTCTCCCGAGCTTCCTGAGATAGTGGGCGAAACGTATCAACGCCCAGGCGGGTTCCCACTTCCAAGACACGATGGGGGTCCGCCCCTGTTCGGCGTACATCCATAGCTGACGCATGGTGTGCGTGACGGTATGGCGTCGCCTGACTCTCACTGCAAAGGGACTGAAGGAGACCCTGCGGAGAAGGCCGCGGTCCTCGGCGCGCTTCCAGAAGTCGTAATCCTCCGCCCTGGCAAGGGGCTTCCATCCTCCAATTGAATCGACCAACTTTCTAGGTGCTATGGTGACGCCTATCGCCTGCAAGACCACCCCTTCGTACTCCTTGTGGTAGAGTGCCAGCAGCTGCTGCAGCCCGGGACCGACCACGTCATCCGTGTCAATGCCGGCTATTACGTACTCCCCCGATGACTCGGTAAAAGCGATCTGCCTCCCTTCTCCCCTGTTGCACTTGGTCACGATTAGTTTGATGAGCCCCGACGACGCGTACTGCTGCAGAACGGGAAGTTGGCCGTCGGTGCTTTCGGCGTCGACCACCACTATTTCCGTGTCGGCCCTGCTTGTGTTCGCAACCAGTGCATCGAGCGATGCCTTCACCGTCGGGAAATCGTTCTTTGTGGTTACACATACCGAGTACTTCGGATGGTCAGGACCAGCGGCGTTCGCCACGAAGTCCGATGCTCTGGAGTTCCGATAAAAGGACTCTGTGGAGCAAGCGGCCAGATACGAACCGGCCAGGAATGTTCCGTTGACGCTCTCCGAAGGTTGCGCATGGGTTGGGCTGAAAGTGAGCTGCAGGACATCGCGTCGATTCCGCCTCGTGGATTCCTGTCACCGGTCGGAGTGCGGCTGATCCCTAACCATCCCGTCCGCCGGAAAAGGAGATTAAACAGCTGAAAGGCGTTCAAGTGTTTGGAGTACTCCGAGGTCGCCGGAAAGTACGAGGAGCTCGAGGGGATCTCAGGCCGGAACGAGATGACCCGAGTCCTCGCAGAGCTGCTCAAGATGGCTCCGAGGGATGAGCTCCCCCTCTTGGTGTACCTCACCCAGGGCAAGCTGCGGCCAGACTACGAAGGTGTTGAGCTCGGACTGGCAGAGAAACTCGCCCTGCGCGCGGTCTCTTCTGCCGCCGGACTCTCGTCCGAAAGAGTGTACTCGACCTATATCAAGTACGGCGACATCGGGACCGCGGCAGAAGAGCTCCTAGAGACCAAGGGGCAGGGGACCCTATTCAGCGAAAGGCTCACGCTCAGGAGGGTGTACGACACGCTCCTAAGAACCGCGAAGCAGAGCGGGTCGGGTTCCATAGATCTCAAGCTGAAAGAGCTCGGCTCCCTCCTCAACGACGCGACCCCCAAGGAAGCGAAGTTCATCATGAGGACGGTGACGGGGGAGCTAAGGCTCGGGGTGGCAGACTACACCGTGCTGGACGCGGCGGCTAGCGCCTTCCTAGGGGGGAAGGGGGAGAGAGGAAGCATCGAGAGGGCATACAACGTCCACCCCGACCTGGGGTTCGTGGTCTCAACGGTCGCGACGAAGGGGCTCAAAGGGATTGAATCGATCAAGGTCGAGGTGGGGGTGCCCATCAGGCCCATGCTCGCGGAGAGACTCGGCTCAGCCGCAGCCATCGTCGAGAAGATGGGTAACAAAGTGGTGGCTGCCGAGTACAAGCTCGACGGGGAAAGGCTTCAGATTCACAAGGATGGGGATGCGGTGAGACTATTCTCTCGAAGGCTCGAATCGATCACAGGTAACTATCCGGACGCGGTCGGTCTGGTCAGGGAACATGTGAGAGCAAGAAAGGCGATCCTCGAAGCGGAGGTGGTCGCCATCAACGAGGACACGGGGGAGTACCTGCCATTTCAGGAGCTCATGCACAGGAGACGCAAGCACGGAGTGGAGCAGGCGATTCAGGACTATCCGATCGCACTGAACTTCTTCGACATCCTTTTCGCCGGCTCTGACCTCACGGGGAGGCCCTACACCTACAGGCGGAGTAAACTGGAAGGAACGGTCGAGCGGACCGACAGAACGAGACCTGTCCCGGCGATCAGAAGTTCAGACCCGGGGAGAATCGAGACGTTCATGGAGGAAGCCATCGAGAACGGATGCGAGGGCCTGGTGATCAAGGACCTGGCTTCAGGCTACAGGGCGGGTGCAAGAGAGTTCGCCTGGATCAAGCTGAAGCGCGAATACAGGAGCGAACTGACCGACACCATCGACCTCGTCGTCATCGGGGCTTTCCACGGCCGGGGGCGAAGGGCCGGGACCTATGGGACCTATCTCCTCGGGGCGCATGACGAGAAGCGCGCGCTCTACACAAGCGTGGCCAAGATAGGCACGGGCTTCTCCGACGCAGACCTTGAGCGGATTCCTAAGCTCCTGAAGCCCTACGAGAGCCACGTCAAGCCCGCGAACGTGGAGTCAAACCTCTCCCCCGACGTGTGGTTCAGACCTCACATGGTAATAGAGACGATCGCAGCAGAGCTCACCCTCTCGCCGATTCACACAGCTGCGATGGGGCGCATACGCCCCGGAGCTGGAATATCGCTGCGCTTCCCAAAGTTCACGGGGAGGATAAGAGACGACAAGGCGCCGGAAGATGCCACCTCGGTCGAGGAGGTCGTCAGCATGTATCAGAAGCAGATCAAGCGGATAGAGTGAGCCGGGTGCGACATGCAGGAGCAAGGCTGGCAGGCGAGAGTCTGGTCCTCATGACAGAACCAGTCATGAACACTTGTACACAGAATCCCCTCTGAAGTCCTGATACCGGACTGTCCGACGGAGGATTCGGCGCCGGTCCCGGGCGTGCCTGTTCTCGCCCCGAGAAGGTCAGGCGCTCCTGGCTACAACATCCCCGCGACCGTGAGTTCCCGCACCTGTCAGGTGGCACGTCACTTCTTCCAAGCCGACGATTTCATGGCACGGGACGCCGTACTTCCTGCACCGCTCAGCGAGCCTCGAACCCTTGATCACGAACCCGATGTTAGCCTCCTTAATCGCTTCCAAGTCTGAGAATCCATCCCCGATGTAGGCGACCCTCTTGCCCTTGGCTCTGATCGACCGGACAGCATTGCTCTTGAAGTTCGATGAATCTCCCCGCGGGAGTCGAGAGAAATCCAAGGTGATGCCGCGTGACGTTGGCCTGGACCTGGGCGCCAAGACCACGATCTGGTTCTGGACACTCTTTCGCCGGAGCAGGTGACTTATGACGAAATCCAGCCCTGCGCTCACGATGGTGAAGGAGTTTCCTTCCCTCCCAGAAAATGCGAGCAAATCGTCGAGACCTGCCCTGAAGGAGGTCACGCCGTCAACGGCATCAATGAGCTTCTGCTTAGGTTCTCTTATCATCCTATATTGCTGGCGCAGACATTCTTCCAGCGATATCTCTCCTCTTTCGTACAGATGATCGTATCTCTGCCAGTCTCCGTTAGAATATTGAGCCAGCAGGTACTCAACCGTGTCTATGTTCACAAGTGTGCCGTCGAAGTCAGAGACAACTTCCATTCTCTTGAAACGCAAGTCGGGCTGGAAAATCGGCTTCTATAAGGGGTAGGTACTTCAAAACGGGCGAAGTCACGGACGCCTAGTATTCTACCATCCCTCGTTCCTCACATACATTCACTGGTGGTGTCAGCACTCCGGCCCAATTCCTTCGCCGCGTTGCCGGAAGCCGGTGGATACAGAAGCGTTTCAGTGAGGTGCCCCGAAGGACCTGTCCCCTGCATCCCCAAGACCGGGCACTATGTACCCGTGGTCGTTCAACGCCGGGTCGATGGCGCACGTATAGAATTCGGCCCGTGGGAAATCCTTCGCCACATATTCTATCCCCTGTTTCGTCGCGATGACAGAGAAGAAGACCAGCCTCTTTGGGTGCCCCTGTTTCACAACCCGCTTTGCCACCTCCTTCAGCGTGTGCCCGGTGGCAAGCATCGGGTCGGCTATTACGACCACATCGTTCTTCCCCAGTTCGGGGATCTTCGCATAGCTCACCTCGATTGGAAAGCCCGGGGGCTTTCCTCTCCACGCGCTCACTACACCGGTCCTCGCCATCGGGAAGTTCTTGTACATCCCTTCTACGAATGGTATCGCTGCCCTCAGGACAAGTATGATCACGATCCTGTCCCTCCCCTTGATCTGTCCCCCCTTCGCGGGTCCCAAAGGCGTCTCGACCGTGAACTCCTGGATCTCCATCGTCCTCAGGAACTCGTAGGCCATGAACCTGCCGAGCCTGTAGATCGCCTTCCTGAACGCGATCTGAGAAGTCCTTTTGTCGCGGACGAGCGAGAGCTGCTCCACGACCATCGGGTGGTCCATGACAGTAACCTTGGGCTTAACCATCCCGACCAGTGTAGGGTTTGCTTGGACGGTATGTAAGTCTGTCACCTTTCCGTTCATGCCACACGGGGGCCGGAAAACCAGGCCCCGCCCCAGAGCGTTCCGCCTTCGCTGACCAGGGTAGCTCTGGCGTGTCTCCAAGATACTGTTTATCAGAGAGTGGAACTGTCCTGCCAGTGGAATGAGGAGGATAATAGGGCTCCTGCTCATCGTTATCCTGATTGCATTCGCGGCACCGCTGGTTGTCTCTCACGCCCAGAGCCAGGCCTGTTCAAACAAGAGCGCGTACTACGTGGCCTCCCTGAACGCGGACATCGACCCCGGCACCGCAGACTTCATGGCAACCACGGTGAGCAACGCGGAGTCCATATGCGCTGGTCACCTGATCTTCGTCCTCGTCACAAATGGCGGTGACGGGGCGAGCATGGAGTCGATGATCTCCTCGATCGAAGACTACCAGCAGTGGGGAGGCAACTTCTCGACCGTTGTCGCCCCGCAGGGCGGTTACGCCTTCTCCGCTGGATCCTACATAGCCGAGTCCTCCAACGACATCTACATGGAGCCAGGCACCACCATCGGCTCCGCCACCCCCATCGTCTCGGGGATTCCGACAGGGGAGGAGAATACGACGATGACGAAGGACATCAATGCGTTCGCATCCTACATGATGACGCTCGCCCAGTCAAACGGCAGGAACTCTACCGCCACCGGGCTCATGGTCACCAACGGGGTGTCTTACCCTGAAGACCAGGCTCTCGCGGAGCACGTAATCAACGGTGTGATTAACTCCTCCACGGTGCAGGGCGCGCTCACCTTTCTCGGTGTCCCCACCAACACCCCTGTGAACACGCCAGGAATCCGGTCCTCGCTGATTTCTGTCCTCAGCAACCCCAACGTGTCCAGCCTACTTTTCCTGCTGGGCGTCTTTGCCGTCCTCTTCGACATCTACCATCCGACCATCATACTCTCCGTCGTAGGCGTCGCGGTCATCGTGGCGGCACTTTTCGGGCTGGGAGTTTTCGGGGCGTCCCCGCTTGCTGTGATCCTGATGATCATAGGGGCCGCATTCATCTTCCTTGAGGTGAAGACGGCTCACGGCATAAGTGCGACCGTAGGCGTGGTGATTTTCATAATAGGCTTCCTGTTGATCTATCAGTTCCCACCGGCGGCCGCCGCTCCATCGACATCGTCGACGCCGCCACCTACGGGCACATTCACCGGCATCCCTGACATAACCTACGGCCTCCTAGTCGCACTGGGGGTCACAGTTGTCGTGGGGAGCATATACCTCAGGTCGATCCGCGACGCGCTAAAGAAGAGACCAAAGGTGAACGAGCCCACCGTCCTGATCGGAAAAGAGGGGAGAATGGAGTCCGACCTGAAAGTGGGTGAAAGGGGAGTGGCAATGGTCGCGTCCGAGGAGTGGAGCGTGACCTCCGCCCAGGACCTGCAGCGCGGGGATTCGATAAGGGTAAAAGGAGTGACGGGGCAGACTCTTGCGGTAGAGAAGGTGGAAAAGTGAGCCTCCTGGGCCCCGTCGCCCTGCAGACGACGGGCGACATCATAGATTACGTGATCTACGCGATAGTTGCAATCATCATAATCGGGCTCATAGCCACCGCCATCAAGATCGTGCGTGAATACGAGAGGATAGTGGTCTTCAGGCTCGGGAGGCTGATAGGGGCCAGAGGACCGGGAGTCGTCTTCATCATACCATTCATCAACAGGATCAACAAGGTGGACCTCAGGGAGCGCTTCCTGGAGGTCCCACACCAGACGTGCATAACGAAGGATAACGCCCCTACCGACATAGACTTCCTGATCTACTACAAAGTCATTGAAGCTACTCAGAGCATCGTCCAGGTCCAGAACTTCGAAGGCGCTTCAATAGGCATCGCAACGACCACCCTCAGGGCGGTGGTGGGCGACATCCCTCTGGACGAACTGCTGGCGAAGAGGGAGCAAATCAACCAGGTCCTCAGGACGAAACTGGATGAGGTCACCGAGAGGTGGGGGATCAAGGTCACGAACGTAGAGATCAGAGAGATCAGGCCTCCGCAGGACGTCCAGGAGGCGATGGTCCGCCAGATGTCCGCCGAAAGGACCAGGAGAGCCACGGTCACGGAGGCGGACGGCAAGCGGGAGGCTTCTATCCTGGTGGCTGAAGGAGAGAAGAAGTCAAACATCCTTCGGGCGGAAGGTGACAAGCAAGCTGCGGTCCTTAGGGCCGAGGGGTACGCCGGAGCCCTCAACCAGATCTACTCCGCGGCCAAGGGGATCGATTCGAAGACCATGACGCTGCAGTACCTCGACACGCTCAAGGCCCTCGGCGCGTCTCCGTCCACAAAGTACATCTTCCCGATGGAGTTCACATCGATCTTCGCATCTTCGGCGAGGGAACAGATCAGGCAAGCACAGCAGTCCACGGAAGACAAGGGCACCTAGCCCGCTCCCCACGTTCAGGTATCGTCGTTCACCCGGCTCTGCCCCGCAGTGTCGGCGTCCCGGGAAAACAACAATAAATTGTGAAAACCTCCAGAATAGATTGAATTATTTCCAGGAACGCCCCCGATTATTGCCTCGGTTTTAAATCCAAACAATTTCAAAGGTTGGAGCGAGCGGATTAAGTGTCGGGTCAAGAAGGGGAAACCCAAGCAAGACGTAGGACCGTTGTAGTTCTCCAGGACGAGATGAGGCGTGTCCTGGACGCGAGCAGGGTGCTCCTCGAGGAGTTCAACGGGCTCGTCAAGGGAGACAAGACCCAGGTCTCCGGCGCAATCGAAAAGGTCCGAAGGGCCGAGGAGGACGTGATGACTCTGAGGACGGCGCTCATCAGGGAGCTCTCACAGGTGGGGACGCTTCTTATCAACAGAGAGGACCTTCTCCGGGCCGCGTTTGCCGTGGAGGACATATTCGGATACATCAACGGCGTAGCCTTCAAGATGTCGCAGCTTCAGAAGTCGTCGGTTCGGAACAAGAAGTACAAGGACTCGATTACCTCTCTGCTTGGTCTCCTCATAGATGGCATATCCAAACTGAACGAGAGCATCAGGGCTCTTTCGATCAATCCCGAGCAGTCCATTCAGATGGCCACTCAGGTGCAGCAGATAGAGAGATCGGTTGACAACGACTACAGGGAGCTGGTCGCCACCGTCATGAAGACGGCGACAAACGTTAAGGAGCTGATAACGGTCAAAGAAGTCGTAGAGGCCATAGAGGATTGTGCGGACGCCATGCTTGACGCCTCGGATGCCAGCACCATCCTAGCCCTGGGCATGTAGGCATGCCGAGGCAGAGGGCGAAGGGGAGACTCTTCGAGAACAGGATAGTCGTATGGGACATAGACGCTTCCAGGAGGCTTTTCAGGGAAGGGTACTACGGCAAGCCCCTCGGGATACCGAAGCCCAAGGACTTCGAATTCGATGCCCCCCTGATCCTCGACCTCATGGAGGGGTACTACCTCGTCACCAAGAAGACGCTCGAGGTAGAGGATCAGTCGGGGAAGGAGCTAACCCCAAAGCAGCTCCACGAGGCGTGTGAGGCCTCGTACCCAGACTTCGCAGAGAAGTTCCAGGTGTACAGGAAGCTCAGAGAGGACGGCTTCGTCGTGACGCCAGGAATCAAGTTCGGGTCTGACTTCGCCGTCTACGAACACGGACCAGGGATTGATCATGCCCCCTACATAGTCCAGGTGGTCTCCCCCGATTCTCGGATGACCGCCACCTCCATGGTGAGGTCCGGGAGGCTGGCCACCACAGTGAGGAAGCAGTTCATAATAGCGATATCAGACAAGGAGAAGAAGTCGATCGAATTCCTGAGGTACGACTGGTGGCGCGCCTAGGGTGGTGCCTCGCAACTTCAATATCGGGGACGTTAGGGTATCCGTAATCAACGTCGGAGACTTCGCGATGAGCCTCCACGACATATTTGGGAAGAGCGCCGACCTGACACAATACTTCGACCCACGGGACCTCGCCACCCCTCCATTCTATCCGAGCAACACTGTGCTCATCGAGACCACCGTCGGCAAGGTCCTCGTCGACCCCGGGGATAGAGAGCGGCTACTATCGGCCTACGGGGCTCAGCCCCCGGAGGCTCCTCGGCCTCCCCCTCCGCTGTCCGACCAGCTTGAGGCTCTAGGCGTCAAGTCCGCGGAGGTAGACACGGTGGTCGTAACCCACCTCCACTACGACCACTTCGCGGGATTGACTCGCAAGACCGACGGGGAGTTGGTCCCGTCCTTCCCGAACGCAACGCACATCGTCCCGAAGAGGGACTGGGACATGACAGAAATCGCCGAGGCGAGGAAGAAGGGGGACAAGGACCTGGCGGAGACGCTCGGCGTCGTGGACAAAGCGGGGCTGTTGAGCCTGGTCGAGGGGGCGAAGGGGCTGGGGGGAGGCGTGACCGTTTCCCCTTCTCCGGGCGAAAGCCCTGGCCACCAAATAGTAGGCGTCTCGTCGAAGGGAGAGGCATGCTACTGTGTCGGGGACCTTTATCACATGAAAGAGGAGGTTGAGCACCCTGAGCTCGCCGCGACCTGGGCTGATTCCGCGATCGTATCAAGAAGCAGGAACGATTTCGCTCAACGCGCCTCAAGGGAATCGGCGCTCGTCATCCCGGGGCACATGCGTCCCGGTAGGATTGCCGTCAGGGGAAACGCCCACACCTGGTCCGAAGCGTAGTTCTACGCTGCGCCACACAAGGATATAGAACTCCTCCGGGTGGCGCCGTCCATGGATGCAATAGGGGAGGATTCCTTCATACTCGTGTACAGGGACCGAAGAAGGCGGTGGCTGATCAGGCCCAGGGACACCCCGAAGCTGCACACACACCTAGGAATCCTCGATGTTACTGCCCTGCTCGGGAGGGAGTATGGCGTGACCGCCACGACTAGCCTCGGGGACGAGCTCGTCATACTTAGACCCACCATCGAAGACATGTTGATGAAACTGGCGAGGAGAACGCAGGTGATCTATCCGAAGGATCTTGGGCTTATCGCTGTCAAGCTCGGCATCCACGCAGGATCGAGGGTGGTCGAGACGGGGACCGGGAGCGGGGCGACCACCGCCCTGATGGCGTACCTGGTGCAGCCCACAGGCATGGTCTACACGTACGACCTGAACCCGGAGTTTCAAGAGGTGGCGAAGAAGAACATCGAGAGGCTTGGGCTCTCGGGATTCGTCACCTTCAGGGTGGCAGATTCACGGCTCGGGTTCGAGGAGGGCGACATGGACGCCGGGATACTCGATGTCGGCGACCCCTGGGAGGTCATCGGGAGCATGAGGGCTAGCCTAAAGCCCTCCGCGCCCATGGCCGCCATAACGCCGACCACCAACCAGGCTGAGAAGCTCGTCGCAAAGATGAACGAGGAGGGGTTCGTCGGGCTCGAGACGGTAGAGCTGCTCCTGAGGCATCTCGAGGCGCGGGTCGGGATGACAAGGCCGTCTAACATCATGGTGGGACACACCGCCTATCTGACCTTTGGGCGCAGGACCTCGGGGTCGCCCCAGCAACCCTACCGGTCCGACGCCACGGACCACAGCAGAGAGGAATCAGAGACAACTGGGAACTTCTAAATCTCCCTGTTGCCAACGCCGAACAACCCGAGGACCTTGAACGAACCAGCAAAAGCCCCGTCAAACAGGGGCTCGAGAAGAAGGGGGGAGGTCTCCTACGCGCTGCTTGTTGCTGTCCTCATCCTTCTGAACCTCGCCATCTTCGTGACCGCCATCCCTGAGACTTCGACCGTGGACGGCGGGTGCTGTTCCCCGAACCAACTGCTTGCCAAGGATTTCTCAGCCTACTACACCGCAGCCTGGAGACTCTTCCACGATCCGTCTCAGATCTACTACCACGGGGCCCTGAGTGATGGGACGCCCGCGATATTCCCCGAACCCGAAGGCTACAAGTACCTCCCGTCTATGCTGCTCTTGGTTTCGCCATTCCTGGCCCTGCCCTACGGCGAGGCGCTCCTCGCCTTTGACTCCATCCAGTTTCTCCTTCTCCCTCTGATCGCCGCGTTGGTCTACGTCCTTGTAAGGGACAAGGGGACTCTGGTGGCTTCGGGCATCGCCGTCGCCATCCTTGTCCTCCCACTGCCGCTGGCGACACCGCAGTGGTCCCCCTCCGCGAGCTACTACTGGCAGTGGGCAGAAGGGCAGTCAAAGGTGCTTGAGACATTTCTGCTCCTCTTCTCATTGGCAATGGCAAAGTCCGGGAGGCCCAGGCTGGCGGGCGTCGTCTTCGGCGTGGCCTCTTTCGACCCACGGTTCGCATTGTTTAGCGTGCCCCTCTTCCTGGCCTATGGGTCAGACCAGAAGAAGACAGCGGTGTACGCAGCTTCGACAATCGTGGCAACCAACCTGATCCTCTTCTATCCGCCCGCCCTCGCCGGGTTCCTTACGATGCTGTTCACCACGGGTCTGGATACGCCCCTGTACTACTACTCCCTGATCCCGATGGTGGCGCTGGTGTCGCTCATGGTGGTCGACAGGAGGAAGATCGACTCGTCCTTACGGGGGATTCTGGGAAGTGGCGACCTGATTTCCCGTGGACCGTCCAGCCTCCGTTCGAGCAATCAGCGGGGCGCCTCCGGGTCGTGCTCCCCGCGGCCCGGCGCACTCCGTCGGGACCTCTGAATGAGCACCTCGCTCCAGCTCCGCCCCATTTTCATTCTCTTGCCCGTCAGGAGGTACCCGGTCCTAACTTCATTTAATCGGGCGCAGGCATCGAGAGGAAGGCGAGAGCACCCCGTATTTGACCGGGTTCCTCCTGGGTCGCCCGGTGGCACCCACAACGGTTTTAAGGCCAAGTCAGTCGCGCAGGCGAATCGATGAGCATCAGGGGACGCTACGAAGACGTCTCTACTCTGCTCTATCTCGTCCCCATCGTGGTACCGATAGTCTACGCACTCGTCCTCTGGGTGCAGACGGGGATTTCTCTGACCCTTCCGTCGTCCGTCTACCTCACGGTCACGAGAGACCCGATACTCTTTATCGGGGTATCCCTCGCCGTGATGCTCGGCGTCATCATCGAGGTGAACGGGACGGAGCCGAAGGCACGCTCCGCTAAGCTTTCGTCTCTTGGGGGCACCCTGCAGTCCATCGCCATTGCCTCTCTGATCATAGTGCTCATAGGCGCCCTCTACGCAAACGGGTTCACAGACATCACTGGCGCCGCCACCGATTTCATAATCGGAAGGTATGGAATCGTCTTTCCGGCGGCGTTGGTCCTTCTGAGCTACCTCCTGACCGTCCAGTTCAGGCTCCCCGGCGTCACCAAGTGGCAGATATCGGCGGCAATTGCCCTGCTGCTCGTCCCTGCCTCGCTCTACGAGATCGGTAAGAGGGCCACTGCCCTCGGGATTGTCATTGCGTTCGCCCTACTGGTCATCGGCCTCGCGCTCTATCTGGTTCCTGAGAGGAAGCATCCGTCTGAGAAGAAGGGGTAGCGTGCCCGGGCCAGTGGAACTGATGCGGCCCCATGGTTGAACTCTCGGTCCTTTCTTTCGGGACGATCGCGGCAACACTGTTCGTCACGGAGCTCACAGACAAGGACGCTCTTCTGCTTCTCGCAGTCTCGACCAAGGTAAGGGCGCGGCTCGCCTTCTCTGCAGGTCTCACCGCCTTCGTCATCACCACGACGATCCTTGTCGCGGCAGGATCCCTGATAGTCGCCGTCGTCCCTGTAGAATGGATCAGACTCGCCGGCGGGGTCGTAATGATAGGCTATGGCATCTGGGAGGCGCGCGGACTGATGGGAGAGGGGGAGGTGGGGCGGCAGGAGTCGCGCATAGCCAGGACGGCGAGTGCGTGGAGAGTGTTCTTCGCACTCGTTGGCTCTCTGGCGCTGCTCGACCTCGCGGGCGACGCCACGGAGGTCTTGACCGTGGTCCTCGTCGCCCAGTACAGCGCTCCCCTCTTCGTGTTTTCTGCGGTACTGTTGGGTTTGATCTCGGCGGTGGCCGTCGAAACCACTCTGGGAAATAGGCTTGGCAGGTTTTTCACGCCCAGAAGGCTGCAGATAGGGTCTGCCGCTGTATTCGTTCTTCTTGGGCTGGCCATCATCGTCTTCGGCTCAATCTGGTAGAATAGCCCGGCCCCGGGGGCACCTTCATTAGGAGCACTTCAAGGAGTCCCCGACCCCGATGTCCAAGACAAGCCTGGAAGGAATGACCTCCAAAAAGGACGAGAACTTCGACGAGTGGTACACCCAAGTCATCCTGAAGGCAGAGCTCGCCGACTACAGCCCCGTCTCCGGTTGCATGGTCTTCAGGCCGGCGGGCTACGCCGTCTGGGAGAACATACAGAAGGCCACGGACGCCGAGTTCAAGAGGGTCGGCATCGCGAACTGCTACTTCCCGATATTCATCCCCGAGAGGCTCCTGAAGAAGGAAGCGGAGCACGTCCACGGGTTCGCCCCGGAGGTTGCCTGGGTGACCCGGGCGGGGAGTTCGGAGCTTGAGGAGAGGCTGGCGATCCGCCCGACCTCGGAGACGGTGATGTACGAGGTCGTCTCCAGGTGGATCAGGTCCTGGAGGGACCTGCCGCTCAGGCTCAACCAGTGGAACAATGTCGTGCGCTGGGAGTTCAGGCACCCGACGCCCTTTCTGCGCTCGAGGGAGTTCCTCTGGAACGAAGGGCACACCCTCTTCGCAACCAGGGAAGAAGCGGACGCCGAGAGGGACGAGATACTGGGAATCTACCGGAAGATAACAGAAGAGTGCATGGCCCTTCCGGGGTACCTGGGCCGTAAGTCGAAGTCCGAGACCTTCGCTGGTGCGGAAGCGACCTACAGCATAGAGCACCTGCTGCCGGACGGCAAGGCAATCCAGGGACCCGACTGGCACTCCGACGGCCAGAACTTCTCGAAGGCCTTCGAAATCGTTTTCGTGGACGAGAAAGGGGACAAGCAATACGCGTGGCAGAACACCTGGGCCATCAGCACAAGGGAGATCGGCGTCATGCTCGCCATCCACAGCGACGATAGAGGCGCGGTCATCCCTCCGGTGCTCTCCGAAACACAGGTGGTGCTGGTGCCGATAGTGAATGACGAGAGCAAGGAGACGGTCCTCACAGAGTCGAGGAAGCTGTTGAAGCGACTCTCGGCCAGGTTCAGAACAAGGCTTGACGACAGGGACCACCTGACGCCGGGGCGGAAGTTCAACGAGTGGGAACTGAAGGGGGTTCCACTCAGGATAGAATTCGGGCCCCGTGACATGAAGGAAGGGCAGGCAGTCCTGGTCAGAAGGGACACCGGAGGCAAGAGGGTCGTCAGGCTCGCCAGGCTGGAGGCGGAGGTGGCGAAGGAGCTGGAAGCAATCCAGGCGAACCTGCTTCAGAGGGCGGCGAAGGCCCTTGCAGAGAACACCCGAGACGCCGCGTCCCTGTCGGAACTGAAGCGGACCCTAGCCGAACACGGGGGCATCGTCAGGGTCCCGTGGTGCGGAAAAGAGGAGTGCGAAGCGAAGATGAAGGAGGAGACGGGGGGGAAGATCCTCAACCTCCCCATAGACCAGAAGGCGCCGAAGGCGAAGTGCCCCGTCTGCTCCGAGGACGCGGTCCATCTCGCGAACTTCGGCAAGTCGTATTAGAGAAGCGCCCTGGAGCCAACGGAAAGGTGCCACTCGGGGCGGTCATACCGGCGGGGTGCCGGACCCGGCGTCGCTTGGTTCGAGACGTCAGAGCGCCGCTACAGGGCTCGCCATCGAAAAGAGTCTAAGGGCGGTCTCGTCAACGCTCATGGGCAGGTCTATCTTCGACAGGGCTAACATGTGCAGGGACAGTGACGACGCCGCTATTCCGAAGCAGGCGCTCCGGAGGAAGTCCCTTGTTTTCAGATACCAGGAGATCGTGGCCCCGCTCAGGATGTCCCCCGCGCCAGTGGTGTCGACCACGGGCGCTTTAGGGACCTGGACCTCGTAGATCCTGGTCCCGTCCAACACGTGGCATGTTTCCGCACCCTGCGTGACAATGGCCTTCCTCACACCAATCGACGCCAGCTTCTCTAGGGCCTGGCGCGGGTCGGACCTCCCCGTCAGCATCTCCGCCTCCTTCCTGTCCATCTTGACGGCATCAACCTTGGAGAGGATGCTCCTCTCTCGGAGCGGCGATGTTGAGACCCTCCCATCAGGGTCGAAGGAACGGACGAATCCCTGGGGGTCGAGGAAAGAGAAGTCGGAGCGAGCAGATATCTCGGTGAGCAGGGAAGTGGAGACTTCCCCCGCAAGGGGACTGACGAGGGCAGCATTGAACCGCGTGTCTGGCGGGATCTGAGAGACGCTCAGGTCTTCGCACCTGCTCGCGAGTATGAGCATCCTCTCTCCAGGACTGTTGGTGATCTTGAACCGAGTGGTTGGCCTGGTCAGGCTCCTGTCCGACGCTCTCAGTACGATGCCGTTCCTCGCCAACCAGATCGCTTGTTCGTCGGGGAAATCGTTCCCCACCTTCGTGAGCGGGGTCACCTCGTTGCCGAACCTGGAACAGACGAGCCCAGCGTAGGACGGGGGGCCGCCAACGGATATGATCTGGCGCATCGGGAGCTGGATGGTGTCGATTGTAATGAAACCTGCCACCAGAACTTTCAATCGGCCATCGCGGAGCCTGGTCCGCTTAAGAAGACTTCGATGGCGCAAAGATGCGTTTCGCTCCTACCCTGGCGGCGCCTACACAGACGCGGCGATTGGACCCGAAGGGCATCTTTCTGGGGTTTATCCTCCTGGCTGCGAGGCCCAATCCGGGGTTCGACTTTTTCGACAGCTGGTGCAGAATTCACTCGACGGTCATTCGCCACGGCAACGGGCAGAAGCCTCGCAGGTGGTCTTACAGCGAGTCAGGGGGCAAAGGGAATTCGGTGGCCAATCCGGGGACAGGCGGCGACCCAGGTGTGTTCGCCTCGACAGGGAAGGGTTGCCTATTCGGTGTTCGATGTTAGAAAACTAGTTTGTGACGATATAGGTTTAAAGGGAGACGAAAATCGAGCCAAACTAGGTTTGTCTAAGAAGCGAAAGAGCAGAGGACGCTCCAAGGGAGGGAAGGGGCGGAGCGACATCGTCTACTGCAGCAACTGCGGAGCCAGCGTCCCCAGGGACAAGGCCAAGAGGGTGACGACCCGCCTGAACCTGGTCGAACC
>DASPPO010000065.1:0-41158 GCA_035625455.1 Nitrososphaerales archaeon | reverse complement strand
GCGAAGGCGGAAACGCTTTGATGAGCGGATGGTTTACCCAGTCGCGCGACAGACGGAAGCCGTTTGCCCGTTGAAGAGGCTAGGTGATGATCCCCGCTGAAAGCTGGGACATGATCCGGGCTGTCAGAGACGGGCAACAATCACAAAGAACGTGAACCAGTTGCTACACAGGAAGGCGAAGACGTACGATGAGTTCAGAGAATTCCTCGCGAGTTTAGTCATTGACTTGAACAACCTAACGGAGGACGGTTGGTCAGTGCTGGTCGAAGGGCCGCGCGACGCCCAGGCCCTCAGGAAGCTCGGCTACGCGGGGAACGTGGTGACCGTGTCATCTGTGGTCAGAAGGGGGAATACGGTTTTCCGCAGGGACAGGAAGATTGTCATCTTGACAGATCTGGACAGGGAGGGGGCGGTCCTGGCCGCGAGGTACATCAAGCGTCTTTCCCACGACGGCTTCAAGATTTCCCTGCGCGAGCGTCAGAGACTGAAGAATGCGTCTCACGGCGTCTTCCTGCACGTCCAGAATCTCTCCCGATTCGCGCAGGTCGGGGAGTGAAGTCAGAAAAAGTCCGATTCCTGCCAGGCCACAGATTTGACAAGGACAAGGGTCTCTCGTCATCGACTTGGATTTGACGGAACCCCGGAGCTGGGGTTCTACTATCATGGTCTGAAATGGCCTTTGCCCTTTGTTTTCCCCCTGCTACATTTCGTCTGAGAGGAGGCGAGGTCAGAATCTACGACTTAGTCAGGTCGAGGCGATAGCCTACAAAACTGACGACCTCGCTCTGACGCGAACTTGACAGAGCCCAGAACCACGAGGTTTATATCCCCGAGAATTTTCGCAGGAAATCAATTAACGATTAACACCGTTAAGCACGAGTGAAACAGAAATGAAAGGAGAGTATGGGATTGCCAGATTCAGGTATAGTAAAGTATCTAGTCAAACTGAAGTTTGAAGTAGACGGAGTAGTTGAGAGGGCAGACGTAATCGGGGCGATATTCGGGCAGACAGAGGGTCTCTTCGGCCCCGAGATGAATCTCAACGAACTTCAGAAGAGCTGGAAGGTAGGTCGAATCGAGATCAATCTGGAATCTAAGAACGACAAGACAAGGGGGGAGGTCATCATCCCCATGTCGACGGACATCGGGACCGCCGCCCTAATTGCAGCTGCCGTAGAGAGCGTCGACAAAGTCGGCCCCTGTAGCGCCCGCTTCAACGTCGGCGCAATCGAGGACGTCAGAGCGGTCAAGCGCAAGCAGATTGTTGACAGGGCGAAGCTCATCGTGAGGGACTGGAGCTCGAAGACTTCGAGTGAGGGGGAGAACCTGCTCAAGGATGTCACGGAGTCCACCAAGAGAGCCAAGGTAATCAACTACGGCATGGAGAACCTTCCGGCGGGCCCCGGCGTATACTCATCCGACCTGGTCTACCTCGTAGAGGGAAGAGCAGACGTGGTGCTCTTCCTGAGGGCAGGGATCGAGAACGTGGTCGCCCTCGAAGGTACGAGTGTGCCCGATTCGATAATCGAACTCGGCAAGAAGAAGCGCCTAATCGCTGTGCTCGACGGCGACAGGGGAGGGGATCTCATCGAGAAGGAGCTCGCCCAGGTCGTCAGGGTCGAGAAGGTCCTCCGGGCACCAGCGGGCAAAGAAGTGGAAGACCTGACACCGATTGACGTGCTCAACTTGCTGAAGGCCGAAGCGCCCGTCCCGTCCCGTAGGGGGAGGGTTGCAGAAGGGGGTGCGCCCAAGGCCCAGGAGGAGGCAGACGAGCCGGTCGTCGCAAAGACGAAGGAGCTATACCCCGACCTTAACGGGACCCTCGAGGCGATCTTCCTCGATCACGGTTTTCAAGAGATTGGGAGGTTCCCGATCAGCGAACTGGTCCAGAAGATGGAGTCGACCAGCGGAGCCGAGTACCTGATCTTCGACGGGATAGTCACCCAGCGGCTCGTCGAGTCGGCGGCCAAGATGGGCGTCAAAGGAATAATCGGGCACCGGACAGGAGAGCTTAACGAAGTCCCGGGTGACGTCAGAATCGGCACCTTCCGAGATCTCGGCCTCGAGTAGCCTGGACCGTTGATAGTCAACGAGTTCAACCCCAAGCACGGCTACTGCTCTCTGACGATCGAGTCTGCTGAAGACCTCTGGACTCTCAGGCGCCTGGTGGCCAAAGGCGACGTGCTGGTTACCCGCAGCTCACGGGTAGTCAAGAAGGAAGACGAGTATTCGCGCCCCGACAAGGGAGAGAGGGTAAAGGTCACCATCGCTCTCGCGGTAGATGAAGTTCATCTGGACAGCAGCATAGAGAGAATTCGTGTCAGGGGGAACATAGTCGAAGCAAGCGACGAAAGCGTTTCGAAGATAGGCTCCCACTCGGTCACGCTTTCGCCTGGCCACTCGCTGACGGTGCGGAAACGGGAGTGGACCCCCCTCGACATACGCCTTGTTCGCCCTCCTCGGCGCCAAGCGGCCCGCTTTATCTTAGCCGCAGCCGACAGGAGGGAAGCGGGCATCGGGACCCTGAGCGGCTCTCATCTCTCACTGGTGACGACCGTCGAGTCAGGACTCGGGGGTAAGATGGGGGACGAGCAGAGCCCAAAGCCGTACATTTCGAAGGTCTCCGAAGTCGTTTCGCAGCTTTTTCACGAGGGAGACCAGGTCGTCGTCGCTGGACCGGGGAACTTCAAGAACAACATCGCCAACCAGATCAGGGAGCGCCTGGTTTCGCAACCCGTGAGCGTGATCGAGGGGCTCGACACGACGGGGGCAGACGGCGTCAGGGCCATGATCAAAATCCAATCCTTTGAGACCCTAGCGAAAGACTCCCTTGTCGTCGAGATGCAGAAGCTTGTCGCCGAGGTGGTGAAGAGGATTTCAACTGGGGACCCGAAGGTCGCCTATTCCCTCCCCAGGGTCAGAGTTGCCGCCGTCTCAGGAGCCGTAGAGTCGTGCGTCGTTTCGGACGACGTCTTCTCTGCCAGGGTGGACGAGGGGGAGTTGGTGGATGTTCTCAACACGGTCGAGGGAAGAGGAGGTTCTGTTTACCTCGCCGACTCCTCTATGGAGTTCGGGAAACAGGTATCGTCTTTCGGGGGAATAGTGGCAGTTCTGCGCTACGCGGTCAGAGTTTAGTGAGTACAGGGAAGACGAACTCTGAGATTATCGCCAGGACAACCCCACCTTTGATCAGGTCCTTCCCGAGACGCCGCTCTATGTGGGTGTAGTAGAGGAGTAGGCCTATCATGACGAGCGAAACGTACGCGACCCTCGAAATGTCCACAACCGTCGTGTCCACGGTGGCGAGCAGCGCCGTGACAGCAGACGTGAACTGCTGGGCAAACTGCTGGACAAGGTTCTCTCCCCCGGGAGGGGGCTGAATGTCGAGCAACGGCCCTAGAGATGTTTCCAATATTTAACGGGCAAGGGAGCCTTTAGATCAGGTTCAGGTAGGCGGCCAAGGGAAGGCTTGCGATGATGAAGAGCGTGAGGAGGGTGACTCCTGTAGTGATCCTTGACGTCGTCTTCTCGCTTATCCTCCCCCTCGCGAGTCCCTTGATGCCGGCTTCGAACGCCTGCCCTCCGTCCAGTGGGTAGATGGGCATCGCGTTGAATAAGGCAAGGTTGAGATTGAGGAAGAATATCCAGTAGAGGAAGTTGGCCAGAGGCACAAGGGAAGAGCCGTAGCTCGAGGTGTAGAACACAGACAGCTGATCGGAGAATGGGTCTATGTCCTGGCACCTAGGGAAGGCGGGGATGCAGAAGTAAGTTATGGGATGGCTGAAGAATGCCCCTGAGTAGGTCGACACGTCCCCACTAAGCTCGGAAAGACTGAGGCTCGATATCCCGATGAACCCCTCCGACGAGTTGTTGGGGTTGGTCCCCAGAGTGAGATTTCCTATCTGCATTATCTTCCCCTGTCTGTATACCGTGAGGTTGACGACCGTCCCCGGACGGTACCAGGACGCGCCGCTGATTTCCGACGAGTCGTTGTAGTGGATACCATTAACAGCCAACAGGAAGTCGCCGTGCTGTAGCCCCGCCAACGCTGCCGGAGAGCCAACGTTCACCTGGTCAATGGCGATTCCATTGGCCGCCGGCGTCATCCCCGAGACAACGCTCGACAGGAGTATCAGGAATACTACCCCGGCGATGAAGTTGACCCCTGCGCCCGCTGCTAGGATCCTGATCGAGTCCCGAGCCGGTGCGGCCTTCAGGGCTTTCTCGTCCACCTCTACGAACGCCCCGATGGGAATGACGAGGAAGAACAGGAGGCCGGACGATTTCACAGGGTATCCAAGGCTCCTGGCCACCACTCCGTGCGCCCCCTCATGGATAATCATGGCCACTATGAGGGCCGCCCATCCGTCAAGCAGGGGGATGTAGGGGTTGATTCCAGGAAGGCCCAGGTACGCCAGGGGGCTGATGGTCCTGACCGCGGTCCCCACAGCGTGTATCTGCGACGAGAAGAAGAGCCCGAAGTTCGAAAGGAAGATGTAGAATCCTATCCCTCCCGCGATGGGGAGGAGGTACAGCAGGAACCAGCCGAGGGATTTCGCGAACCTGTTGTGCCCCATCCTGTCCATAAGTGGGGTGAATCTAGTAGTCCTGAGCATTATCAGCCCGTAGATGAACTCGAACTTCTTTGGCCGTTCCTCAGTCTCCAAATTCTGATTCACCGGGCCTCCTTCCGGCTTTAAGCATTCAGACTAAATAGCAAGACAGGGCCGGACGCGGCCATTGTCTGTCTGCACTAGATGCGGAGGGAAGCCATTCTACACCAGGAGATACTCTGGCGAGACCCTCTGCGCTGCCTGCTTCAGGGACTCGATTGCAGAAAAGACGAAGAGGACGGTCTCGAAATACGGGATGTTCGGACCGCGGGACCGCATCGCCGTTGCCGTTTCAGGGGGCAAGGACAGTCTCTCTCTGCTCAAGGTGCTTAGCGAGCTCTATCTTCCCCGGCGCAACGAGATTGTAGCGATATCAATTGACGAAGGGGTGGCAGGATACAGAGACGAGGCACTGGACCACGCCCGTGCCGTCGCAGAAGAGCTAGACGTCGACCAGGTGGTGGTCTCCTACAAGGATCTTTTCGGGTTTTCCCTTGACGAAGCTTTGGATTGGAAGGAGGAGAGGCCGGTCTCCTCTTGCAGCTTCTGCGGGGTCTTCAGGCGGAGGGCCATCGACGAGGCGGCGACCAGGGTGAGCGCGACCGTGGTGGCTACCGCGCACAACCTCGACGACTACGTACAAACCTTCATGATGAACCTCATGCACGGGGATGTCGAGCGTCTGGGGTGGCTCGATCCGGCCTACGTCGACAACTCGTTCCCTGTGAGGAGGGTGAAGCCCTTCATGGAGATTTATGAGGAGGAGGTGGCACTGTACGCGTTCCTGGCAGGGGTCCCCTTCCAGAGCGTGAGCTGCCCCTACATGCACGAGGGACTGAGGAGCGAGGTCCGTGACTACCTCAACAAGATGGAGGCGAACCACCCAGGCATCAAGAACGTGCTACTAAGGTCCAGCCTCGACGTCATCTCCCGTTTTGCCCACTCTTCCGAGAAAGAGTCAGTGCCGTGCATAAGGTGCGGCAAACCTTCCTCCAGCGGCCTCTGTAATGTGTGCAGGATGAAGGCCGAAGTGGACGAGCACGTAAATATACACAGAAGTTCCCGAAGCGTCGGCGGCGGGTAGGGCTCGAGAACTAGCCGTCCTCGCGAGTCTGAAACCGGCTCTACGCAGAGGCCAGCAACCTCCGGGTAAAGCCACCTTCCTCGTTACCCGCGCCTGATGGGGGAGACGAACTCACGCCGAGGTGGGCGGTCATGAAGGGCAGCCCTCTCGAAGGAGAGGGCCTGACTCTTGATTGCCGAATTGGGCGAGGTCCGGGAGGGAGCAGCCCTATGGTGACGTGGCCACGCTGCCTCGTCTACGTGGGGGATTCCCCGTCAGGTGAGATGGGAGCGGAGAGTGATGGTGAACTCCGGGGGATCTGCCGCCATTCATGTTTTGGTTCTGGCTCCCTCTCGGTTATCCACAACCGTAAGGTTTCCCTTCCCTCCATCTGCTCGGAGGATTGGAGCCGCCGTCGCTTCGTTCCCCTTTACTGCTTCCCTTGGAGGGCCGAGCCTGCGGAACCGCGCAGGCCATTATGTTCTTTGATGCCAGGTCGTCCCTATCCCATTCTTTGTCGCATTTCGGGCAGTACAGCTTCCTGTCTGCCAAACGTACGACGCGGGAGCCACAATCCGGGCATTTTTAGGACGTGCCTCGGGGGTTGACAAAGTAAACCGGTACACCTTCCCACCTTGCCTTGTAATCGATTTGTCTCTGAATCTCCCCGAAGACCCAACCGATCCGATAAGAATGGGAAATAGAAAGAATAGTAATAGAATAGAATGGGGAATAGAATTGATTTCGTTGGTGTGAACAATGGCCCGTGAAGGAACTTCGGCAGCCTATCTTGCATCAACTGAATTCAGAAGCTTCTACTATAAACTAGTGCGGACTCAAAATAATTTGTTACAGGGGAGATGCGCGAAACTGATCGAGTCTCGGAAGATGATACGACCCAGTCTCGAGTCGAAGACCACGTTTTTAACAGTCGCAAATCGGCTCGGCCTTTGCGCGGGGGTAGCCTAGAGTCTCTGCCGACGGGGAGCCTGGTAAGGCGCAGCCGCACGGGCGCAAGCTTGCTAAGCCTGTGTCTCTCACGGGACTCGTGGGTTCGAATCCCGGGGAATAATCCCCCAGTTTCGAGGGGGATGTCCCAGGGCGAAAGTCCCACCCCCCGCGCTCAAGTCCTGGTTCCTTCACCCTGTCCCATGAACGTCTGGGCTCTTCCACCCGAGGTTCCTCAGGTAGGGCGAGAAGATGAAGAGGCCTGAGCCGGCTGCCGCTCCTATCCCTGCTATCACGAAGTCGAAGCCCACGCCAGAAGCTGCGATTATCACGCCCCCAAGCACCTGGCCGACGGGGATGACCGCGAAGCTCCCCAGCTGGTCGAGGCCGAAGTACCTCCCCTGCATCTCCGTAGGAACTATCACCTGGACGGCCGTAAGCCAGGTGGTATTGGTCAGCCCAAGAAAGAGTCCCATGGCGAAGGCCAGACCTAGTGCGGGGACCAGGTACGGGAGGAGCGCGAGACCCACTATGCATGCTCCTTCTATGACTCCGGCAAGAATCCAGATCTTTCCCGCGTATCGAATCGTCCGGAACCGCGCCGAAATGAACGCCCCTGGCGCCCAGCCGAGGGCAAAGAGCCCCGAAATTGTTCCGTACACGAGCACACCTCCCTTCAACATGGCGTCCGCATAGACGACGAAGAACTGAAACACCATCGAAAGGAAGAAGTTCCCGATGCCCGCAGAGAGGGTGAGCTCAAGCAGTGCCCGGTTCCGCCCTATGTACCTGAATCCCTCACGGATGTCCTCTATCATCGAAGGCCGTTTGTCTGGGGTGCCGTCAATGGCCAAGGACCTCTTGCCCGGGAATCCGACGATACCCGCTATTAGCAGAGCCGAGATGAGGAAGGTGGTGGTGTTCAGTCCGAATGCAGCGACCACGCCGGTCAGGGCGATGATGCCCGCTCCGGCTGTGTTAGAGGCGAACTGGATTACAGAATTTGATGTCTGTACCAAGGCGTTCGCGTGTGCTATCTGCTCATTTCCGACAACTTCGGGGGTCAAAGCGCGTTCCGCCGGTTGGAAAAGGGTCGTGAAGGAGCCAAGAACGAACGCCACCAACAGAATGATGGCGAGGTTGAAACCCATTACAAGAAGAGACACCACCAGGGCGGCGAGCGTCCCAGCCCTTACGAGGTCAGAGAGCACCATCAGCTTTCTTCTTTCGTGCCTGTCGACCAGCGCCCCCGCGGCGAGGCTGAATATCACTGCGGCAAAGATGAAGGAGACCCCGATGTAGGCCACGTTGAGCGAGGAGGAAGTGTTGGTCCAGACTATCCAGGTGAGCGCGACCTGGCCGATTGCGAAGCCAGCCGTCGAAGTTGCCCCAGCATAGAATAGCCGCGCGAAGCTCTTGTTCCGGAGGACGGAGAAGATGCCCCGGTGCGCCGGAGTGCCAGGGGCGTCGGTTTCGCTCTTCACGCACGTCTCAGATCCAAGGGAACCCTTCGCTTGTCAGGTGACGCCCCCTCCTGACGACTAGGCGAACCGTCTTCCCGCGAACCTTGCCTTCGAGCCCAGCTCCTCTCCTATCCTGATGAGTTCGTTGTACTTCGCCACCCTTTCCCCTCTTGCAGGGGCGCCTGTCTTGATGAATGAAGCACCATACGCCGTCGCAAGGTGGGCGATGAAGGGGTCGCTCGTCTCTCCAGATCGGTGCGAGACCACGGCCTCCCACTTCGCATTCTGGCACTCTTCTATCGCGCGCTGGGTTTCCGTGACGGTGCCTATCTGGTTCAGCTTGATGAGCACAGCATTCGTCGCTCTTGCCCTGATCCCTCTCCGGATCAGCCGGACATTGGTGACGTAAAGGTCGTCACCGATTATGACCGTGCTCTTCCCGATTCTCCGAGTGATGGACACAAAGGAGTCGAACGACTCCTCCTCAAAGGGGTCTTCAATGGTGAGCAGGCCGTACTCGGCCCTCAGGGATGAGTAGAAGTCCTCGAGCCTGGACCAGTCCAGCTCTTTCCCCTCCAGGGCGTACAGCCCCGTCTTCCTGTCGTAGAACGTGGAGGAGGCGGCATCGATCCCCATCCTCACATCCCTCTCGGAGTATCCGGCATCCACGATTGACTTGCGGATTGCATCCAGCGCGTCTCGCGTCCTGCCCAACGGGGGCGCGAACCCCCCTTCGTCGCCGACGTTGATGGCCCCCCTTCCATACGTTTCAGTGAGCACCTGTTTCAGCGACTGGTACACCTCCACGCCCATCCTGATGGCTTCGGTGCAGCTGCCGGCCCCCACAGGCTCGATGAGAAACTCCTGGATGGCGAGGTCGTTGCCCGCGTGCTCCCCTCCATTGATGACATTCATCATTGGAACGGGCAGCGTATAGCTCGACGATGGCCTCAGGCTCCGGAAGAGGCTCACATGTCTTGCATTCGCCGCCCCCCAGGCGCTGGCCATCGACACGGCAAGTATGGCGTTCGCCCCGAGCCGGCTCTTGTTACGAGTGCCATCCAGTCTGATCATGGTCCCGTCGACCCCTCTCTGGTCAGAGCAGTAGGAGCCGCGGAGCCTGGGAGCAATCACCGAGTTTACGTTAGAAACAGCTCTCGTGACTCCCTTACCATGGAAGCGCCCCTTGTCGCCGTCCCTCAGTTCGAGCGCCTCGAGCTTCCCTTTCGAAGCGCCTGACGGGACGCTCGCTCTCCCGACCGAGGAGTCGGTCATGACCTCAGCTTCCACCGTGGGGTTGCCTCTCGAATCCAGAATCTGCCGAGCCCTGATGGCTACTATCTTGCCTGCCTTCTCCATGCGCACTTCGGGCCCTTCGTCGTCCGCGGCACGTTAAATCTGATTCGTTTAAGGGCAGCTTTCCAACACTTATTACGCATCGGCATCGCGCGACGCTCGGGCCGGTCGTCTAGCCTGGTTAAGGACGTCAGGAGAGGCCCGTCAAGCCCTTACACGGCGAAACGGTCTTCCGCGCCAAGGTCGGCGGTCCGAATCCGCCCCGGCCCACATCGCTCACGCCTGCCGAGCCATCATCGAAGAGTTATCTACGCTCGGCCGGCTGGCCAGCCCCTTGCCAAACTTCAGGTACATCAGTTGGCCCGAGTACGGGAATCTGGCCCTGGCGCTGGCCGAGAAGGTCAGGGCCAAGGGGAAGAAGTACGACCTGGTGGTTGGCATTGCAAGGGGAGGCATCCCCGTCGCAATGGTGATCTCCGACCACCTTAACGTGAAGGTGGACTTCGTCAACGTGAAGTCATATAGTGACATAGGCAAGCGGGTGCCCCCAAAGATCCTGTCGACCCTCACCGAGGGGGTTCAAGGGAAGGACATCCTGCTTGTGGACGACCTGGTGGACCAGGGAGACACCCTGACCCTTATGAAGGGCTACCTGGCCGAGCAGAAGCCGAAGACGCTTGAGACGGCGGTCCTGTTCAAGAAACCCTGGAGCAAGACACAGCCCGATTTCTTCCTCGAGGAGGTCTCGGAATGGGTTGTGTTCCCCTTCGAGCTGGGAGAGATGGGGCGGCTCAGGTCGAAGATGGAAGACGACGCCGAAGCCCCGGGTCAAGCCGCCTAGACGAGCGTCGTCAGCAGCAGAGTGTTGAACGAAATGATCAGCACCACCGTTACTAGGGCCAAGACGATTGTGCGCTTCCTGTTGACTAGTTCTCCCATGAACTTTTTCTTAGATGTATAGTACACAAGGGGAATCATGGGGAGTGGTATCATCAAGCTTAGGATGACCTGACTGTAGATCAGCAGGACCAGCGGGCTGAGTCCCAACAAGATGGCTAGCGTAGTGGGGAAGACGTTGACAATTCTTGTGATGATTCTTCTTGCCCAGATGTTCCAACGTTTTCCAATCAACCCCTCCATTATCACCTGCCCTGCTATGGTGCCCAACGCAGAAGACGATAGCCCAGAGGCTAGCAACGTGAGGGCAAAGAGGACACCTATTGCCGGCCCGTAGATGTGACTCATCCCAGTTACAAACTGTTGGACGGTAAGGTTCACGTTCACTCCAGTGCCCTGAAAGAGTGGGATTGCGACCAACAGTATTCCCGCGTTGACCACGCCGGCTATTGTCAGCGCGATGACGGTTTCGTTGCGATGGAGCCTGTTCGTTCTCCTCTTCTGCTCGGGGGTGTAGGTGTGGTGATTGTCATCAGTCCTCTTCATGGCCATGTCGCTGATCGAAGCAGCCTTCTTCCCTCCGTTGACCGGGGTGCCGAGGAGGTCCATCTTGTTCCTCGAAAGCCACGAATGGACGAATAGGGCATGAGGCATCACCGTCGCTCCGATCATTCCAACCGCTATGAAAAGAGCAGCGCTGTCTGGAGCGCTCGGGATTACAGAGCCGATTCCGATCTGCGCCAGGTTGAAGTTGCCAATCACAAGCAGGTCATAGAATATGCCTATCACCAATATGCTAATGAGAACGGCGAAGTACTGCTCAATCAGGCGGAACCTCCTCGTCATCATCGTCAGGAGAATGATAACATCGAGGGCGCCGAAAATGGCGCAATAGATCAACGGGATACCGAATAAGATGTTGAGCCCAAGCACGGTCCCTAGGTACTCAGCCAGGTCGGTCGCGGCTGCTGCGGCTTCTGCTGCGAGCCAGTAGGGAATCACATACCTTCTCTTCCCGTTGAATGACTGCCGGACCAGCTCCGCCAGGTGGTGACCCGAGGCTATTCCGAGCTTGCCTGACAGGTACTGGAGCAACATGGCCATGCCGGAGGCGAGCCACCCGGCCCAGAGCAGAGCATACTTGTAGCCCGCCCCAGCTGCGAGGTCAGTACCATAGTTGCCAGGGTCCATGTAGGCTATCGAAACCATGAGGGCGGGGCCGACCCACAGAATGAATTGCTTGAGTGGGAGCGAAAGAAGGCCGGACCTTTCGGCCTTCTGGCGTTGCTGGCTCTGGCTCTTCTGCTCCTCTCCAGGGATTTCTTCCGGCAGGGCAATGGTTCTTCTGAACGGCAGCTTCATGCGACCATACGGGAATTCGAAATAGGTATTTAAGTTAGATACACCTAACACATTTCTTGATGACTATGAATCCTCTGTCCGCCTAACATCAGGGCCACCGCCCTCACAAACGTTTTTGAACTTCGGGTATTGCACACCCCCGCATGAGCGGCCTGCCCCGGCTGTTCCAGCCGAAGAGGGATATCTCGCGCCTCGAAGACTATCTGGAGGCAATCTACAACCTCAATGCGGAGAAGGGATACGTGAGCGCCGCCGATATCTCCGAGCACCTAGGGGTCAAACCCCCCACCGTCTCTAGCATGCTGGTCAATCTTGCGAAGAAGGGGTACCTAGAGCACGAGAAGTACAGGGGAATGAGATTGACGCCCTCGGGAGAAAAGGTCGCAAAGTCTGTGGTCAAGAGGCACCAGGTGATCTCCGAGCTCATCACGATGCTGGGGGTCGATGACGAGACCGCCTACGTCGACACCGAGGGCATAGAGCACCACGTGCACGCCAGTACACTGAAACGCTTTGAGAGGCTGGCCGAGTACCTCAGGGCCAACCCTCAGACCCTGAAGGCCCTCCGAGAGTTCATCGAAGGGTAGCGCCGCGCCAACGGCCTGTTGGCTGTCAGGCCGAGTCTTCTAGGAATGTGCTCAGTATGCGATAGGTAAGGCCCCACACTAGGTAGTCTCCGACCACGTAGGCAGGCATGCCCAGGACCTTCCCGTCACGGGTAAGGTCGTAGGTCGACTTGGCGGCCGGCGATAGGAGCTGCTCCAGCTCGACCCAGCGGAACGAAGCGACTTCCCCGTTGGGAGTGACGTCGACGCTCTCCTTCAGCTCGAACACCGAAGGGACCACGTCCATGGTTCCGGTATGCGTCCTCGTGACCTCCCCGTACCCTAGAAACTCTGCCGTCTTCGCGAGGTCGATGCCCACCTCCTCGACGGTCTCGCGAATAGCGGTGTCCCTCGCAGACTTGTCTCCCCCCTGCATCTTGCCCCCGGGGAAAGCGGTCTGCCCCGACCAGGGGTCTCCCACGCGCTCCGCCCTCCTGATGAGGAGGACGCTGGGGGACTGCCTGTCCCTCACGATAACCGAGACGGACGCGAACCGCAGCCCCTTCTGCGGAGGCTCATTTGGCACGAGCTTCCTGACGAGCTTCGCGAACGCCTCTCCGGCCAAGTCAAACTATTGCGACGCTCTCCAATTTTAAATACGCATCGCAGGCGCTCATGATAGGGTTCGAAATGGAGACAAGCCATCAAGATTCAACCGTGAAACTGACGGACGCGAACTTCGACAGACTTAGCTCGTCGGAGAAGCCCATGTTTGTTGATTTCTGGGCGACCTGGTGCGGCCCCTGCAGGGTAATGGAGCCGGTGGTGGAAAAGCTGGCGGCGAAATACTCCAGCAGGGTCCTGTTTGGAAAGGTGAACGTGGACGAAGAGATGAACATCTCGTCCCGCTATCAGGTATTCTCCATCCCCACTTTCATGATCTTCAAGAATGGCCAGCCCATGGACGCCGTCATCGGGGCGGTTGGGGAAGCTTCTCTCGAGCGCCTCGTGACCAGCGCAATCGAGAAGTAGCAATCTCGGCTAGGTAACCCTGGTACCATCGGTAAGGAAGATGTCCGCATCTTCAAGGCTCACGGCCCTCGAAGATAACACGGGTCCGAACTGAAACGACCTGCTCCTGTTGATGGGCTGCCCCCCGACGAGCCGGTTGAAGGGGGGCATTACCGTGAGCCTCCCCTTCCCCCTAGACCTTGACTCGTATCCCGCCCCTTCCATGAGCTCGGCCACGTCGTACTCGGCTCTCACCCAGACGGCTTCCCTCGTCCTCGAGCCCAGGGAGTCGCGCATCTCGTACGTGAAGTGAGAGTGGCCAATGACGAGGTTCCTCGTGGCAATCGCCTCCTTCGAGGGCCAGGCGTGTCCGTGGGCGACCCCTATCCTCCCCGAGCCGGTGCCCAGCACCATCCCCTGAGAAGTGTGGAGGTTCACCCTCTGCGGCAGGACTGTCTTGATGTTACCGTCATGATTCCCGGGGACCACTTCTACGGCCTCGAACAGGTCGAGCATCGTATCGAAAAACCAGGGGATGACCCCCCATTCGATGTCCTCGACCTTTCCCACGGTATGCTTGACATCCCCCAGGACAGCCAACCTGTTCGTGCCGTATTTCTCGGCGATGTCCTTGACCCTCTCCACCATCTTTACGGAGTAAGCTGGGAGACGGAACCCCTTCTTCGCCATCTCCTTCTCGAGCCCGAGGTGAAGGTCCGAGATCAAGAGGGTGCTGTCCCCTGCGCCAGAGAAAACGATGGCCGCCTCGCCGGGGACGATCTTCAACAATCTAGGCGATTAGCGGAAAGACCTGTGTATTAACGAAGTTCTTGAATTCCGAGAGCTCCATCCTGCTGAATGCCGTCAGGATGCAGTTCCGTGTGAGACCGAACACGTAACCGTAGGCCTTGCTCTTGAACACGATGTACCATAGCTTCCCATGGGTCAGGTAGTCGCTATAGAGGCTGGTATTCCCCAGCTCGGCACCGTATAGAGAGAGCTTGGTGATGTTTGGAAGGTCCACGTCTGAGAAGAAAATCACTTTGGAGTCTTCGAAGTTAGCTTCGTGGAACTTCCTGAGGGTCTCGGGATCGATTCTCGCTTCTACCACCTCCCCCAGGCTCATGAAAACTGCCTTGCTCATCTCGTTGGCGATGTTGTTTGCCCTGTTCTTCTTGTCGTAGACAGTCAGAAACATCCTGTCCTTGTACAGGTTGAAGGAGAAGGGGGCTTCGAAGGTCCTAGGCACCGGGACTGACTCCCCCCTGTGCGGGATGACGAACACCGTGTCGAAGGAGAACTTCCCCTCCAGGCTGCCCTTTCCCATGCTCAGGTCGGTTATCTCAGTCATGAGCTTGAACTCCTTCTCCTCCACCGTCGTTTCTGTCTCGATCTTGAACGCCTTCAGCTTCTCTGTGAGGGTGTCGAGTTCGTAGTTCTCCCTGACTAGGAATACCTTTCCCGCTAGAACCAACTCGTAGCGCCCCGCTGTCTCCTGCTTATGGCTTTTCAGTTCCCCCAGAACTGTCTGGTGGTGACGAAACGTATCTTCGCCTCAAGCAGGTCCCTGTAGAACGCCTCTTCGTCGTCGTGCATCTCGGCGAGAATCCTGGAGGCCGTCTGGGGTCCGATCCCATAGACTGTCTGGGCCACCACCGCTTTCTTGCCGTAGGATAGCACCAGGTCAGCGCCCCTCCGGGCCTTTGAGAGGTCGGCACGCTCATCTTCGTTGAGCAGCGCCTTGGACTCCCTCTTGTATATGAGCTCGGAAAGCTTTGCCGTCCCCCAGTAGCAGGGCACCAGCAGACCAGAACCGCACTTTGCGCACTTCGGCTCCTCGGGGAGTTCCCCCACCGTTGTCTCTCCCTGGTCGGTCCCGCACTTCACGCAGAGAAGGCTCACCTCTGTCCCGAAAATGCTTGCCTTCATCCTCTGGTAGGACGACCTGCCAAGGGAGTCAGGAGCCACCGCTTCGGGGACTTCGAGGTACCTGTAGAGGAGTCCATAGGCGATGGGCGTCGGCCTTTCCCCGGCGAGGAACGTCTCAACGGAGACCTGGCCGTTCGCTACGGCGAGGAGCACCTGCTTACTGCGCTCCATGTCGATGAGGTCCCTCCCTGTCTCCTGCAGGGCCTCCTCGAATATGGGGGTCTTCTCGAACCTCGTTGGCAGGGAGCAGAGGTTCGGGTGGGCGATAAGCTTCCCTCGTTTGAGGGCCCCAAACCTCTCGGCCACGTGCTTCACCCTCGCGGGGAAGGGGAAGTTCCTCTGGGCCGCCACCGCATAGGTCCTCTCCAGCTCCTCCGGGGTAAGCCCCATCAGCTCCCTGGCCATCGCTTTGAGGTCCAGGTCCTCCGTGTCGGCGGTGAGCTCCATGAGTATCCTGTAGCCGTCGAGCCACCAGACCCGGACGAGCCCCCTCCGCGAAAGAATCTCCTCGAAGGTATAGGCGAATGTCCTGTTCACCGACTCCCCGAAGCACAGGTGGATGACGAGATACTTTCCGAACCCCTCGAATAGGACGAGCCTGTCGGAGGGGACGGGGGCTCCCATCTTCTTGTGCTCTGAGATTTCATCAAGGACGAGTGCCCGGGCGGCTGCGTCCGCGGGTATCCTCCTTGAGACTTCCTCCACAGCTCCGTCTCCTCTGTCAAGCGCTTCCGAGATCTCCCTCCTGAAGCGGCCCGTCTCGACGGCGAGCTCGTAGGGTATCGGGAGCATCTCCCCGTCCCAACCGGGCACCGCCGCCAGGGGGTCCTCCACAGGAGTCACGTAGATCTTCCTGTCCTCCGCGACCTGCTCGACCTGCCAGATCTTCCCTTTGCAGACGAAGTGCACCCCAACCTTGATGCTGAGAAGGACGAACTCCTCCCCAAGTATTCCTACCGTCTGGTTGGTCGAGACATCGACCACCAGATACCTTGTCTCGTCCGGTATCATGGAGAGGTTCTCATAGTAGTACTCCCGGGTAAGCCTGGTCCGGGACAGGGTCTTCCCGTCGAACCTGATCTTCCTCAGCTCGGCCATGTACTTCACCGTGCGCATGAACGCCTCCTCCGAGAGATTTCGGAATGGTGAAGCCTTCCTGATTTCCATGAAGAGTCTGTCAACGTCGATCGTCTCAAAGTCCATCAGGTACCCTGCGACCTGATGGGCCAGCACGTCAAGAGAGTTCGCGAACGGCCTGGTGGGTTCTATCCTCCCCTCTGCGGCCGACTCAACGCTCGCGGACGACTCGAGTATGTCGTCGGCCGAGACGGTTACCAAGACGCCCTTTGACACCTTTCTGAGGGTGTGCCCGCTCCTCCCGACTCTCTGCACCAGGCTCGTGACCTGCCGCGGCGACATGTACTGGACGACCAGGTCAACAGAACCGACGTCAATCCCCAGCTCGAGGGTGCTCGTGCAGACCAGGGCCTTGAGCGCTCCTGTCTTGAAAGCATGCTCCACCCTTTCCCTCTCATCCCTGGGCAGGGATCCGTGGTGGACCCCCACGTCCTTCCTCAGCCTCGCCAACTTCTCACCGAGCATCTCCGCCACTGTCCTGCTGTTGACGAAGATCAGGGTCGACGTGTGGCTCTCTATGAGAGAGTTGATTCTCGAAAGACGTGCGGCAAGGTCGGGGGCCGAATACGTCTCCTTCGCGGCAGACTGGCTGGAGGGGTCCGGGACAGGATATTCGATGGCATAGGCGAACTCCTTGGGAGCCTCCACTCTTACGATGGTGGGCTGCCTGTCGCCAAAAAGAAACCCAGCGGCCACCTCGGGGGTGCCCACCGTTGCGGAAAGGGCGACAAGCTGAAACCCGGGGGCCACCTTCCTGAGCCTCTCCAGGCCTACGCAGAGCTGGACGCCACGCTTGCTCTCCACCAGGCTGTGGAGCTCGTCGACCACGACTGCCTTCAGGTGTGACAGATTGTCCCTCATCCTCCTTCCGGGGAGGACCGCTTGGAGGGTCTCAGGAGTTGTCACTAGGACGTCAGGGGGGTAGGCGGACTGCTTCGCCCTCTGGGCCTGAGGGGTGTCGCCGTGCCTGATATCGACCTTGAGGCCCAGCCGTGTGCACCAGATCTGCAGCCGCTTCTGCATGTCTCTGTTCAGGGCGCGCATTGGGGTGATGTACAGCAGGGATATCCCATCGCCATGCCCCTCCAGGACAAGCCTGCTGAGCAGCGGGAGAATGGCCGCCTCCGTCTTGCCTGATCCCGTGGGCGCCACCACGAGTGCGTCTCCCCCCCTTGAGACGATGGGCCAGGCCCTGACCTGGGGTGGGGTGGGCTCTGTGATTCCAGTCTCAACCAAGAACCCCCTCACGGCGGGAGCCAGGGACCCGAACGAGCCTTCTGCAGACAAACCCGGGGAAGGGCACCTCCCGCGGATTTAAGCCCTCGGAGGAGAGGGGTTTGTGAAAGTGTTTTTGGCCCTGGAAGCCAGCAAGGTCTAAAAGCGCCCCGCATCCGCGCGGTCCCGAAGCTTGTCAGGGAGCACAAGAGAGGTCTCTGAGGAGAGGCCTGTCCATCTAACCACCGTAAAGGAAATCATCCTAGAGAATTTCATGAGCTACGAATACGCGAGAATCCCCCTGCGGGAGGGCCTCAACCTGATAATAGGCCCCAACGGGGCAGGCAAGTCCTCCGTCCTCCTGGCCATATCGGTCGCATTCGGCCAGGCTTACACGGAGCGTTCCCGGAAGCTCTCCGACCTCATCCGGCGGGGCAAGGACATCGCTCGCGTCTCCCTTGTCTTCGACAACTCCCCCAAAGGGGGAAGGCGCCCCATCCCCTATTCGAAGTCAGACACCTTCATGCTTAGCAGGTACTTGAGGCGGGACGGATCCTACTGGTTCGAGGCAGACTACAAGGAGATAGACAAGAGCGAGGTGGTGAGGCTCCTCCGGGAGTTCGGCATCAACCCCGACAATCTCCTCATCATAATGCACCAGGGGATGATCGAAGAGCTCGGCGCCGTCACCCCTCAGGAACGGCTGAAGATGGTGGAGGAAGCCGTAGGATTCTCCGAGTACAGGCAAAAGATTCTGCTGGCGGAACAGGAGCTCAGCGGCCTTATCGGCGAAGAGAGTTCCCTTCTCCAGCTCATAGACAACGCCAACCAGACCCTCGAGTACTGGAAGCAGGTCTACGATCGCTATCAGGAGAAGAGGAGGCTCATCGAGCACAGAGACCTTCTCGTGAAGGAGCAACTCTGGAGCACCGAGGCCAAACTCACGAAGGCGCTGCAGGGGGCTGAGGAAAAGATCATGGCCAAGACACGGGCCCTCGAGGATCTGAAATCCCAGCAGACGGAGGTCTCGTCAGACGCCGAAGAGTCCCACCAGGCGCTGCTTGACAAGCAGGTGGAGCTTCGGAAGCTGTACTATGCCCTTGTCAGGGCGGAGTCGGAGAAGGCCAAGGACGAGTCGGCCAGAAACGCCTACCGCTCAATCAAGGAGGACCTTGCCGGGCTCACGACCTCGATCGACGAGCTTCTCGAAGTCGGAGGTGACAAGAAGGCAAGGCGCCTGAAGGAGCTGGCGGCCTACATCCAGGGCAAGGGGGCCGCAGCCGAGGAGGACGCCCAGCGCCGGAAGGGGGAACTTGACAGGGAGGTCTCGTCGCTGCAGCCAGAGATCACTAAGACTGAGGAACTCATCAAGAGGACGATGGACAGCTACGTCTCGTTCAAGGTGAAGGCTGAGGTCCTGACCTACAGGATCAGAGTGACCGAGTCTGACCTTCGGGAGTTGGAGAGGAGCGCGAAGGAATACAGGGCGGAGCTCGACGGGATGACCCCCGAACTCGAAAAGGCAGGGCCCAGGATTGAAACCATGAGGCAGCCCTACGAAGTGTCGGAGGAACTGAAGCTGGTGTCCGCCCACATCCAGAAAATGCAGGACGTCCCTGACGACGCCGAGAAGATCTACAACGACTACTCCGGTAACATAGAAGAGCTGAAGGTCAAGCTCGCCCAGCTACAGGAGAACAAGAAGTCAATGCTCGCAGAGCTCGAATCTCGGAAAGGCGTCTGGAAGAAAGCGATAGAAGACCTCATCGAGTCTGTCGACCCCGCATACCAGGCGGTTTTGTCTGCCGCTGACGCAACCGGCTTCATCAAGTTCGAGGAGGCGGACGTCATCGAAGAAGCGGGCCTCGATCTCTACGTGGGCTTCCGCGGAGGAGCTCCCACCACCCTGGACCCTTTCACACAGAGCGGAGGGGAGAGATCTGTAGCCCTGATGGCATTCATCCTGTCCCTGCAAGGAAGAATCGTCTCTCCTCTCAGAGCCATGGACGAATTCGACATCCATATGGATCCCAAGAACAGGGAGGCGATGTTCAAGATGATACTCTCTCAGATGAAGCAGAGAGAGGCATCGCAGTACATCGTCATTACCCCGTCCATCCTCACGGTATTCGACAAGACCGCACATGTCATCACGGTCCAGGCAGTGCACGGGCCCTCAGAAGTGAAGGAGCTGAAGTAAGCTGGAGCAGACGAAGCTCGACGACTACCTGCGTGTGATAGAGCTCTGCCGGGACGTCGAGTCGAGCAGCGCCAATCCGTTCGACGTCGACATCAGGGAGAAGATACTGATTCTCAAACAGAGGCTCCCTGAGCTCAAGCTACTGGACGAGCTGCTGGTGGACGCAGAGGCGATGCTGGAGCTCTCCCAGATAGTCAAGCTTCAGGACGAGTGGCTGAAGACTCGTGCGTCCTCGCTCTATATCGATCCTCTTCTAATCCAGTTGAAGGTGAAACTCCTCCCCAAGGAGGTGCTGTCCGAGGCCTTCGTCAGGAGCTGGCACCCCATAGCCCAAGTGGACCAACTCTCTCCAAGGGGTCTCGAGAAGGCATTCGTCTACTGGCGCGACCTCGTGCCAATTTCTGAACGCTTCAAGGATGAGTTCGGGACCTATGGCGTACGTCCGGGCCTGGTCGACTATTCCGATCTCTTGAGCATGGGGGTCTTCACCCAGGAACAGTTCGAGACCAATCTCACCCAGCTCCATAGCGAACTCCTGGAGCAGTCCAAAGGGGAGTGGGTCGACTACAGGCAGTTCATTGGGGACGGTGCGTTCGAGACCAAGGTGAGGAGAGCGTACCTCCTCGCATTCCTTATCAGCGAAGGACGCGCACTACTGAAGACCGAGCCACTTTCAGGAAAGATCTGGACGACGGCGCCGGCAGAAAGGGCGAAGGGCCTCCCAAAGTCGGTGGCCATCTCGATCACAGGTGAGGGGTAATGGAAGCGGAATCCGGGGACAGGGCTCTTCTGGAGAGGAAGGTGAGGAGGGCTTTTCAGGTGCTCGTTCTCCAGCGCGGGAGAAATCCAGGCGTCAAGGGGTGGGAGATGAAGCGACACCTCGGGCGTGATTATCGCAAGATCATAGAGGTCCTCTCCGAGGACGTTTCCGCCATGGGGCTGGAGGTCTTTGAGGTGAAGGGGGCCGACGGGACAGACGACTCCTCTCGCTTCCTCCTGAGGTTCAAGGAGCCCCCGACTGTGAGCGAGGCGGAAACCTCGGGGATCAGGATAGACGACCTCGCGGTTCTCGCCGCGACAATAGCTTTCGTGAATTCAAAGAGCGGAAGGGTGGCCAGACGCGAGGTGGAGCAGTTCCTCAGAGAAAAGTTCCCCAGGTGGCGCATAGACTACTCCCTGGACCGGTACGTCAAGCGGGGTTACCTTGAGCAGGACGACAGGAGCATGCTGCACATAGGCTGGAGGACCCACGCAGAGGTCGACGAGAAGACCCTCATGACCCTGATACTGTCCAGGGCTCAGGAAGCGGCGAAGAAGTAGCGCCTTCGGAGCGCCTCCCTCTCCCCCTCGATAATTAGCTCAACCACATCCCTCCCCTCCTTGCGCATCTTCACCGCTAGTGCTGTTGCCTCCGCCAAGTGCACCCCCCTCCCCGCCAGCAGCATGTCTGCCGCATGCCCGTACTCCTTCCGCAGCTCCGAGGATTTCTTCAGCGACTCCACCAGCTTGAGCTTGCTCCCCCGCATGTCCGCCCTGCTCCTCGCCTTCATCGCCAGGGAGAACACGTTCTCGTAGGAGTCGGTCGAAAGCCCGATGGCATCCTTCCCGCACACCGGGCATTTGCCAAACCCCTCGAGATCCCCCACCTTTCTGAGCTCAAGGAAGTTCCAGCAGTTGGTGCACACGGCCGCCAGGAAGGTGTCGTTGATCCTCGCCCTTGTCGACTGCTTCAACAGCGCCCTGAGCCTCTCGGGGGAAACTATCTCTCCCCTCCTGCTGATCTCCTCCACCCCTATCCTCGCTATGGGAGTAAGGCCCTCGTACTCCACCTGCTTCACCTCGATGGCACCGGCGTGTATCTTCTCGACCACGTCCACTGCGTCGGGAAGGTCGAAGTCGTCGTGGAATATCATACTCATCGCCTCCTCGAAGACAGGAGTATCCCTTAGTGCTTCGATTATCCCCGAGATTGAAACGCTTGCATAGTCCGCGTCCTTGGCGATGGCTCCGCACTTCTTTCCTGCATGAATCAGCCGGCGCTTGAATATCCCGCTCCTTTCCACCGCCTTCTCAGTCGCTGCCTTGAGGTCCAAGCCGTGGAGCTCCTCTATGATCGCGAGCACAGACTGGGGGGAGACCTCCGCTTCAATCACGATTCTGTAGGGATCCTGGTGCACCGCCACCGACTGACCAATCCGTTCGGAAACCATGTGGCCAATCACCCTGGCTAGGAGCCTGTTCACCCTGTGACCGAAGGCAGCTTGGATGACGACATATCTGTCCCACTTCTCGATGGTGATCAGTCTCTCAGACGGAATCGGGAGCTTCGCCGCGTGCTGTTCTGACACCTCCTTGAGCGCGTCGAGGATAGAGTCGCGCGGGACCGGGTAAGTTCTTGTTAGCTCGTCCAGGAACTCCTCCTCGTTCCCCTTCTCAAGGCTCTCGGCGTACCTCCTGCGAATTGTGCCCACCTCACCTGCCACTTCCCGCGGGACCGGTATCTCGTCCCCGACCCAGTTGGGGACAGCGCCCGTGGGGTCCTCTTCCGACTTCACGTACACCCTGTTCCCGTAGATCTGGTCTACCTTCCAGCACCTCCCCGCCTCTACGAACTTGACCCCAACCTCTCCGTACTCCGACACGAACGCCTCGTCGAGAGTCCCAACGAAATTATCCCCTTCTATCACTAGGTACTGCTTCTCGTCGGGGATCATGGACAGGTTGTCGAAATAGTAGGAGAAGAGGGGTTTGACGTCCCGGGCCCGGAAAACCTTCCCGTCAGACTCGCTGTAGTAGGCAAGCCGGGGATACCGCTCCCTCATATACGTGAGGACCTTCTTCAACTTCTCAGGCTCGAGGTCCGCGTAGGCGTAGCTCCTCTTCAGCAGGGCCATTATGTCGTCAAAGTTCCAATTGCTCTGCTCAATTAGCAGACCCGCGACCTGATGTATGGCGACATCGTAGGGTGAGAAGACGGGTTCCAGGGGCTCGAGTTCCCCCATCACAGACTTCCTGCACAGGACGGCCGCCTCCAGGATATCGTCAGAATCCTGGGTGATGACGAGGCCGTTGGAGACTTCGCCGACTCTGTGCCCGCTGCGCCCCACCCTCTGGATGAGCCTCGTCACCTGCCTCGGTGAGTTGTACTGCACCACGTACTCCAAGAAGCCTATGTCAATCCCGAGTTCAAGGCTGCTCGTACAAATCACGCCGAGCAGCTTCCCCTCCTTCAGGTTCCTCTCCACCGCCTCCCTGGTCGCTTTGGAGAGTGAGCTGTGGTGCACTCCCACGGGGAAATCGGGGTCCCACACCCTGAACCTGCTCGAGAGGGCCTCGGCCTCTGTCCGTGTGTTTGTGAATATCAGCACCGACCTGTATTTCTCAACGAGTTCCCTTATCGTCCTGAGTCGAGCGGCCACCTCGGGGTAGGAATAAATCGACTCGGCGAGTATCCTATCCTCTCCCGTCGCTCTCGGCGCGACCACCTTCAGCGACAGGCTCTTCTCCACCGGGACCCTCACCACTTCGCACTGTCTCCCGTTCCCCACGAGGAACTGGGCCACCCTTTCCGGTGACCCTACGGTGGCCGAGAGCCCGACTATCTGGAACTCCTTTTCCGCGACGTCCCTTAGCCTCTCTAGCCCGACGCTGAGCTGGCTCCCCCTCTTGTCCTCCGAAAGCTCGTGTACTTCGTCTACGACGACCCACCTCAGCTTTGCAAGGTTCTGCCTTATCCTCCTGCCAACGAGGAGGATTTGGAGGGTCTCCGGCGTGGTGATCAGTATATCGGGCGGAGCGAAACTCATGTTGGTCCTTTCGGCCTGGGAGCTGTCGCCATGCCTCACACCAAGCCTGATGTCGAAGCGCTTGCACCACCACTGCATCCTGTCCAGCATGTCCCTGTTTAGCGCCCTGAGAGGGGTGATGTAGAGCAGCTTGGTCCCTTTCTCCCTGGATTCCCCCTCCCTGACCATGACGTCAAGGATCGGGAGGAGCGCCGCCTCCGTCTTGCCGGTCCCGGTCGGTGCCATGAGGAGGGCGTTCTTCCCCTCCCTTACAATGGGGACGAGCTTCTCCTGGGGGTCCGTGGGCGAGTCGAAACCTCGCTCCTTTAGCGCGGCTAGAAGTGGCGGCGAAAGGAGTTGGAACGCATTCTGGCCCGACATCAACCATCACCCCCTCTCTCTGTTCCGATTATCTCCAAGAAGATGCGAATCCCGATGGCCACCTCCAATAAGTTTGTCCCTCTTCAGACCCACTCGACCGATTTCCCCCCGAAAGTGTTCCGTATCCCTGAGCATGGCGAACGGCAACGAGAATCACGGATTCCCCTGCCTGCCTGAAAACGAAGAACCGGCGTCCGTAGCGCAGCGGTAGGAAGCCCCAGGGGGACCTGAAGGAACATATTTTGGAAATCGGCTTAAATAGCGGAGTATAACATACGTTATGGAAGACAGTTGTCCCGCCTGATCAGCCCGTACGAGATAGTTGCAAAATCAGCTCTCCCCGCCCTCAGGGCGATGGTGGCGAAGAGGCTTCAGGAGGATTTTCACCTTACCCAGCAACAGATAGCGAAGCGCCTCGGCGTCACCCAGGCCTCAATCAGCAACTACGCCCGCAAGACAAGGGGGATGATGGTGAACCTGGAGAGCGACGGCACGGTGGCCAAGGCAGCCGACAGAATAGCGAAGGAGCTTTCGTCTGAGAATCCAGACAACAGGGAAGCACTGAGGTCCATGACCGAGGTCCTGGACTACATCCGCTTCAACCGACTAATGTGCACCCTGCACGGCGATTTGGAACCCGGGTTCCCTACGGAGGGATGCTATGCCTGCGAAGGCAACTTCACCGGAAAGGATTTTGACAAACTGAAAGTGGTAGTTGGCAGCTAAACTTGCTAGCCGAGCCAAAGCCAGAATGGCTGACTGTTAACCCGCCAAAGGGTCAGAGCTATGCGAACCTGAAGGAACTCTTCGGCACCCTGAACCTGCACACCGTCTGCGAAGAGGCCCACTGCCCCAACGTCCACGAGTGCTGGGGGGGCGGGACAGCGACGCTGATGCTCATGGGGGATGTCTGCTCGAGGGCCTGTCGCTTCTGCATGGTCACCCCAGGCAAGCCTGAGGGGGTGCTTGACGCGCTCGAGCCGGAGAACGTGGCGTTCGCGCTCTCCCAGATGGGGCTGACCTATGTGGTCCTCACCTCCGTCGACAGGGACGACCTACCGGACGGCGGGGCTTCGCACTTCGCGAAGACCATCCGGCTTGTGAAGGAGAGAAACCCACACATGCTCGTCGAAGTGCTGATACCAGACTTCCAGGGAGAAATCAGCGATCTGAAGCAGGTGGTGGACGCTATGCCTGACGTGATTGCCCACAACATAGAAACCACACAATCGCTGACGCCGATGGTCCGAGACCCTCGGGCGCATTACTGGCAGTCGCTTTCGGTCCTCAGGAACGTGAAGAAGCTGAGCCGCCGCGTCTACACGAAGTCATCGATCATGGTGGGGCTCGGCGAGTCCGAAGAGGAGGTGGCCCAGGCCATGACACATCTCAGACAGGCTGAGGTCGACTTCCTCACCGTGGGGCAGTACCTCAGGCCCTCCGCTCGGCACCTGAAGGTGGTCGAGTATGTCACACCCGAACAGTTCCACCGCTACAGGACAATAGGGGAGGAGCTCGGGTTCCGCTACGTAGCATCGGGCCCTCTCGTGAGGAGCAGCTACAGGGCAGGGGAGTTCTACATCCGCGCCGCCATCGAAGGGGACGCACCTCAGGGGCAGTCTTATATGGTCGCGGGAACGGAAAACATCGATTGACCGAAGCCGATTTCATGAAGGGCTCCGGCTCGGACGCCCTTCCGCGAGTCTTCAGCGAGGCCGACTTCAAGTTCGCAAAGCCCGAGGATGTACTCTACCAGAGGCTCTCCCCTGACGGGACCCTCAGGGGCAAGGACCCCAACCTCCCCCCCGAAGCACTCAGGAGGTTTTACGAGCAGCTCGTCTTCGGCAGGCTCTTTGACGAGAAGGCGAGCAACCTTTCCACCCTCAGGGAGATTGGGACCTACGCTCCTGGCAAGGGCCAGGAGGGGTGCCAGGTCGGGGCTGCGAACGCACTTGAGAGTGGAGACTGGTACGTCCCAATGTACAGAGATTCTGCTGGTATGATGGCTTTCGGGATGCCCCCGAAGAACCTGCTGCTCTACTGGGGAGGGGACGAGAGGGGGATGCACATCCCTCCTGACCTCAACATGCTTCCCATCGCGGTCCCGGTGGCTACACAGCTTCCCCACGCCGTCGGTCTGGCCATGGCCAAGCGCCTGCAGGGAGAGAAGTCGGTCGCCTATGTCGTAACCGGGGACGGAGGCACGTCCAAGGCGGATTTCCACGAGTCCCTGAACTTCGCGGGTGTCAATGAGCTCCCTGTGGTCTTCGGTGTCGAGAACAACCAGTGGGCGATTTCTGTCAGACGCAACAGACAGACAGCCTCCAAAACAATCGCCCAGAAGGCCGTTGCGTACGGCTTTGAAGGGATACTCGTCGACGGCAACGACGTCATCGCCTCATACGAGGTGACGAAGTACGCGGTTGAAAAGGCAAGGCGGGGGGGTGGCCCTACGCTCATCGAATACTCGACCTACAGACTGGGCCCACACACAACCGCGGAGCTCGTCTCGAACAAGCTGAAGGCGCCCGACGAGGTCGCGGAATGGGAGAAGCGCAGCCCGATCATAAGGTTCGAGAAGTATCTCAGGTCCAGGGGCCTCCTTGACGACAAGTCCAAGGAAGCGGTCGCTGCAGCGGCCCAAAGACGGATGGACGAGGCGATCGCCGCCTACAGAGCCACCCCGCCACCAGATCCGGCGACCATGTTCGAGTACACCTATGCGTCCCCCACCGAGGCGCTGATTGAAGAGAGGCTGGAGACGTTCGGCGGGAGGCCCTCACACGCGCCAGGAACGACGGAGCCGGCCCCTATGGGCGGCAAGCCCGGTGTCAACATCAGGAATGCGGTCAACATGGCCCTCCGTGAAGGGATGGCTCGGGACAAGAGGGTCGTCGTCTTCGGGGAGGACGTCGGAAAGAACGGCGGGGTCTTCCAGGTCACCAGGGGGCTTCAGGACGAATTCGGACCTGACCGTGTCTTCGACACGCCGCTTGCCGAGCTGAGCATCGGCGGCATTTTCGTGGGTCTTTCGCTCGGCGGGATGATACCCGTGGCCGAGTTCCAGTTCGACAGCTTCTCGGTGCCCGCCTTCGACCAAATCTTCGGACTCGCGGCGCGGATGAGGAACAGGACGAGGGGGAGGTACGCACCCAGGGGAGTGATTCGGTTCCCCTATGGCGCTGGCATCAGGGCGCCCGAGCTTCATTCGGAATCTCCTGAGGCACACTTCGCACACACACCTGGTCTGAAGGTCGTGATACCTTCCAATGCCTACGACGCAAAGGGACTTCTCTCCTCCGCGCTCCTAGAGCCTGACCCGATCATTTTCATGGAGCCCAAGAAGATCTACGACTCGCCCAAGACGGAGGTGCCCGAAGAGGAGTACCTGATTCCCATAGGCAAAGCGCGAATCGCAATGGAAGGGACGGACGTCACCGTTGTATCCTACGGGGCCATGATGATCCCGGCTCTCCAGGCGGCCGAAGCCCTGCAGTCAGAACGTTCGATTTCGGCGGAGGTGGTCGATCTTCGGACCATTTCACCAATAGACTTCTCCACCCTGCTCGGTTCCGTCAGAAAGACTGGACGGCTGGTCGTGGTCCACGAGGCCCCCAGGAACGTGGGCGTAGGGGCAGAGATAGCGGCCACCCTGGCGGACAAGGGACTCGACTCTCTGAAGGGACCGATAAAGAGGGTCACGGGCTTCGACACGGAAGTTCCTCTTGCGAGGCTCGAGGACTACTATGTCCCCAACAAAGAAAGAATCATGAAAGCGGCAATCGACCTGGTCAACTACTGAAAGTAGCCGGAAAACACTAAAAGGGCATCCAACCCCTGCCATCTCTATCCGATCCATGACTTTTCAGTTCAAGTTGCCTGACATAGGGGAGGGCGTGGCCGAGGGTGAGATCCTGAAGTGGATGGCCAATGTCGGCGACCAGATCAAAGAAGACCAGCCCCTCGTCGAAATAATGACCGACAAGGTCAACGTACAGATACCCGCTCCGAGGACGGGTAAGGTGCTACAGATTCTCGCGAAGGAAGGTGAGGTGGCCAAGGTCGGCCAGACCATTATGATCATAGACGACGGGAGCGGAGGCGCTCAGCCACCTGAGGCTGCTCCTCCCATGCCCATACAGGGTGCTTCCGCTCCTCAGTCACAGCAGGTTGCCTCTTCACAGTCGGTTCTCGCGACTCCTGCCACCCGTCGACTCGCGAGGGAGCTAAGTGTGGACATCTCTCTCGTGAAGGGGTCAGGTGCGCAGGGGAGAATCACGGACGACGACGTCAAGCGCTTCGCGTCTAGCTCTCGCACTGGCCCGTCGGTAGTGGCGGTTCAGGCTCCACCCGCCCCGCCCGCCCATGGTCCCGATTCAAGAGAGGAGTTGGTCCCCCTCAGGGGGGTCAGGAAGACGATTTCCGAGAGGATGCTGAAGTCACTGCAGTCGACGGCCCAGGTCACCCACGTGGACGAGGCGGACATGACTGAACTCGTCCTTCTGCGGGAGGCGTTCAAGGGGAGCGCCGAAAAGAGGGGGGTCCACCTCACCTTCATCCCGTTCATCATCAAGGCCCTGGTCCCTGCCTTGAAGGAGTTCCCCTACGTCAACTCGTCGCTCGACGAGCAGTCCGGGAACATCGTGCTGAAGAAGTATTACAACATCGGTATAGCCACTGACACGGAGCAGGGACTCGTCGTCCCCGTGGTAAGGGACGTAGACAGGAAGGACATCTTCGAGCTGGCCGGAGAGATAGGGACTCTCTCCGACAGGGCTCGGAAGGCACAGCTGACCCTCGACGAGGTCAGAGGGGGGACGTTCACGATCACGAACGTGGGCGCTATTGGTGGTCTCTTCGCCACCCCCATAGTGAATGTCCCCGAGGTCGCCATACTCGGCCTGCACAAGATAGCCAAGAGGCCCGTGGTCCGAGACGGCAAGGTCGAGATAAGAGACACCACCTACTTCTCCCTCAGCTTTGACCACCGCGTCGTAGACGGTGCTTACGCCGCCAGGTTCACGTCCCGCGTCATAGAGACCGTCCAGGACACCAAGAAACTCCTCTCCGAGGTCCTATAGCACATTCGCTCAGCAATGTTTAAGCCGATAAACCGGCGCGAACCCCAGTCCGCACCTTGATCGAAGCTGACGTCGCTATCGTCGGCGGAGGACCAGGGGGGTACGTCTGTGGCATAAGGGCTGCCCAACTGGGTCTGAAGACCGTTGTGATCGAAGCCGACAGGCTGGGCGGGGAGTGCGTCAACTACGGGTGCATCCCTTCGAAGTCCCTCATCACCGTGTCCAAGCTCGCGGAAAAGGTGAAGGAGGCGGAGAGGTACGGCCTGAAGGCCTCGGGCGTCTCCGTCGATTTCGTCCAGCTCCAGAAGTGGAAAGGGGAAGTGATATCTCGCCTCGTTGGTGGCATCGAGCTGCTTCTGAAGGGATACCACGCGACGATATTGAAGGGAGAAGCAGAAGTGGTCTCCAAGGACAGGGTGGTCGTTACAACGGACCAGGGGAGGGAAGAGATTACATGCAAGAATCTCGTCCTGGCGACGGGAACAAGGACGTCCGGTCTCCCGGGGCTTGAGTTCGATGGCGACCTCGTGATTGGTTCCAAAGAAGGGCTCGACCTGAAGAGCGCTCCGAAGCGGATGATGGTCGTCGGGGGCGGGGCGATCGGTCTGGAATTCGCGTCGATGTTCCAAAAGCTCGGCAGCGCCATAACTATCGTCGAAATCATGGAACAACTTCTTCCGGGGAGCGATCCCGATGTGGTCCGCGTGGTTCATCGCAAGCTCGAAGGGCATGGCGCCAAGATCTATCTGAAGTCCAGGGTCGTAAGAATTGACAAGAGGGGCTCCGTAGCGATCGTCGAGGTCGAGTCCCCGGACGGGAGGATCAACGTCGAAGTAGACAAGATTCTTGTGAGCGTCGGCCGCAAGCCCAGAATAGAGAAGCTGAACCTTTCTGCCCTCGGAGTCCAGGCCGACCCCCGTGGATACATCATTACTGACGCCAAGATGCAGACCAACGTTCCAGGCGTCTACGCCATCGGGGACGTAAGGGGGCCCCCTCTCCTCGCCCACAAGGCGTCAAGAGAGGGGATGGTCGCCGCTGAGGTCATAGCTGGGATGCCGTCTGCGGCCGACTGGAAGGTAATCCCCGACGCAGTCTTCTGCGACCCGGAAGTGGCAAGCGTGGGGCTGACCGAGGCGAAGGTCATCGAAGCTGGATACAAGGTGAAGAGGAGCAGGTTCCAGTTCGCAGCCCTCGGGAGGGCCCTGGCCGCCGGCGAGCCAGAAGGCTTCGTCAAGGTGATCTCCAAAGAGGAAGACGGTCTCGTCCTGGGCGTCCAGATAGTCGGTCCTGAGGCATCTGACCTCATCAGCGAAGTGGCCCTCGCGATAGAGATGGGGGCGACGGTGGACGACATCGCCCTAACCATCCATCCCCATCCTACCTTCCCCGAGGCGATCATGGAGGCCGCCGAATCCGGGGCTGGAAGGCCGATACACCAACTCAAATCATGAACGGCTACCTGCTCGATTTCGGAAGGATGGAGTACGGGAGGGCCCTGCAGCTCCAGAAACAACTGGCAGCGATGAGGGCTAAGGGAACGATCCCAGACGCCCTGATTCTCGTGGAGCACGACCACGTGATAACGCTCGGTCGGAAGACAACCCCGGCCAACTTCAAGCCTCAGGACATCCCCGTGTTCGAGGTCGAACGCGGGGGGGACGCCACCTACCATGGCCCAGGGCAGCTGGTCGGGTACCCCATAGTCCTCCTCGCAGACCACGACGTGAGGCGCCACGTTCGTAACATGGAGGAATCAATCATCCGCACAACCCGGGCCTTCGGTATCGAGGGGGAGCTGCTCGAGGGCCATCCCGGAATCTGGGTGGGGGGGAAGAAACTGGCGTCCATCGGGGTCGCAGTGACCGACTGGGTGACGTACCACGGGTTCGCCCTGAACATTAACACAGACCTTTCGTATTTCGAGCACATACGGCCCTGCGGCCTCGACCCGTCGGCGATGACATCCATGCAGAAGATCAAGGGTCACCCTCTCCCCTTCGATGAAGTAAAGGCGAGGTTTGCACGGGAATACTCCACGGTGACAGGGCTGGCCCTGTCTCACCACCACCTCGTCACCCCCGATTAGGCGACAAGGATTTAGCCCGCGCCCGGTCGGCGCTTATTATGCCCAAGAAGAGGACGCCTTCTGTTGTAAAGAAACCGATCAAGAAGATTACTTACGTGACGCTATTCGCCGACGAGAGTCTCAACCCGAAGTTCGAGGAGGCCCTGAAGAGGTTCGAATCGAAGTTGGGTCGAACCTACCCTATGTACATAGGCGGCAAGGAGGTATACTCCGATGCCGGCCTTTTCGAGCACCGGAGCCCCATAGACACGTCCATCGTCGTTGGGAAGTTCCAGGTGGGCACCCGGGAACACGCCAGGCAGGCAGTCGAGGCCGCAAAGGAGGGGTTCGAAGTCTGGAGCGCCAAGACCTGGCAGGAGAGGGTGAAGGTCCTCGACAGGTACGCCAGACTGATCGACGAGAGGAAGTTCGACATCGCCGTCACCATCACCTACGAGGTCGGCAAGAACAGGCTTGAGGCCCTCGCGGAGTGCTGGGAGGCAATCGACGCCGTCAAGTACTACTCAGGCGTCATGCACAAGGAGAAAGGCTACGCCATCAAGATGGGCCCCGGAGGTCCGGGGGAGCACAACGTGGACGTCCTGAAGCCCCACGGCGTCTGGCCGGTGATTTCCCCATTCAACTTCCCGTTCATGCTCGCCAACGGGATGGCGATGGGAGCCCTGATCACCGGTAACTCTGTCATCCTGAAACCGACAAGCGAAGCTCCGTTGACTGGGTACATGCTCTACAAGCTGTATTCAGACGCGGGGGTTCCGGCTGGAGCAGTGAACTTCGTGACGGGGCCGGGTTCCAACTTCGAGGATGAGTTCGTCACCAACCCTGACGTGTCGGGGCTGGCCTTCACCGGGTCAAAGGACGTGGGGATGCGCCTCTTCCGGAGGTTCCACACGGAGCAGGCTTACCCCAAGCCCATCCTCCTCGAGATGGGGAGCAAGAATCCCACCATTGTGACCGCGAAGGCGGACATCCCAAAGGCGGTGGAGGGGACCGTGCGCGCCGCCTTCGGCTACGGAGGGCAGAAGTGCAGTGCGACCTCCAGGGTCTACGTCCAGAACCAGGTCATGGACGCGTTCCTGACAGCCCTCAGGGGGAGGACAGCGAAGGTCTCGGTTGGAGACCCCAGAGCCAAGGAGACTTTCATGGGCCCCCTGATCAACCAGAAGGCGGTGGAAACGTTCCAGTCTGCGGTTGCAACGGCAAAGCAGTCCGGAGCGCGCCTCATATTCGGCGGGAACGTCATCAAGGATGGCGGCATGAAGAACGGCTTCTACGTGGCCCCCACTGTGGTCGCGGACCTGCCGGAGGACAACAGTCTCGTGAGGCAGGAGCTCTTCGTCCCCTTCGTAGTCGTCAACGGCTGCGATACCGTGGAGGAGGCGATCAACAGGGCGAACGCGACGGAGTACGGCCTCACCGCAGGAATCTTCACAAAGGACAGGAGGGAGCAGGACGAGTTCTTCGATGGCATCAAGTTCGGCGTAACGTACGCCAACAGGAGTGGCGGCTCCACCACCGGAGCTTGGCCAGGGGCCCAGTCTTTCACAGGCTGGAAGGCCAGCGGTGTCACTGGGAGAGGCGTGGGGAGCCCGTACTATCTGCTGAACTTCCTCAGAGACCAGTCACAGACCAGAGTGCAGTAGTCGCGAAGCGCTACCAGACCGCGGGCGGCACGCTACTTTAGCGGGACGTAGAGACTGGAGCGGCTGGCGCCGATTCCAGGGGTGCCGTGCACCACCTTCTTGTTGGTGATGACGTACTCTCCCAGATACCTCCCTATCATCTCCGGCTTTACTTCGAGGGGGACGAACTCCCTCCCGTTGTGGACGGAGATGGTGAGCCCCACCATGGTGGGCAGGACGATCATGTCTCTGGCGTGGGTCTTGATCTCCCCCTTCACCTTCCCGTCCTTTATGGCCCTGGCGTCCTCGAGGAGCTTCCTCTTCTCCTCAGAGACCCCCCTGTTGAGGGAGCGCCTTGCCCTGGAGGGGAGGAGCTCCAGCAGCGCTTCGGTAGACATCGAATTCAGCTCTTCTAGACTCTTCCCTCTGTACCTGAACTCCCGAGGCATCTACTTCGAAACCTCCGCGCTGGACCTGGCCAATCTCTTCCTTCCCGTCTTCCGCGGCGCTATTAACCCTACCTTCCTTCCCGGCGGCGCGTTCCTAGATGTGCTGGTTGATTTGCCCGGGTGCTGGTGCCTACCTCCGCCAAACGGGTGGTATACCACCGCCATGGCTATGCCCCTCATCCTCGGGTAGACGCGTCCCGACGCCCTCATGGCGTGGTGCCTCGCCCCGGCCGTCAGGAAAGGCTTCTCTCTCCTGCCTCCCCCTGCGACCTCCCCCACGGTAGCCATGCACCTGTCGCTCACCAGGATGTTCTTTCCCGACGGGAGCTTGATTATCGCCCTCCCATTCGCCTTCGAAAAGAGCATGGCGGAGGTCCCCGACGCCCTGACGAGCCTCCCCCCGTCCCCGGGCCTCAGTTCGACGTTGCAGACACGGGTCCCTTCCGGCATGCTGGAGAGGGGCATCGCGTTCCCCTCATGGACCTGCACTGAGGGGCCCATGCTGACCTGCTGACCTACCGCCATACCTGCAACCGCCGGGACGTAGGCGTATCTGTCTCCCTCGAGCCTGAGCTGAGCAAGCGGAGCGCTCCTCCCCCTCTCGTCCAGGATCGCGGATATGGTGGCCGTACCGGCCGATGGTCCAATCCTTGGATACCTCACAGGCGCTATCTTCCCCTTGCTCGGTGCCCTGAACTGTATCCCCGCCTTCCCACGTCTGCGCTGAAGGATTCTCTTACCCATAGTCTACACCAGCCCCAGCTTCGTGGCCAGCTCCGCTGCCTTTCCCACCTCAGAAAGGCGGACGAAGGCCTTCTTCCCCCGAATGGTCCTCGAAGTGTTCACCGCGTCTACCTTGACCTCATAGAGAGCCTCCACCGCGCTCGCAATCTGGGTCTTGGACACCCTGTCGTCAACGATGAAGCAGAGCTTGTTCTCCCTCTCGATCTGGTCGAAGGTCCTCTCGGTGACGTATGGCCTCTTCAGGATCTTCTGGGCGTCTTCAAGCCTCATGCTACGACGCCACCCCCTTCGTCCTTGCTTCGAGGGCGCTCAGGGCAGACTCTGTCCAGATGGTGAGTCTCCCGGGGACGCCACCGGGAGCCAGGTCCAGGACGCTTACATCCTGTACACGAGCAACCTCCACGCCCGGAATCCCGCCTGCCGCCTTCCCCACGCCCCTGTCATTGGTTATCACGATCAACGGCCCGGCTCCCCCCCTGTACGCCCTCCCTCTCAGGCGTCTCTTCCCAGAGTTCCGCTTGGTGTGGCTATCGACTCTTTCAAGCTCCGCCTTCAGGTCCACCTTCGCAAGGAACGAAACAAGGTCCGAAGTCTTCTCGACGGTCTCGATATCGTCGGCAACCACCATCGGCAGCGAAGGCCCCCTGACTCTGTGCCCGCGGGCTTTCACCGCATCCAGGTTGGCTGTGTATGCGATGGCGGAGTTTGTAGCGAGCCTCTTCTCCTTCCTGTTCACGCTAAGATGGATGACCTTCTCAGACCTCGGGGGGTGCGGGAGTCTCCCCTTCACTACGCTCGCCACGCCACCCGCCAGGCCTCCGCGAGGGTACCTGTCTCCCTTCACCCTTGGAATCCTCGAACGGCCAGTGCCCGTAGGAGGGCTGTGCGTCTCCGCGGTCGTCCTTTCGCCCGCCATGGGGTCTCTCCCTTTTGGCTGCAATCCGTGGGACCCGACGAGCCAGAAGACACGCTTCACAAGGTCCGCCCTGAGCTCCGTGTTGAAAACTTCCGGGACTTCGACCCTGCCTGCAGGCTTTCCGTCGAGCCCTACCACCTCGACCTTCATGACTAGCGTTTCCTCGCCATCGTGCTTACTTCTATCACCTGAGGCGGAGCCTGATTCTTTACAATCCCCCTCTCCTTCATCCTGACCAGAACGAACCTGCTCGCTGGCCCTGGGACAGAACCTCTGATTACCGCGTAGTCGCCTGCCACGTTGCCGAAGTGCTCGAAACCACCGGGGGGCGTGACGGGGTTTGAGGTCGCGTTCCCCACCAGCAGAATCCTCTTGCCGGTCTCGGTCCTTTGGTGGAACCCCATCTGGCCTGCCCTCGCGACCGTGTACATTACCGCGGCCGGGTGCCAAGGGCCTATCACTGCGACCGCCCTGACGCTCTTCCTGGACTTGTGCTGCTTCCTCTTCACCCCGAACCTGGTTATGGGACCTTCGAACCCCTTCCCTTTCGTTATCCCGAGAACGTCCACGTACATACCCGCCTTGAAGACATCGGTGAATTTCACCTTCTTCCCAATAAGACCGCCGACGAAGTCGACCTGGGCCTTGAGATCCCCACCGGAAACGCCCACTTCTAGGACGATCGGCTTCTTCTGCGACAGGCCTACGTCCCTCGGGACCGAAGAGACGACTGCGGCTACCCGGGTTGCCCTGTCGACCGGGAGCTTCTCCAAAGTTGGCTGGCTTGCCTGTTTTACGTCCGCCACCGCCCTGTCCTGGCCGTTCTCATGACCGTAGAGCCTCAGGCCCACGACCTGGGCGTCCGGGAGAGTGAGAACGCTTGACAGGTTAAACAGCGGCTTACCGAAGTTCGGGGTCTTGGCCCTGTCGTCCACCGTTATGACATGGGCAGTCCCAGCCTTGTAGCCCGGGAATCCGAGCAGGGTCGGCTTCTCTGCCACTACCTTGGGCCAGTTCCTTATCCTGGGGACGAGACTCTTCGCTCGCCCTCTGGGGCTGTATGCAAGACTACCTCTACGGGGCGCAGAATACTTTCGGTGACCCAACTCACGCTAAACCTTTCCGGTGGCCCGTTTTACGGTTCGCACTTAAGCTTTATCGGCTTTGAGAAGACTTAGAGCTCCCAGGCTGACGAGAACGGCTTCCTCGGTCCTCACCGTCTCCACCTGCTGTTCCGGAAAGAAGTTCACTACATAGTCGACCCTGCGAGGAAGGTCCGGTCCCACAATATCAAACAGCCCTCTCGAAGGAGACCCAAAGATCAGCTTGACGCCTTCCGCTCGCTGCAGAGACGCCCCCAGCTCGTGGAGTTCGTCCACCACGGGGGTGCCGAGCCTCGAGGTCGCGATCTTGAGGCCATATCGAGCGTCCGAGAGCACCTCCCCAACCGTCTTCGTTTCTACCGCGTACCCCCAATAGGCACCTGCCTCTCCCCTCCGGACAAGTTCGGCCATTGGCGGGGTCAGCGAAGTGACCTTTACCGTTACCCGCTCCCCGGGCGGAGACCTCTGCCGTAGCTTAGGCGTGACTTCAAGACCGATGTCGGCCGTTCCGTCAGCGTTCACCACCCCTTCTCGGACCTCCCCGACGGAGAGCCTGTCGGAGGGGATCTTCGCCTTGTGCGAAGGAATGCGGAGCGGAGGGAGCGTCCCTGCGTATCTGAGCTCCTCATCTAGGGGAAACAGTCTCTTCCTCAGGTACTGGGGGGTCTCCAGATACTCCAGCACCTTTCGGACTAGCTTCTCCTCTCCCCGCGCCTTCGGGTCCCTGAACACCTCGATCAAACCGACTCCGTAGATCGCGCAGGCCCTTGCGACGACACCCAGCTTCACCGTCTTCTCGCGGAGAGACTCCTTGTCCTCAAGCAGGGTGTCGGGAAGGGAGACCGCGATTCTCTTCCCTTGCTGAACCAACGATTCGCACGGCGAAGTGCGTTAATTCAGCTTTGTCCCTAGAGGAGACAGAAGAGGTGCAACGCACATGAACGGGTCGCCGGGAGGCTTAGACTCATGACCAAGGAGCCGGAGAAGCGGAGATCCACCTGGATCTATTCGGCCTTCCCTGTCTCCGTTGCCACCGGGCCCGTCGGCACGATCGTCCAGCTCTACCTGATCTACCTCAACGGACAGGCCCTCGGCACCATTTATGGCAGCTTCGCTACCGCAATCTACAATGGCGTCAGCATACCCGCGGCCCTGTTCTGGGGGGTCGCCACGGACAGGCTACACAAGAGGAAGTCTCTCGTAGCCCTCAGCTACGCCCTCATCGCCGTCGCCCTGGTGTCCTACTTCTTCGACAGGACGACAGCCGGCACCATCTCAAGGTACGGAGCGATTTCCTTCGTCTCTGTGGCTTCGGCTACGCCCCTGAACCTCCTGATAATGGAGACGGAGCAGAAAGGGAAGTGGGCAGGCGCCTTCGCTAGGTTGTCGCTGATGATCAGTGCGGGGGGCGTGGTTGGATACCTCGTCAGCGCTCTGTGGACCCAGTTCTTCCCGAACGATTTGGTCTTGCTCTTTGTGCCGTTGAGCGCCCTCGCCCTCGCCTCGTCCGGAATGGCGCTTGTCACGATTCATGAGCCCAAGTTCATCCTGGAGAGAGAGACGGTCGCCCTGAGGAAGCCCAGCCTCTTCAGTCGCCTTCGGGCCAATCCCGTGTTCTTTATCGGGATACCTTCGGGTTCGGACTTCAAGAGGGCTTTCAGGGGACTCAGCACGGGGCTCCTGAGCTACGTCCCCCTCTTCTACATCTCGACGATACTTTTCTACGTGTCTGCAGGACTCTTCAACACATCGTTCGTTCCTGCGATGCACTTCTACTCGATGCCGGACCAGGAGGTATTCGCCGTCATTTTGGTTGGCATGGTGGTCCAGACGCTCGCCTTCCAGAGAGCAGGGGATTTCGTGAACAAGCGGAGTCTGATAAAATCGTCTGTCCAGGGACTCCTGCTGAGGGGGTGGTCCTACCTCGGTATAGGTGTAGCCGCGCTTCTTGTCACCGGTCAACTCTTCGCCGTTTCGGCCCTTCTCCTCTACCCTCTGGCAGGGGGGGTGGCGTACGCGGTCTATTACACCTCGTCCAACACCATGATGTTCAACACTGTCAAAGGGAGGACGGCTGGGTCCGCCCTCGGGGTCTACTCTGCGGTCGTGGGGCTGGCGACTATGGCGGGGTCGTTCGTGTCGGGCTTCATTTCGGTCTATTCGGGTTACTACGTCACATTCGTGCTAGCCGGCGTCGTGCTCTTCGCGGCCGTGGGCGTCGTTTCTCGCCTCCCACGCCCCTCGTCCGCGGAGGGAGGGGCCCCTCAGTAGTAGGACGGGTCAGCCGCTGCTGTCGACGGGGGGTCTGAGGAGGCTCCCCGTGGATATCTTCTCCCACCTAAACCGGGTGTAGACGAGCCTCACCAGTACGTAGAAGACAAAGACCTCGGCCGTGATGAAGAAGCTCACGGGGTAGGGAGTGTAGAAGGAGAGAAAAAGTCCCAGCCATGTCGCGACCAGCGCTATTATGACGGAAGCGATGATGGCTCTGGAGGGCTTGCTTGCAAGGTACTGCGCGGTCGCCCCTGGGGTTACCATGAGCGAAAAAACGAGGAGGACCCCGGTGACCTGGACGGAGAACGACACCGCGCAGGCAACAATGGCCATGAAGGCGATGCCGAGGGCGAGCATTGGCATCCCTTTCGCTTCGGCGACGTCCTCATCGAGCGACGAGAAGAGGAGAGGCCTGTAGATCGCACCCATCCCAACAAGTATCAGAGCGCTCGCCACAAGAGTTTGAGTTACTTGGTCAGGGCTGACCCCCAGAATCTCGCCGAAGAGGATGGAGTAGGTTTCGGTCGCGTAGCCCGAGTAGAGGCTGATGAACAGCAACCCCAGTCCAAGTGAGAAGGCAAGCACTATGCCTATCTGCGTATCCCGATTTGTTGCCCTGCGCCCGAGGAGTGCTATTCCAAGACCCCCGAGATTGGAACCGACCAGGAGCCCCGCCAGTGGAGAGATTCCAGACAGGACGGCCCAGGCGGCACCTGCGAAGCCGATCTCGGAGAACGCGTGCGCCGTGAATGCGGACCGTCGCAGCACTACGAAGTAGCCGGTCACGCCGGCTACGATTGCTGTCAGGGTCCCCGCTTCTATGGCGTTCCTCATGAACGACCAGCACCACATGTTTGACACGTCCGTGAGGAGGTCCGGACTAAACCCGCTCGGACAGAAACTCATGGGACATCGCCGTGGTGTTCTTCCACACCGATTATAGCGACGTTCCCGTGTGGGTCCTTAAGGACCTCGACCTGGACTCCGTACAGCTGAGTCAGGGTTTCTGACGTGAGGACTTTCTGTGGGGTCCCAGTGGCCATTCTTCCGTTGGCGATGTACATCACCTTGTTCATGTGAGGAAGGAGAGGGTTGATGTTGTGGGCTATCAGCAGTGCAGTGACCCCTCGCGAGCGGACGACGTTGTTTACGAGATGGAGGAGTTCCGTCTCCCTTCTGATGTCCAGGTTCGACAGCGGCTCGTCTAGCAAGAGGACATCCGGATTGCTGACCAGTGCCTCGGCAAGGAACACTCTTTGCAGCTCCCCACCTGACAACGCGCCCAGCCTTCGGTGGACTAGGTCGGCGGCGTCGGCGGCGTCGAGGGCCGACAGTGCCGCTTCCCGGTCGTGAAGAGCTATGGGGTTGAAACCCCACCAGGTCCCCGACAAGCCAAGACGCACGAGCTCCAGACACTCGACGTTCGTATCCGTATCAACGGTGTGCCTCTGGGGGACGTACCCGATGTGGGGGTTGCCTCTCCGGGGAGGTGCGCCGAATATCTGAACAGAGCCTGCCATCGGGCGCTGAAGCCCCAGGATCACTCGGAACAGGGTCGTTTTTCCAGCACCGTTGGGTCCCAGCACCCCAACGAACTCTCCCTTTCCAAAGGAAAAGTTCGCACCGCTCCATACGCTTCTGCCTTCGTACCCGGCAGACAGGTTCTCCGCTGAGATCACGCTTGAATTGGCTTCTGCCGTGGCAGGATTCGCCGTGAACCTAGCCATAAATCATTGTCCCAACGCTGCGGCATTAAGGGCGTCCTGTAGCTCCCCCACCTCTCCCTGCATCCACGCCTGGAAAGTGTAATCGGGAGGTTGGATCGTCTCAGATATCCTAATGTATGGAATCTCGTTCTTTGTCGCCAGCGCGAGAAGGCTCTGGGTAAGGGGGGTCACCGTCTGCTCGTTGTAGACGAGAACTCTCACAGTAGTGTTGCCGCCGTTTAGCTGATTCTCGAATGTGGCGACGTCCTGGGACGATGGATCGTTCCCTTCGCCCACCGCCTCCATGAAGGCGGGCGGCGTGATTATCTTCAGTCCTGTTGCGTTGGCCATGTAGACGAAAATGCTCTCGGTGGAGGCCACGGGTGTCCCCGCGAATTCCTGTTTGATGATCAGCTCCTGCTTCATGTACGAAGTCCAGAGGGACGAGTTCAGGGCGGCGTACTGCTGTTTGTAGTAGGCGGTGTCGGCGGGGTCGATTGCGACGAGGTCCGTGTACATCGCCCTCACCGTGGTGTTGACGTAGTACGGACTATACCAGAAGTGAGGATTCGCGTCGGCGGGCTGCCCGAGCAGCAACTGCACGTTGAGGACCGTCTGGTGAGGTGTGTTTGACGCGGCTATCTCGTTCAGTGCCCACGTATCGTAGCCGGCCCCGTTCACTATGACCAAGCATGCGTTCGCAATGGCTCTCGCATCCGCGCTGTTGCTCCCATATTCGTGTGGATCTGTGTTCGGGTTGGTGACGATGCTCGTCACATTGACGTGGCTCCCTCCTATCTGCGACACGAGGCTTCCCCAGAAGTTCTCACCTGCAACCACCTGGACCGCGCCCCCCGACGTCGAGCAGGCGGAACCTGGCGCCGGACCAGGATTGAAGGCTGCATAGGCCCCCCCAACGGCAACAACCATGATGATCACCACGACTGCTACAGCGTTCCGCTGCATCGAGCTGCCGGGAGCGTGGTCGTTTATTAGGTGTCCTATTATAGCTTAATAATATTCATGCAAACATATTTATTCAATTAATAACAGCCGCCGTCCGATGCCGATAGTGAGCCTGTCGCTCCCCGATCAGATGGTCAGGGCGATGGACGAAATCCAGGAGTCGGTGGGGTTCGCCGGGAGATCCGAGCTCGTGAGAGCAGCGATCAGGCTCCTCCTCGAGGACACGCGGGACAAGAACACCATGTCAGGGAAGACGAACGCGGTCGTGGTCATCGGTCACGCCAGCATTGACGAAGACCCCGTTACCAGATTGAAGCACGCCTACGGGGACATAGTGAAGACCCACATCCACGCCCGCATATC
>DASPPO010000064.1:0-2892 GCA_035625455.1 Nitrososphaerales archaeon | reverse complement strand
AGCGTACTTCACACACGGGAGCCCGGACGACAGGTTGTGGGAGTACGTGGACCCGAGGACCCATTCGGACCTATTCGGTTTCTACCTGTCGAAGCTCGGCGTGGGGCTCATCGGGCTCGGTCACACCCACGTGCCATACGTCTGGAAGGAGAAGGGGAGGGTCGTCTTCAACCCTGGTTCCGTGGGCCAGCCGAGGGATGGCGACCCGAGGGCGTCATTCGCCGTCCTCTCGGTCGACGAGCAGGAGGTCAGGGTGGGTGTCCGCAGGGTCGCGTACGACATCAAGAAAGCGGCATCGAGGATAAGAGAGGCGGGGCTCCCGGAATCCCACGCGACCAGACTGTTCTCAGGAACCTGACGGCCCGGAGGCGTTTGAAGGAGAGGCCCTGAAGTCAAGCTTAAGACATCTAAAGGGGAACCTTTGGACGGGAGTCTTGGGGCACAGAACCGGTGGTTACAAAATTAGACCGTCGATCTAGGACCTCAGAGACACTCGGCCAAGACTACGACTGGAAGAAAATCGAGAAAAGGGTCAGGGAATTCTATGATGACCCCGCCGTCAGGAAGCGGATAGCCAAGAAAGTCTCGAAGAGCAAGCCAGTGGGGTACGTCGAGGGACCGCCCACCCTGAACAATCAGCCCCACGTCGGGCACGTCAGGGGGCGCATGATGAAGGACCTCTGGTACAGGTTCAGGACATTCGAGGGGGAGAACCTTGTCTTCCGGGGGGGGTGGGACACCCAGGGGCTCCCGGTGGAGCTGCAGGCGGAGAAGGAGATGGGGCTCTCTGGGAACAAGTGGGAGGACCTCAACAAGGTGGGGGTCGAGAAGCTGGTTGCCGAGTGCAAGCGACTGATTTCGAAGTACAAGAAGGACTGGGAGGAGGCGGACAGACTCCTCGGGCTCATGATCGACCACGAGCACGCCTACATGACCTACAGGGACAGCTACATAGAAAGAGAGTGGAAGTACCTCGAGACCGCATGGAAGCGCGGCCTTCTCGGAGAGGGGTACAAGGTCGTCCCCTACTGCCCGAAGTGTCAGACGGCGCTGAGCGCGGGCGAAATCGCGCTCGGAGGGTACGAACAGCTGGAAGACCCCAGCCTTTACTACAAGGCGAGGCTCGAAGGCGGCGCCTTCCTCGTCGTGTGGACGACCATGCCGTTCACCGTGGTCACGGACGAGCTCGTGGGGGTCAAGCCGGACGCCGAGTACGAGTACGTCGAGGCGGGGGAGGAGACCTGGGTGGTCTGCGCGGGGAGGAAAGAGCCGCTGGCCAAGGAACTCGGGGTTGAGTTTGGCCAGACGAAGAGGAGGGTGCTGGGGAAGGAGCTCGAAGGACTCGTCTACGAGCATCCGCTGGCAGACCTGATCCCCGGGCAGAGAACTTCCGAAATGGAGGCGAAGGCGCACAGGGTGGTTTCGGAGGACTTCGTAGATGTCACGACGGGCACCGGGCTAGTCCACATGTCCCCAGCCAACGGAGAGGAAGACTTCGCCGTGGCCCAGAAGAGGGGCCTCCCTGTTTTCGCCCCCTTCGACGACAGGGTGCACTTCACTTCGGAGGCGGGCGCGTTCTCGGGGATGTTCGTACGCGACGCCGACGAGAAGGTGGTGGAGGCCCTGCGGGGGAAGGGGAGCCTCGTCAGCGCGGGGAAGATCGTCCACGAGTATCCCGTGTGCTGGAGGTCGGACGACAGGCTCGTCTGGCTAGCGAGGAGGGAGTACTTCTACTGGGTGGACAGGATACGCAAGGACGTCGTGGAGGCTGCCGAGAATGTCGAGTACTTCTTCGAAGGGCCGAAGAACAGGTTCCTCGCCGGATTGGCGGAGTCGCCCCCCTGGTGCGTGACGAGGGAGAGGGTGTGGGGGACACCGCTCCCGGTGTGGGTCTGCGAGGAGTGCAAGGAGAGGATAGGCGCATTCTCTCGGAAGAGCATAGTGAGCCAGGCGGTGGAGCTCCCCGATGGCGCCGATTTCGAGTTGCACAGGCCCTGGGCCGACAGGGTGGTGCTCCGCTGCCCGAAGTGCGGAGGGAAGGCATACAGGGAGCCCTTCGTCCTCGACACCTGGCACAACAGCGGGGCCTCCCCGTATGCGTCGTTCACGGACCCCGAAGTGAAGGCGCTCGTCCCGGTCGACTTCCTGACAGAGGCCATAGACCAGACGAGGGGGTGGGCCTACACGCTCCTGCTCCTCAATGTGATACTCACGGGGGGGCCGAGGGCCCCCTACAGGAAGTTCCTCTTCCAGGGGCACGTCCTCGACGAGAAGGGGCAGAAGATGAGCAAGCGGCTCGGAAACGTTGTGCAGGGGCTGGACCTCCTTAGGAACAACTCAGCGGACGTGTCGAGGTTCTACGTGATCTCGAAGTCGTCCCCAGAGGACTCGGTGAACTTCGACACGAAGGAGATGTCGGGGCGCCCGTATCAGGTGCTCAACACTTTGTATCACCTGCATCTGTACCTGAAGCAGAACGGGGAGCTGGACGGCTACGATCCTGCCAGACACACGGTTTCTTGGGCTGCCGGGAAGAGGCTCCTGACGACCGTGGACAGGTGGCTTCTCGCCAAGTTGTCCGGCGCAGAAAAAGAGGTCTATCGAGCCAATTCCAACGCTAGGTTCAACGAAGGGGCCAGGGCGGTCGAGGAGCTGGTCATCACGCACGTCAGTCAGGCCTACGTCAGGCTCGTAAGAGGAGAGCTCTGGAAGGAGGACGCCAGGGCCAAGGGGAGACGGCTGGCAGTGTATGCTGTCCTCGGCACCGCCCTGAGGAAGGCGGACGAGCTCCTCCACCCCATATCCCCGTTCGCCACCGAGTACCTCTACCAGGAGGTGTTCGCGCCAAGCGCGTGGAAGGCACCGCTTCTGGCTGTGGGGAAGAGCAGAGGG
>DASPPO010000063.1:0-14801 GCA_035625455.1 Nitrososphaerales archaeon | reverse complement strand
AGTCTGATCCAGAGACCGACTGTTTCAGGATAGTCTGTGTCGGTCTGTTTAAAAAAGAGAGACAGACCTGAGGTGTAGCTTTGTACGAGAGGTGTGTTTGAGAGATGTCTGCTTTTGCAAACCGTCGGTCTGCCCTCTTGGCTGGCGTTGCTTTCGTCTTCCTGCTCACTGGTCCGATCCTCTTGGTTTCTGCTCAACCCCCGGCGATTGTTAGCCTAACGAGTCCCAACCCACAACCTAATGGAGAGTTCGGTTACTCCGTTGCAATAAGCGGAAACTTGGCAGTCGTCGGTGCACCAGAAGAGAGCGTTGGCAGGTACACGCAGGCAGGTTCCGCGTATGTTTTCAACGCGCAGACGGGGGCCCTTGTGGCCCAGCTCGTGGACCCCGACTCACAATACTACGGAGAGTTCGGTTACTATGTCACCATAATTGGAAGTGAAGTTGTCGTGGGAGGAGACGGCAACGCGTACACCTTCAACGCACGGACAGGTGCCCTGATAGCCGTACACCAGAGTCCCAATTCACAAGATTCTGAAGAGGCCGGTTATTCCGTCGCCCAGAGCGGTGACGTCGTTGTAGTCGGTGCCCCCTTTGCGAATGTTAGCGGAGATGCATACGCCGGTACCGCGAACATCTCGAACGCGGCCACCGGTGCGTTGATAGCTACTCTGCAGAGCCCTAACCTGCAATACTTCGGAGACTTCGGGGAGTCGGTCGCGGTGAGCGGGAGACTCGTCGTAGTCTCAGCACCGGGTGAGGCCATTGGTGGGAACTCAAGTGCAGGGCGTGCGTATGTTTTCAATGCCCAGAACGGCACCTTGGTAGCCACACTCGCAAGCACCAACCCCCAGGGCGATGGGAACTTCGGCCTTTCTGTGGCCATAAGCGGCGGCGTCGCAATCGTTGGTGCGGCAGGCGAGGCGGTTAACGGCGAAGAATATGCAGGCCGGGCATACATCTTCAACGTGGCTCCGACGACTGCTGGGTCATCTACCCTAACGGAGGAGGGCGCAGGGTCAATTCCTACCAGCTGGCTCACGGCAGGAGCAGTTGTCGTAGTGGTCGCAGTTGCAGCCGGGGGGGTGTTGCTAAGTGCCCGGAGGCGAAGGCCAAGGCTCTCGACTCCCACGCACGTGAGCACTGCTAGGTCCGAGAACCGATAACCTCGTCCACTCTCTTCTAAGAGGCTGGCCGAATGTGAAAGTGTACGTCTTGACTCCGGGACTCAGGTTCACCGTTCAGAAAAGGAACGACGAGAGGGAGAAATCACTTGCTTCTGCTTCTCATCACGAATCCAAGGCCGCCAAGGATAGCCCCTAAGGCTGCCAGCATGACCAAGCCGCCTATTGGGTTCTCGAAATGGCTGAGGTATGTGACGTGAATTTGATAGTCTGTATAACCCAGGCCTCCCGACGAAACTGCCGCCCCTGACCAACCAGCCAGATAGCCTCCGTACATCATAAGTGCCATGCTGCCTGTGACGCCGACGTTCATCAAAATGAGATGCCCCCATGCGAGGTAGTTCGAAAAGCCGCTGTACACCCTACCCAGAGTTCCTTCGATGTAGGAGTAAATGACGGCGGTGACTGCCATGGCCACCACACCTACAACGAGGAAGAGGACGTAGCCCGTGAACAACCAAGTTCCACCTCCTCCCCCCGCGATCACCTTCGACGGCGCGTAGTACAGGTTGACGTTGAAGTAGGAAAGTGGTTGAACGATAAGGACTGTCGCGATGACTGCGATGAGACCTTGGACGATTGAAGCCCAGATGAACCTCGACGCCCACTTTCCCTGAGGCTGTTGCAACTTGCCCCCGCCTCCCTTCAACGGTATTTAAGGCCGTAGCCTGGCCGTGCCCAGCGTCAAGTTCTCAGGGGAAGATTGGAAAAGTGAGGACTACGGACTGTCCTGGAAGGCCTCCCACTCCTCTTCGTCGCTGACCTCGTCTTTCAGGAGGTCTTCGAAGATCTCGTGGGTGACAAGGTCCGTTCCCCTGTACTTCTCCGCCATCTTGCTGTAGAACTCTATGGCGCACGCCTCTGCCTGCAGGACATCCTTGATGACCCGATCGAGATCGGTACGTTTGCTTGGGGGCTCCTTGAATCCGCAGCCGCACCACCTCAGCAGGTGAGCTGGGTGGGCCACGGGACGTCCTCCGAGTTGGATGATTCTCTCGGCAAGCTTTCCGGCATGGCCGAGCTCGTCTGCAGATTGTTTTTCGAGAACAGACCTTAGGGTGTCTGCATCCATTCCCTTAATCCACTTCGCCATGTACCAATACTGGAAGTGCGCGAGCCACTCGTCAGAGTAGGCGGTGTTCAAGTCCTTGATGACTCCCTTGAGATCAGCCTTTACGATCTCCATTCCTTTCTTGCCCATGTCAGCAGGAATGGAAGCAGCCATTTATGAGACGTTTCCCGAAATTGGGACGAGCGGGCTCAAACCCCCGAACAGCTTTGGCGACACAGCGAATCCTCCTCTCATTCGTTGCCTTCGGCCTTTTCCGTGAGGGTGCCGGGAATAATGGATCGCCGGGAATGACAGGGGATACTTGCCGTCGGTGGTCGCCCAATACAAACCTCCGTTTCAAGCGGTCGTCGATGATAGCAAAATCGGTACAACGTAGCGCACTGACCTATCTCAGCGACTTGGCCTCTCAGAGGAAGGGGATTAACGTCGCCTTCGTCGCACTAACCACCTCTTAGCGGGTAGGGTTGAATAGGAAGGCGCCGACACGATCTGGCGCGAGGACCGGAAGAAGATGCCTCTAACCTGTGAGGTCTGCGGCAGGCCGATAACGGCGGTGAGTCGTATCGTGATCGACGGGGCGGTGCTGCGAGTGTGTCAGAGCTGCGCGGGAAGGGGGACCTCGTCGGGGAGTCCACCACCCAAGCCCATCCCGTTCAGGATTGGTCCGGTGCATCACGACACAATCTCCGGGTCTGAACTCGAAATCGACCCCGACTACAATGTCATCGTCAAACAGGCCCGGGAGAGGATGGGCCTTACCCAGGAGGGACTTGGACGGGCGATCAACGAGAAGCCTTCCGTCATAAGTCACGTAGAGTCAAAGAAGCTCAGGCCGGACCCAATTCTGGCGAGGAAACTCATGCACCATCTGAAGGTCAACCTCTTGGTTCCCAGCAGCGAATTGGAACCGTCGTCGTGACGCAGGTCCGATCGTACTGCTAAGTAATGTGACTGCCACCCCTCGGAGTCTGGCGTAGGTTGCCTCGCAGCCTCTGACTGTCGCCCATGGCGAGGTTCCTGGCAAAGCTGTTTGGGTTGCTGGCCCCTCGCAAACCCCGTAATTTGAAGCGACGGGGCAAGGAAGTAGACATGTTTCACTTTATGATGAAGACAGGCTTGCCCAGTACTTCCAACCGTGGTGTAACCCCGAGTCCAGGGCCTGTCGGCGCCTTCATCCTCCCCAGGCGTCTCACGGGGGCGTTCTCAGCCAAGCTTCTGGTGACATAGCTGTTGAAATCGGTTGTCGAGAACAGATATCCCGGGGGAGTACTGTGGGCCAACGCGGCGATCGCCGCAGTCACTATGTCCCCTCCCCAGGTGTCCTCTATAGTCAGGGCGATCCCGAATCTGACGCAAAAGTCGCGTATCTCTCTCGCCTTGGTGAGACCGCCGACCTTCGAGATCTTCAGGTTCACTATGTCCATCGCCTGGTCATGAACTCCCCTTGAAACGGCAGAAAGGCTGTCCATAATCTCGTCCAAGACGATCGGCTTGTCGGTGTGCCTTCTCACGGCCAGGCATTCCTCGTAAGTCTGGCATGGTTGCTCTATGTAGACGTCAGTCGACCGAATGGCATCGGCGACCCAGAACGCCTGGTGCTGGGTCCATCCGGTGTTTGCATCCGCGACCAGAACATCCCGGGGCTGGAGTGCAGCCCGGCATTCCTGGATTCGAGAAACGTCGTCGGCAGGCGTCCCCCCGACCTTCAGCTGGAACTTCGTGTACCCCTCCTCCCGATACTTGGCCACCATCTCTGCCATTAGAGAGGGGCGGTCCTGCGAGATTGCGCGGTACAGGGGAAAATCCTCTCCGTATCTGCCTCCCAACAGCGTGGTGACGGGTTGATTTGCCGCTTTGCCGAGGATGTCCCAGCAGGCCATGTCGAGCGCAGATTTCACGTATGGATGACCGCGCAGTGCCCTGTCCATCTCATGGTCTAATGCGCCGACCTGTGTTGGATCTAGGCCTAACAGAGCTGGCGCCAACTGCGCGATTCCTACTCGCGCCCCTTCGGCGTAGGCGGGAAGGTAGGCGGGCCCAAGTGGGCAGACCTCGCCATACCCGGTGATTTCCGTGTCAGTCGAAACAGCAACAACCGTGCTATCGAAAATGTGAACCTCATTACCCCCCGACCATTTGTACGCACCCTCTCGGAGAGGGAGTTCGACTCGATATGCGGAGACTTGAGTTATTCGCACATTTCTCCCACTCGCTCGACGGATTGCAGCTTATGTAAACGTAAGCTACTCGCGCCGGGGTCGTCGCTGCACGGGACCAGTTCAATCCTACAAAATACTGGCGGCCGGTCTGATTCACGCCAGTTCCTCCGGATCGAAAGGCTTGGCGGTTCCCTTTCCGAACCATCCAGTTTAGGGGGAGGTCGTATAACCCGTCTCCGATTTGATTAGTTCATGAGCCAGCAGGCTGTGACGGTCGAGGCGAAGATAACCGACGCCGCAGTCAGCCTCATCACAGCCGCGGCCATCTACCTGCCTCCAGATGTGAAACGCGCACTGAAGGAAGCGCAACAGACCGAGTCAACGGACCTGGCGAAGAAGGTCATAGGGTCGATGCTGAAGAATCTCGAGGTCGCTGAGGCCGAGGGACGACCGTCCTGCCAGGACACCGGGACGGTGATTTTCTACATCAGGGCGGGGGACAAGTTTCCTTATCTGGGGGAGCTTGAACGGATTCTGCGGAACGCCACCGTGAAAGCTACCACGGAGGTTCCTCTGAGGCCGAACTCGGTGAGTATCTTCACCGGCAAGAACTCCGGCAACAACACGGCCGATAGAATCCCCTGGATCGAGTGGGAGTTGGTACCGGGCAAGAGCGATGTCGAGATAACTGTGGTCCTGAAGGGAGGCGGGAGCGAGGCACCGAGCCTGGCGAAGGTGATACCTCCAGCAGAAGGGATGAAGGGAGTGTACAAGATGGTGCTGGACGACATATTCGAGCAGGGTCCAAAGCCCTGTCCACCCGTCGTGGTAGGCATCGGTCTGGGTCCCACTGCAGACATAGCCATGAAGCTCGCGAAGAGGGCACTCCTCGCGGACGTAGGTCAGCGGAACCCTGACCCCGAGATAGCAAAGATTGAGGTTTCGCTCCTTCAGGCGGTCAATAAGCTCGGCTGGGGTCCCCACGGGGTGGGAGGCTCCACCACCGCGTTGGACGTCCACATAGATGCCGTCAACCGCCACCCCGCTTCCTTCGCGGTGGGCGTGGCAACAGTCTGCTGGGAGGACAGGAAGAGCACGATGAAGATAGACTCGCAGGGGAACGTGGAGTTCACAACCCATCCATTTCTGAACGGGAGGGGTGCATAGTTGGCCGAGTACCACTTCACCACCCCGATAGGCGAAGAGGCCAGGAGGCTTCGGATAGGGGACGTCCTTTTTCTCACGGGCACCGTCGTCACTGCCCGGGACGCCGGCCACAGGCGTGCACTCGAGCTCTTGAACAAAGGAGAGAAGCTTCCCGTCGACCTCCGGGGCCTCGCAGTCTATCACATGGGCCCCATCGTGCGGAAGACAGGGGATGATTGGAAGGTATATTCGGCGGGGCCCACGACTTCCACGAGGCTCGAAACCTATGAGGCCGAGTTCCTGGAGAAGACGGGGGTGAAGGTGATAATAGGCAAAGGAGGGATGGGCGCTAAGACAGCCGAAGCGTGTAAGAAGCTCGGGACCGCCTACGCCATATACACCGGCGGGGCCGGGGCCTTGGCCGCCAAGTCCATCAAGAAGGTGAAAGGCGTAGAGTGGCTTGACCTGGGCTCCCCAGAAGCGATGTGGATCCTTGAAGTGGAAGACTTCGGCCCGCTGACCGTGATTATCGACCCTGAAGGGAGGAACCATTACGACGAGACGAGGGCGAGGATCAGGCCCAACCTCACAGAAGCCTATAAGATGATGGGCGTCCCGGTCTAGTCACACCTTTTTGAGGAAGGCCGGGGATGCTCTCCTTGTGACAGAACCGAAGGAAATACTGAGCTTCGATGATCTCCGCAAGTACAGGCTGGCCGACGAAGGATACTTCGTCATCACCGACAGCACCAGGGGTGCGATCATACACAAGGTGAACTCCAAGTGCATCAAGGCTGACAGCTTCAACCTCAAGGTGACCATAAACGACCGCAAGGAGGGGAGCTATTTTTGGGTCGACAGCATAGCCACGGCCGCCCATGAGTTCAAGGCCAAACGATGCAAGGTCTGCAAGCCGGAGCTGAACCTCGTCCATCCGTCCACCTTCGACAGCTGAACAGCCTGGCTAGCGCGTCTTGCCAAACTTTAAGCGGATTCCAATTCAGCAGGCTCCATGAAGCCGATCGAAGGCTACGCCAACGTCCTAGGATTCGACCTGTTCTACCGACAGTTTGGTGACCCGGCCAAGGGGGAGATACTCTGCCTCCATGGCGGCCCCGGCGCCACCCATGACTACATGCTCTCGATAGCGGACCTCGCCGATCACGGCTACAGGGTCACGTTCTACGACCAGCTAGGGTGCGGCCGTTCCCAGGTCCCAAAGAACACGGCTCTATTTGTCCCCGAGCGCTACGTCGAGGAGGTCGAGGAGTTCCGGAAGAGTTTGCGCCTGGGGAGGCCACACATAATCGGCTCGAGCTGGGGAGGGATGCTCGCCATCGCCTACGCCCTGAAGTACCAGCGGAACATGACGACCATGACGACGGTCGGCGGTCTTCATAGCGTCCCTCTCACTGTGAAGGAAATGGAGAGGATGAAGCGTGGGCTCCCCGTGGACGCCCGAGAGACTCTGGCGAAGTACGAAGCCAAAGGGGAGTACGAGAATCCCGAGTACCTCAAGGCAGTGATGGTCTTCTACAACAAGCACCTCTGTAGGCTGTCCCCCTGGCCCCCAGAGGTCGCATACTCTCTGGATCACATCAGCAGGCCTGTCTATGGCACGATGAACGGACCTAACGAGTTTACCATAATCGGAAACACCCGCTATTGGGATGTCACCCCCCGTCTGAAGACGATCAAAATCCCCGCCCTCGTGCTCGGGGGGAGGTACGACGAGGTATCACCGACCGTCGCGAGGGAGATCCATAAGCACATCCGGGGGTCCGAGCTGACGACGTTCCCCAAGAGTTCCCATCTTCCCTTTTGGGAAGAGAGGGAGTCCTTCATGAAGAGGGTCCTCAGGTTCTTGGGTAAGCACCCGGTCTAGGCTCTCTCTCGACCGTCGGGCGCGTTCGTCGTCATACCTTGGCTGCCGAACCCCAGCTTCGCGCTTACCTGTTCGAACTGCTCGAAGTGATGCTCGAACCACTGGGTGAGGAGGTATACCGCACCGTACCCTTCCCCCGACGGCATCAGGAGCGAACTCCCCACCAGTATCTTGATGTGGTGCTGGACCGCCTTGTATTGGAGGTTCAGCGTAGTGGCCAACTGGTTGATGTTGCTGGGCTTCGCCCGGAGGCTCCAGATTATCCTGGCCCTGTTCTCGCCCCCTCGCTTCCCCCCGAGAAGGAACCAGAGGGTCCTGCGCAGCTCCGGATCCTCTTCCATTCTGCATCCCGAATCCCGGTTTCTATTTAGGGGTTGGTGGCCCGAATTTGGAAAAACGGTTAATAGCCAACGAATAGAAATTCGTACACACTGGCTTGGATACCTACGCTACCGTAGCGACGGGAATGTCCTTCGTGAACATGGCACTCCTTGTCGGGCTGATCTACCTCTATGCGCGAATGGCCAACAGGACCCATGCAGGGTACACCTACGGCCTGATGATTTTCTCGGGCCTCTTGGTTGCGCAGAACTCGGGCATGGCCTACGTCTGTGGTTTCCTAAACAATTACTACAATTGGCAGCTCTCGCCCTATTTTGCAGCGGTCGCGGTCCTCGAGTTCGCTGGTTTAGTGGTCCTCTTCAGGGTCACCCTCTGAATCGATGACGGGGCTGAGCGTTCAAGTTCTGCGATTCGGACGTCAACTGGCAGAGTCTCCATATCTCCAAAGCGATAAGGCCCATCAGGAAACTCGACGCCGAGACCCACTTCTACACTCATGCAATCCGAGGCCGATACCGCCAAGGAAGATGCCACAGGATAAACTTCGAAGGCTAGGTTCGAATCCCCTTACTGCCGCTCTTCAGAACCAGGCATCTGAGCTGAAAACTCGCGCACGGCGCTCTCCTGGCGTCGCTCGATGAACTCTGGCTTCGCCTTCCTAATCTCAGTCATGGCCGAATCTGCGTCAAGACCCTTCGTTTTGATCAGGTAAGCCGCAAGCACGCATCCTGTCCTTCCTTCTCCGGCCAGGCAGTGGACGAGCACAGCCTTGCGCCCCGCCAACTGCTCTTCAATGAAATCTACCGCCCTGTCCATGGCGCCGACGCTCGGAGGCTGATGGTCTTGCATGGGGACGTGCCCCGTCACGACATCAAGACCTCGAGTGAAATCGGCAGGCAGCGGGTCGATGGTCAGCGTCAGGACGCTGTCGATTCCCTCCTTTACCAGCCATTCTACTTGAGATCTTGAAGCAGGATACCCGGACCCTGCAAGCTTGCCCTGCTGCACCCAGACAAATCCCGTTGGCTCTGCAGCCACCTTCGCCCTGAGTTTTCTCAGGAAGAGCCCGCCGGTACCCAAACCTAATCGCTGGATCTGATGCTGCTTGCGGCTTTAGAACTTTAGGCTTCGAGGACTTCTAGACGTCCGTACTTTCCAACGTTGAGGCGCAACTCTCCTCTGAAACTGTTCGTGTATCCGTTGGTGACCCGGACCTTGGACCCCTGCTTCACCATGTCGATCTGGTCGTCCCATAGTGAAAGTTTGATCTGACCGCTCTCGTCCTTCAGCATGCAGTCGGCCACCCTTGCCTCGCCCCCCGTCCTCAGGTTGACCGTGCGGGGTTCGGCCATCTCGACAATCTCCCCTTCAGCGTCGACCCTTCGCATGCCGTCTCTCAAATCGCGTACATTCATGTGAAGCGCTGGTCGTTCGGCGCCATTATTTAACATTAGACGGCCAAGACCTCGACCGGAAGCCGTTTATTGAGAAAGAAATGGCTGGTCGGCAACGTTGCCCTCCGGGCTGGCCGCCGGCGGTCTCCTCTTGTTTGCGTTCCTGGTCCCGTTCATCTGCATCCTGTTGGGTCTCCCAGGGTTCCTTGGGTACCTCTCCCGGAAGGGATGGACATCTGAGGACGTACACAAGAGCCCGCCGATGAAGGTTCCAGAGCCGGCAGGACCTATGCTCTTCGTCGCGGCCCTGCTTGGGGAAATCGTAGTCGCCATAGGCTTTCAGTCGTGGATTCCTGTAGCGATTTCGCTTGGGGCTGGAATAGCCTTTGCCGTCGGCCTAGCCGACGACGTGTTCGTCCTCGGCGGGAGAACAAAACCCCTGCTGCTCCTGCTGGCGGGTGTCGCCTTCGCCGGGGTGGTGGTCTTCGTCCCGAGGCTGTACCAGCCAGTCATCACGTTCCCGATACTCGGGGACACGGCTCCCCACTTCAGCATATACACGATGCTTGCAGTGGTCGCCTTCCCGGTGGTGTCAAACGCCTTTAACATGATGGACGCCTTCAACGGCGAGATTTCTTGGTTCACTCTCCTCACCTCCCTCGCCCTGCTTGTGGGGGTATCGCTTCACGCGGCTTACACGTCAGGGTTCTCCCTGGTGAGGGTCGGGGCGACGCTACCGCTGGTCGCCGTGGGGGCCGGCTTCCTCCTGTTCAACCGCTATCCGTCAAGGGCCTTTGACGGGGACAGCGGGAGCTTGATGTTTGGGGCCATGTTCGCAGGTCTGGCGATTACAGGAGGGGTAGAAATCGCGGCGATAATCGCAATTGTTCCAGCCATCCTGAATTCTTTCTACACCCTGTCGAGCGTGCGCGGGTTCGTAGAGAGGAGGAAGATGTCCTCTAGACCGACATACATAGGCAGCGATGGACTGCTGTACCCCTCAACCGAGGGCAACGCCCCCAACACACTGATCAGGCTCGTATTGCTGGCGGGTGCCCTGACGGAGAAGGACCTTGTGAAGGGACTAGTGTACCTGACTCTGGTCGCCTGCATCTTCTCCGTGGCGATTTCAGTCCTGACCTGGGTGTTCTAGAATGAGATTAGCTCCTCTCTTCGGAATCGAGGCGGTCGCGTTCCTGCTGATAATCGCCGAGACGTATCTCTTCTTCAACCTGGTCGTCCCCCTTGGTCCTGTTCCACATTCACTCGCAGCCTACACGGGACTGACCCTGCTGAAACTGCTGCTCAGTCTCGGTCTGGTCGCCTTATGGTTCGTGGTTATGATAGGCCTGACCAGGACCTACGTCAAGGCCAAGATCAGGAACGCTCCCAAGCCTTCATCTTAGCGTCGAACTCTCTCCTGGTGTACTTCACACGAGCGGGCACGCCCATGACCACCTTCCCCGGTGGGACGTCCTTCGTTACCACGGCGCCCATGGCCACTACAGCCCCCTTGCCCACCGTTACTCCCGCCTTTATGACCGCCCTCGCTCCGATTACGGCGTTGTCCTCGATGGTTACTCCGATCATTTTCTTGCTCGGCGGGAAGGGGTCGTTGGTGAGGACCGCCGCCGGCCCGATGAAGACGTTCTTGCCAATCCTGGACAGAGGAGGGATGTATACGAGGCCCTCGATCTTCGTGCCGCTCCCTATCCTTACGTCGTAGTCAACGTGTGCAAGAGATCCTATCTTCACGTCGTCCCCGATTTGGCACCTGGAACCCACATACGAGTAGTGCCAAATGCGCACGTTCCTCCCAATTCTTGCGTCGGCCGCAACGAAGTTGACGACCTTCGATTTCTCACCCAAGGTATATTGGAGTCCCCGAAGAGCTAGAAGCCAGGACCGCCTCGGCCACCCTAGTCACGTTGAGGCCGTCCCGGCCCGTGACCAGCGGCTGCCTATTCTCCTTCAGGGCGTTGACGAATCCTCTGAGCTCAAGCATAAGAGGCTCCTGGAAGGCGACGGTGGGGACGGTCGTTGCGGCGCCTTCGTGAATGCTCGTCTTCTGGGTAACGAAGTCCACGTCGACCACCCCTCCTGAGAACACAGCGCTGAGTGTCCTCACCCTGTTCGGTGTTATCCAGTTGGTGACCAGAAATGCAGTCTTCTGCCCCGTGAATCCGAGAAGTATCGCAGCGAAGTCCTCGTGTTCCAGAGGGACGTACATCGCCCCCACCCGTGCGTAAACTACCTTCGGGGCCTCGCCGAAGAGCCAGCAGGCCGTGTCTATGTCGTGGATTGAGGCGTCCTTCACGATACCGACGTCGCTTATGTTCTCCCCTCTCCTGTTCTCCCTGTGGAACTCGAGAAGGATCGGTTCCCCCATCTTTCCCCCAGCTATCATCTGCTTGAGCGCCGTGATTGGAGGATTAAACCTCTCGATGAATCCCACGGTAAGGAATCGGTTTGCGCTCTTCGCTGCTTCGATGAGCAGTTCACCATCCCCCACGGTGGTCGTCATGGGCTTCTCGACGAATGTGTGAAGACCTCCCGCCAGAGTCTTCGACGCCATGGCGAAGTGGGTCGAGGCAGGCGTGCAGATGGTAACGGCGTCAAGCTTCTCCTTCTTCAGCATCTCCTCGGTCGAGTCGTACCCGGGAACGTGGTAGTTCTTGGAAAAGGTGTCAGCTCTCTCCGCGTTCATATCACAGACAGCAGCCAGGCACTGGAGTTCGCTCAGCACTCGTACGTGATTCTTCCCCCAGCCGCCGGTTCCTATGACGCCGACCCTCAACTCGACTGCCTCCTTCGACATAGGCGATATAGGGTTAATGTCAGCGAAGATTAGCGCCGAAGAAGGGACCCCGAGCAAACTCAGTAATCAATTGGGGAGATGAACCCGCCCGGCTTGACCCACCGATATTCTTGGAGCAGGAGGAGCACGAACGCCACCAACCCATAGACGGGTTCGGTCCCGAGTTTCATTTCCAACGACACTCCTTGAGCACCCTCGAAGGGAGAAATGGGCTCATTCGACCTCCAGTCCAAAGATGCTGAGATCGAGTCGCCGCATAGCACATTCGATGCAGACCAGTTCTCCCTTGTACGGTACCGCATACCGCTCGAACATCTCGCCGCACAGGGAGCAGCGTTGTCCTGCATGTGCAACTATCAGTTTCTTGCTGTCGGAACCCATGGTCTCTTTACTCCCTGGTCAGACTCGGCGTGGCCAAGAGCACGGTCGTCTCTACGCTCCTCTGCTCCTTCCTAGCTTGTTTCATTACGTCCCAGTCTCCCTTCGAGCAGACGATGACGACGTTGTGCTTCAGTGGGTCGAGGAGCTCGGTCCCTCCCCTCCCCCTTGAGGGCGAGACGACTTCAACGTCTGTGACGTAATCCCTAAGGCGCTGCTGTATGCCCTCGGCCACCTGGAGTCTCTCCCCCCTCATTTCGTACTTGTCCAGGTTCCAAAGGAGAGAGATTTTCGTCCTGCTCGCTTTGAGCTGCTTCTCCTTTAGCACCTCCCTGGTCTCGTCGACGGTGTATCTTACGTAGTTGTCGAAGCTCTTGAGGGTCGCCCCCGCCAGATACGAGATTGATTCCCCTGTCTCTTCGCTGGCCTGAATCGCCTTCAGCTCGTAGAGGTACTTCGAGAATTCGTCCAGGTAGGCGCTGGAGGACCGTTGCAGCGTTACTTTCGCCTCCCTCGCCCTCCTCGCCAGCTCGATTTCGGTGACCGAAGCGACAGCCGATTCCATCACGCTGGATGCATACTCCAGTTCAGCCGAGAAAACGTTCTGAGAGTTCGGAGTGAAACCAAGAGTCTGCAGAGCCCCCTTCTCCATCAGTCCAGCGGCAGAGACCACCGCGGGCTTGAAGTCGCCGGGCCTAAGTGGCATGTAAGAATACGTCAGAGTCGAACCCACCTGCAGCCCAGTCTGTTTCTCGGTGAGCATTATGTTGTCAGAGTTCCCCCCCGGGCCGGTAGGGAGAGAGTTGACAAGGGTGACCCCCTTTGAAAGGTACCTGGCCAGGTCCCTGAGCTTTGAGCCGGCCTCGATTAGCGTCTCGTCAGAGGGGCGCCTAAGCCTGGGGGTGAAGAAGATGACCTGTGCCTCTCCCAGGACCTGCTCCAAGGGTTTGAAGCGGAGCAACGGCTCCTCTGCCATCACTTCCTGCAGGTCCGGATTCTTTTTCATGAACGCGGGATCGATGTCCATTGCCATCTGCAGGGTTTCGTCTACTATCGTGACCTGTGCTCTGTCGACCAAGGTAGCCGCAAACCTGTAAGCCTCGCTCGTGAGCCCATACATAGCGACCTTGATCTTTGGCAAAAGCTCTCCGTGCCTCTAAGGCGGTTTGTAGATATACTTTGAAGGGGTTCAGTAGTGGCTTCGAAACGGAAGCAAACGGATTTGTATGGTCCTCACAGGTCGCGAAACGCGAGGTAGTGACGAATAATGCGCGCATGGCTAGATTTGTTAACTCCGAAGCAGATTCTCTTCTTCAAGCCTGTCATCGACGAGCTCGAATCGAACGGCGCCGAGGTCCTGGCCACTTCGCGGAGATACAGGGAAGTTGGTCCCCTGGCCGAAAGGGCGGGGCTCGAGTTGAGGTACGTCGGAGACAGGGGGACCAGGGGGCCAGAAGACCAACTCTTGGCCGCAACAAGGCGGCAAGCGGAAATGATTCCGCTCGTGCAGGAATTCAGGCCGCATGTCGCAGTGTCAATCGCATCAGCGATTTGTGCGCGTATCGCCTTCGGATTGGGGATCAAACACATCGCCGTCAACGATTCCCCTCACTCGGAGGTCGCAGGCAGACTCTCGATACCTCTGAGCAACCACTTGCTCTGCCCCTGGGTTATCCCATACAAAGCGTGGGAGAGGTTTGGCATAGGGAGAGAACAGGTTACGACATACCGTGCTCTGGACCCGGCGGCCTGGCTGAAGAGAGAGCCTCTCGTCGGCCCCGTGCCAAAGCTCGACCCGCGGAAGAAGACCATCACGGTGAGGGTGCAGGAGAGCGACGCGCCTTACCTCGCAAAGGCTGACATGACCTGGACCGACAGGGTACTCGCGGCCCTGCTTGAAGCGTTTCCAGACACGAACCTCGTCGCCCTGTGCAGGTATGACTTCCAGCTCGCAGAAATCAGGGCCAAATTCGGCTCTAGATGCTTCGTCCCCGATGACGTTGTAGGCGGGCACGATCTTCTATTGCGGACAGATCTTTTCGTTGGCATGGGGGGGACGATGAGCGCTGAGGCGGCCCTCATGGGGGTGCCAACAGTCTCGGCCTTCCAAGGATTCCTGTACACCGACAGGTATCTCGAAAGGAAGGCCCTTCTGACAAGGGCTCTGACCGCCAGGGCGCTGTTGTCCTCCGCCAAGAAATTCCTGTCCGATGGGTTCCGAGAGGACTATACCAGGCGGGCGGTGCGGGTCCTCGATTCGATGGAAGATCCTGTCCCGAAGGTGGCGGGGTTCATCGAGAGGACCGCAAAGCAAGGCTAAATCACCACAGGATTTCGGCCTCAACCCGTAGCCCGGTCGTCTAGTCGGTCAAGGATTCTGGCCTTTGGAGCCGGAGACCTAGGTTCGAATCCTAGCCGGGCTA
>DASPPO010000062.1:0-79841 GCA_035625455.1 Nitrososphaerales archaeon | reverse complement strand
CGACCTGGGACAGGTACTTCGGGAAGAACCAGTTCACGTTCCAGAAGAGGGAAAGGATCAACATCATAACGTTCTATCTCGGGGACAAGATGGTCCTGGTGGGGACCGAGCCTGACTTCACGCTGCAGCAGGCCCAGGACCTGAGGAACCAGATAGTTACGAACCACGCCTCGGAGATAAGGTAAAAGGAGGAGGAGCCGGGTCTCTCAGTTGAGACCTAGCTCGGGGAACTTCGCCTGGACGAGTCCAAGCTCGCCTTGAAGGGTGCGGATGCGCTCGGCGTACTTCTTCATGTCTTCGGTGTTCTTCTGAACCTTGGCTACCTTGTAGCCGCGCCACGCCTTTTTTAGTGCTCCCCAGCTTTGCCCTTTCGTGTACTGGCTCATGAAACAAGTCCGTTCCATGAGACGATATAAGCCTTAGCGTTTCATGTGGGTTTGGTTGGAGGTTAATAAGACAATTAACGTCCTTTTCGGTGCAAGATCCCCAAAGGGCTTCGAGTATTGACTCACCTAGAGACGAGGATAGTGAATCCGAGCAATATACCTCTTGGAAGCAAGTGGCCGGCTACTTCGATGGCGACGGAAATGTTGGCACCGAAGTCGTGAGGTATGTCCTCAAGTTCAAGCTGAGATTCAGCGACACCTGGAAAGCGCAGGTCCTGACAGTCAAGTCTTTCCTGAACCGGGAAGGCATCCCAACTTCAGCGCTCTGGCACGAAACTAGCGAAGGTCGTCTTGACGCCTACAGAATCGACGTCAGTGCCCTTGCAGGAGTGCTCGTCGCAGCGAAGGCCATGCTGCCGTTCTGCGTAAAGAAGGCGGAAGATCTCCGGATACTGATAGACTACCTTGAAGGCAGGGTGGACGGGAACAAGGCGATTGAGCGACTCAACGAAGAAGTCCGAACCGGCAGAAGAAGCGGTTACATCAGAGACCTGACCCTCCCGTATACCAGAGCGCAAGGAATTCGGAACAAGGAGCTGGAAAACGCTCGGAAGGCGAGAGCCGCCTACGCAGTCAACGTTAACCCGTCAATTCAGGAACAGATCAGGAAGGACCACACTAAGGGGAAGCTCAGCTACGTCCGACTGAGCAGAAAGTACGGCTATTCGACGTCTGTCATCAGGCGGATACTCGGGGCAAGATAAACTACTTTACTTCGAAGGGGATCCTGTTCCCATAGTGGTCGTAGACCCCCAGGTTGTCCACCGTCGCGTAGGGGTACCCCATGATCACCATGATCCTCCCCGTTGCGTGCAGCAGGTCCTGCTGTGATGGGGAGTGGTTCCCGGAAGGGTGGGAGTGGGCCACTCCTAGGTACGAGAGGTCGACCGGGAGCATCCACCAGCTGAAGGACGAGAAGGCGGCACCGTGGCTCGCGAGCGGGGGGATGACCACCCCCGTCACCTCGACGACCCCCTTTTTCGTCTTCCCCCGTAGGAGTAGTATCCCTTCGTTCGGATAGGCCATCCTGGAGTAGGTGAACAGGCTGTCGACGACCTCCTTCGGGAAGATGACCTTCTGGACGGGCAGGGCACTCGCCTACCTCAGCATGCGGACGAAGTTCCCGACGACCGCGTCCCCCTCGGGGTGCTGCTTCGTGTAGCGTTCAGGGTGGAACTGGACCCCGTAGAGGAGCCGTGTCGGGTGTTTCATCGTGGCTATCCTGCTGGCGGCGCTCCTGGCCAGGAGGGTGAAGCCGTCGGGGAGGGTCTTCACGACCTCGTACCTAGACTCCATCAACATCATGGACTTCGGGAGCCCGACGAAGAGAGGGTCCTCCTTAAGGACGGTCGTCTTCACCATCTCCAGGACGTGCCTCCCGTCCCTCACGACCCGGGCTCCGAATGCGTGGGCGAGGAGCTGGTGGCCGAAGCAGACGCCGAGGACAGGGACTTCGGAGTCGAGCACCGCGTCAACCTCGGGCTTGAACTTCGTCAACGTCCTGGGATCGGTGAGCATGGCGGGGGAGCCGCTGAGTACTGCGCCGTCGACTGAGTCGAAGTCTCCTGCGGATACCTCGCTCCAATCGGCGGGGACGACCTCGGCGCCGTTTCCTTTGACACAACGCTCCAGGGTTTCGACCCGCGCCCGGGTTGGATAATTGTTAATGACGAGGACCTTGGCCAATGCTCGGGTCACGGGGGACCAAGCGATAAGAACTTTCAGGAGAAGCGGATACGACCGGGTCGTGGGAGGAGCTCTATGTATGCGGCAAAGTTCGTTATCGACACGAGCACCCCCAGTACGATGTATAGGGCGGTGACACCTATTGGAAGACCGCCTCCCACCTCGAGGGAAGGCTGGGTGTTCACCACGAGCCGCAACGCGACGCCTACCGCTCCGAGGATGCACGCACCGGCGAAACCCCAGACCTTCCCCTTCCTGCAGTAGTAGATCAGGACGAAGCTGACCGCGAGGATGGGGATGACGGCGATCCCGGCGAAGGCCTTGACCCCGGGCGGGACGCTGGCCAGGGTGATGGCCAGGGCTGCGACGACGGCGACGATGAAAATCTCGAGCAGCGCAACGGCGGCCTCCGCCATTCTGGTCGGGCGGTAGGGTCCTGCCATGAGGGACCGGGGGCGATTGCAAGCGATGATAAGCTGTGCTTCATCTTTCAGAAGAATTTCAGCCCGGAAATGCCAAGGTTCTCAGAACACTTTAAAAGCCGACTAAATTCGTTGGCAAAAAGGAGCTAGGAAAAAGAAAATGTTTGCACCTTCGGCAGGATACGACAGGGCCATCACGATATTTTCGCCCGATGGCAGGTTGTATCAGGTTGAGTACGCTCTAGAGACTGTCAGAAGAGGGAGCCTGGCGGTCGGCATCCAGACCCGGGAGGGAGTGGTGCTGGCCGTGGAGGAGAAGGGGAGGAAGCTCCAAAGCGGGGACTCTGTCATCAAGATGTTCCAAATCGACGACCACGTCGGGGCCGTCGGGGCCGGGTACATCCCAGACGCCAGGATACAGGTGGACAGCGCCAGGGTCCTTGCACAGAGCAACAGGCTGATCTACGACGAGCCGGTGGACATAGAAGCAATCGCCAAGAGGATCGCCGACATGAACCAGCAGTACACGCAGTACGCGGGGGTAAGGCCCTTCGGCGTGTCTCTGATCATAGCGGGGGTCGACGAGGGCTCCGGACCGGTCGTATTTCTGGCAGACCCGACGGGGACGTACTCTGGTTTCCGCGCCATAGCCATAGGGCAGGGGAGCGACCAGGTGAACGACTACCTGGAGAAGAACTACGTCGACACCCTGTCTCTGGACGCTGCCGAGACACTGGCCATCGAATGCATCTACCTGGTGAGCGAGGACAAGTCAGGCACCTCTCACATCAAGGTCGCCGTGGTGGACGCCGAGACGAAGAAGTGGAGGCGCCTCACGGATGCAGAGATAGGGAAGAGCGCGTCCGGGGCCAAGACGAAGTCAGACAAGCCTCCAGCCAAGAGTTCCTAGAAGAGCTGGCGGATGAGCGGCGGTTTCGGCAGGGGCGAACGTGGCGGGGGAGAATTCAAGCCTAGGACGCACGAGGCGTCGAAGTTCACCACCGTCAGGCTCACCATAGCCGGAGAGCACTACGAGATACTGGTAAACCCCGACTCGGCCCTCGCGTTCAAGCAGGGGAGGAACGTGGAGCCGTCGTCGGTGATAGCGGTGGACGAGGTGTTCTCGGACGCAAGGAAGGGGCTGAGGGCGAACAGCGAGAAGCTCAAGCTGCACTTCGGAACGGACGACCACCCGACGGCTGCCCTCGAGATCCTGAAGCGGGGAGAGCTGAACCTCACACAGGAGCAGAGGAAGAAGCTGACAGACGAGAAGAGGAAGGCCATAGTGGCGGCGATTTCAAAGAATTTCGTCGACCCCAGGACCCTCCTCCCTCACCCGCCCCTGAGAATAGAGCAGGCGATGCAGGAGGCGAGGGTGACGGTGGACCCGTTTCAGGACCCGAACGAGCAGATGAAGGCGGTCGTCGAGAGTCTCAGGACCATTCTCCCCCTGAAGTCAGAGAAGATCAGGCTTCAGGTGAAGGTCGCGGCCCAGTACTCGGGGCAGACCATAGGGGTGCTGAAGAACTACGGGGAGATAGTCAAGGAGGACTGGCTGGCGGACGGGACCATGTCCGCAATAGTAGAAATACCGGCCGGAGGACAGCCCGGCCTGCTGGACCGCCTGGGCTCCACGACGAAGGGAGCGGCGCAGGTGACAGTGGTGAAATAGAGAAATGCCAATGATAGAAAGGAAGCAGGTGATACCGGGGGACGTCATAGCCAGAGGGAACCACAGATACGGGCCCTACGTCGAGAAGAGGGGGGACGAATACATCGCCCTGAGAGTGGGGTTGGCGGAGGTGGGGAGGGAGGGGGTGAAGCTGAACCCTCTGACGGGTCCCTACATCCCGAGAGCGGACGACGACGTGATCGGGAAGGTGGTCGACATGAACGGTTTTGGCTGGGTCGTGGACATCAACTCCTGCTTCGACGGGTTCCTGCCGGCGTCTTTCGTGTTCGGGAGGGAGTTCTCCCCCGCCACCCACGACCTCTCCAGCAAGTTCAGGGTGGGAGACATGATAGGCGCCCGGATAGAATCGTTCGAAAGGTCAAGGGACCCTCAGCTGAGCATACGTGGCCACGGCTACGGGAAGATAGATTCGGGAGAAATCATCAAGATATCCCCCACGAAGGTTCCGCGACTTATTGGAAGGAGAGGTGCGATGATCAACTTGATCAGCGAAAGGACCGGGTGCGACGTCAGGGTAGGCCAGAACGGGTTGGTTGTGGTCAACGGGCCCCCGGACGGCATCGTCAAGACTGCCACGGCGGTGAAGATGGTGGAAGAGGAGGCCCACGCCGCCGACCTGATGGCGAAGGTGGATGCATACCTGGGAGGGGGGAGTGGTGGGGGAAGCTAAGAAGCAGCTCATGGGCGCCGACGGGAAGAGGCTCGACGGGAGGAAGTGGGACGACCTAAGGCCCATAGGCCTCCAGGTGGGAATCATGAAGAACGCCGACGGGTCGGCCTACATCGAGTGGGGGAAGAACAAGATCATGGCAGCCGTCTACGGGCCAAAGGAGGTCCACCCCAAGCACCAGGTCCTCCCGGACAGGGCCCTGCTGAGGTGCAGGTATCACATGGCGCCATTCTCGGTGGACGAGAGGAAGAACCCGGCCCCCTCTAGGAGGGAAATCGAGATCTCCAAGGTGATCAGGGAGGCCCTGGTACCTGCCGTCATAGTGGAGGATTATCCGAGGACTGCCATAGAGGTGTGGGTGGAGGTCCTCCAATCGGATGGAGGGTCGAGGTGCGCGGGCATAACGGCGGCGTCCCTGGCTCTGGCCGACGCAGGCATCAACATGAGGGACATGGTGGTGGGGTGCTCCTGCGGGCTGGTGGAGGACACGGTGGTGGCAGACTTGGACGACACCGAGGACAAGGAGGGGAGCGGGGACATGCCGGTGGCCATAATGCCGAACCTGGGGCAGGTCACGCTGCTGCAGGTCGATGGGATGTACACGAGAGAGCAGTTCCAGAAGGCCTTCGAGCTCGCGATAGAGAAGGGGAAGCAGATCTATGGCATGCAGAGGCAGGCTCTCACCAACCGTTTCTTCGGCGGTGAGGCGACCAGCTCCCATGTTGAGGAGGGTGCCGAGTAGATGTCGATGAAGAAGAACTACGTCGTGGAGACCATAAGGAAGGCACAGATGGTCCAGCTGCTTGCCCAGGGGAAGCGAATCGATGGCAGGGCCCTCGACCAGGTCAGGCCGCTCAAGATAGAGACCGGGCTGATACAGAAGGCCAACGGGTCTGCGAAGGTGACCCTGGGGAACACCCAGGTCATTGCGGGGGTCAAGATAGCCACCGGGACCCCCTTCCCTGACACGCCCGACAAGGGGCTGCTCGTCGTGAACGCCGAGATACTCCCCATGGCCTCCCCCTATGCCGAGGCGGGCCCCCCCAGCGAGGATGCCATAGAGCTCGCCAGGGTGGTGGACAGGGGGATAAGGGAGTCCGAGATGGTGGACCTGACGAAGCTCTGCCTAGTCCCCGCCAAGAGCGTCATCACCGTGTTCGTGGACTGCAACGTGATGAACGTTGACGGGAACCTGTTCGACGCGACCAGCTACGCGGTTGTGGCGGCCCTCAGGACCTCGAAGATGAAGAAGTACGTGGTCAAGGACGAAAAGGTGGAGGCCACCGATGAGTGGGTCCCGGTGCCGGTGGAGAGGACCCCCGTGTCCGTCACCCTCGCGAGGATAGGGGACAGGTTGGTGGTCGACCCCAGCACGGAGGAAGAGGCATCGATGGACATGAGGATAACGATCACCACCGACGAGGACGAGCACATCTGCGCCAGCCAGAAGGGGGAGGCGAGCACCATAACCCCGGCGCAGGTCCTGGAGGCAGCCGACACCTCAATCAGGGTCGGGAAGCTGGTAAGGGACCAGATCATAGAGGGGGCGGGGTAGTGCCGAAGGCAAAGGAGAACGTCAGGGGCCTTGGAGCGAAGTACGGCGGGACCCTCAGGAAGAGGTACGCGAGGATCTTCAGGACCCAGAAGCAGGCGAGGGAGTGCCCTGCGTGTTCCAGCATGAGGCTGAGCAGGACCGCCTCCGGGATCTGGAGGTGCAAGTCGTGCGGTTACACCGTTGCCGGCGGCGCCTATGAGCTCGCGCAGGCGAAGGCCAGATAGGCCGATAGAGTCCCTGGCGCTGAAGATAACCTTCAGGGCGGACCGGGAGACTGGGGTAAGGGTCAGGGAGGTGCTCCCCTCGGCCAAGGTCAGCGGCGGCGTTTGCAGGGTCGAGCTGGAGGCGAAGGAGCCAGCGGAGATGGCGGAGAAGGCGAGGGATGTCCTCGAGAAGCTCCGCGACGTCATGTGAATCTCGAAAGGCTTTAAGTAGACTCGGGGGTCGCAGTGTCAAGAATTGAGCCAGCCAGAACTTCCTCCGCTACTGAGGGAACAGTTAGCGAGGTACGATCAGGCCCAGCAGAATCTACAGGCCGTCCTCGCCCAGAAGCAACAGGTGGAACTGGAGCTGGGGGAGACGGAGAAGGCGCTCGAGGAGCTGAACAGGGCGAGCGACACCGAGGCGGTATACAAGTTCGCAGGGAACCTTCTGGTGAAGGTGAAGAAGGAGGACGTGATGAAGGAGCTGAACGAGAAGAAGGAGCTCGCAAACACAAGGAAGATGGTGCTCGCCAAGCAGGAGACGAGGTTCAAAGAGAGCCTGAACGACCTGCAGGCGAAGATAAACGAGGCTGTGAAGCCCAAGGCGCAGCAGTCGCAGCCGCCCGGAGACGCCTAAACCGGGGCGGAAATTGGCCCTTGAAACGAAGCTGACGAAATTCCCCTTTCTCGCCGCGAAGGACCTACGCAGGGCGGCAGTCGTCTGTCACAGGAACGCAGACGCAGACGCGTACCTCTCGGCCTTCGCCCTCTCCAGTCTCATCGGAGCACTGGCGCCCGAATGCAGGGTGGACATTGTCACCCCCGGCGGGATGACTCTCCTGACCCAGAAGCTAAGCAGGATTTTCCCCCACGCCACCGTGGAGAAGAGCGGGGACGAATATGACCTCTACGTGGCCGTGGACGTGGGGGACGAGGAGCTCCTCGACGACTGGAAGGAGAAGATGCAGAAGGCGAAGGGGGTCAGGGTACTCGTTGACCACCACCCGTTGAGGGACAACGCGACATACGATGAGGTGATAGTGGACGAGGGCGCGACTTCGGCTGCAGAGGTGGTGTTCAGCATCTTCCAGGCGCTGGGGGTGGGGATTGACACGGGCACGGCCCAGGCGCTGCTGGAGGCAATAATGTTCGACTCGTCACACCTTGCCATCGCCAGCCCCCAGGGGCTCAGGGCAGTGGTGAAGCTGATGGATGCGGGCGCAGACGTGGCTGTTGCGAGGAAGGAGTTGAGGAGCGAGCCCGACTACGGGGAGGTGCTTGCCAAGTTGAAAGGGGCCCAGAGGCTAAAGATCTACAAGGGAGGGGACTGGGTTGTGGCCACCAGCGCCGTCGGCTCGTTCCAGGCCCATGTCGCCCGGTCGCTCGTGTACCTCGGCGCTGACCTGGCCATTGTGAGAGGGGAATCCGAGGGGGAGACCAGAGTCAGCCTGAGGTCGACCCAGAGGTTCCTCGACGGGACGAAGATCCAGCTCGGGACCCAGGTGGCAAAGGAGATGTCGAAGAGACTCGGAGGGCACGGGGGCGGGCATGCGACCGCTGCCTCGTTCTCGACGGGGGCTGGTGAGGAGGAGACCATGGAAGCTACCCTGAAGTGGGCAGAGGAGCTTCTCGGCGACCTCAAGGAAATAGACTAGGCGTACTTCTTCGAGAAGGGACTCTTCAGGAAGCCTTCGAACGTAAGCTTGAACCATGGGGTATAGGCGTCAGGGTTCGAGGCAACGTCAGCCTTCACTTCGCCGACGGTGGCCCAGCGGATGGACATCATCTCGTCTGTATTTGGCTTGATTTTCCCATCGAAGTCGCCGACCAGGACCCTGCAGAACTCGTTCTCCGCGTTTGCCCCCTGTGGGGCGAAGTATACGAAGGAGTGCACGTCAACGAGTCCCCCCACCCGGGCGTTCAGCTCCTGCAGCGCCCGACGGGAAGCCGCCTGCTGGTATGTCTCGCCTGGGTAGACGTGGCTCGTGAAGGAGACGTCCCAGGCTCCCGGCCAGAGGAGCTTCTTCCCGCTCCTCTGCTGGAGAAGCATCTTGCCGTTGTGGAAGAGCAGAGCGGTGTAGGCCCTGTGCCTCTTCCCCTTCCCCGCGTGGCACGCCTCGCGCGTGTCTGTCCCGATCTCGTTGTCGTTGTCGTCCACGAGGATGAGGATCTCCTGGTCTGCCAACGAGGCCCCGACCCCCCTGATTCTAGATAAGGGAATCGATGGCCTCGTTCTTGAATTGACGGGCCGCTCCCTAACCAAGAACCGGGAAGCTGACTCGCTTCTAGGCGACGTGTCCGGACAAGAACGACAGAGACGGACGGCTGACCGTAGGGTTGCCCCTGAACTCCCTACTTCGTTTCGGGGTACGCGACAACAGAACACTCATCGCCATCCTTGAGGCCGAGAGCGCGTCTTAGATTGTCAGGGGAGATGAGCTCCAAGACAGAGCTGTCGTAGTGCGTTCTCTCAATCGCTAGAACTGCCCCCGGATGGTCTCCCTCTATCTTTGCCTTGAAGACCTTAACGGGTCCAAAGGACCTCTTTCCGTCGGTGAAACCTGGAATGACGATGCCCTGCTTCAGATCGAGCAGTCGACGCTGCTCGAGCATCGCCTGGTTCACGAGCCTGAGGTTAAGCGTGCCTGGGAAGGGTTCGAACCCAAGGGCCTTGCGAAATGACTTCGCGTACCCCTTAAGCGAGACATAGTACCCTCCTTCGTTCAGACCCGTGAACACCGTTCCCCTGAAGAGCAACTCGTTCTTCCCTCTTTCGAAATTGACGCTCGCCTCGGAGAGGAAGGTCCCCACACTCTTCAGGCCGGACTCGGTAAGCCTAACCGCAAGCCCTCGTCCTGAATGGGCCCTTTCGATCAGGCCGGCCTCTTGGAGCTCGATGAGCCTCAACGATGCCGCTTGCTGACTAAGGTCAATGGAATCACCGAGTTCCTTGGTCGAAATCTTCGCAAAAGAAGCCCCAGCTCCCAGCCTGACAAGATGTAGCAGCGTTGTCAGCCGTTCCGCACCAGATTTGGATCTGCGCTTGACCATCTACAAGTGGGGTGGTAGGTACCAAAGCATTAAAAGTGTACCGGAATCGGGCCCGAACATGGCCAGGTTCTCACGGTCGAGACGCCTGAGCCTAATCGCACTGTTTACGGCGCTCGCCGTGGTCCTCAACCTGGTCGTGGCCGTCCCCGCCCCCTACGAACCCTTCTTGCTCTATGAGGTGTGGGAGGTGCCCATTCTGCTTGCGGTGCTCGTGCTCGGTTTCTGGGACGGGGCTACGGTAGCAGTGCTCAACACCCTCCTGTTGGAAGCGTACAGGCCAGGGGCGCTTCCGGTGGCGCCACTCTACAACCTCGCCGCTCAGATCTCCATGTTCGTCGGCGTGCTCCCCGTGGACAGAGAGGCCCGAAAGAGAGGGTGGGAGGGGAGGAAGGTCGTTCCTGTCGCCACCGCAGCCGGTGCGGCGCTGCGCACAGCAGTGATGACGGTAGTCAACGGAATAGTTCTCCCCCTCCCGTACCCTGTCGGCTTCGGTTCGGGCCTCTTCCCAATCACCCAGGCCGAAGTCCCAGGGCTGCTGGTGCCCATAGGAGCATTCAACTTCACGATCGCTCTGTACACCGTCCCTCTCGCATACACTCTCGCGAGGGCGGTTGAGTCGAGATACGGGAGGGTCTTCGTGGGAGCGAGGGAGGAGGACGCCAGGGACCTGGCCAGGAGCCGCTGAGCGACCTGCATTGGCAGACATACTCACCATAGCAGGGCTGAGCTTCAGGTACCCTGACTCTCCAAAGAAGGCAGTGTCAGACTTCGACCTGTCCGTCCCCGAGCAGGAGATAGTGGTGCTGGCGGGGCCGTCCGGGTGCGGCAAGTCCACCCTGCTCAGGGCTGTCAACGGACTTATCCCCCACATGTACACCGGGGACTACTCGGGGCAGGTCAGGGTCGCAGGGAGCGACGTGAAGGAGTCGGAGATGAGGGACCTGGCGCAGAAGGTCGGATTCCTCTTTCAGAATCCGGAGAACCAGATATTCATGTTCACCGTAGAGAGGGACATCGCCTTCGGCCTCGAGAACCTCGGAGTCCCAAGGGCGGAGATGAGGAAGAGGGTGGACGAGGCCTTGCGCCTACTGGAGATAGAAGATCTCTCCCTCAGAGCGCCCCATGAGCTCTCGGACGGTCAGAAGCAGCGGGTGGCGCTGGCGGGGGTACTCGCCATGAACCCAAGGCTGGTCATACTCGACGAGCCCACGTCCCTGCTGGACCCGAAGACGGCGTCAGAGTTGGTCGGCCTCGTAGAGAGGCTGAGAAGAGAGCTCGGGACCACGTTCGTGGTGGTCGAACACAGACTCGACCTTCTGGTGAGGGTGGCGGACAGGATAGTCGTGATGAACGAGGGGCGGAAGGCGTTGGAAGGGACGCCGAAGGAGGTGTTGTTCGGGGACGAGGCCGAGGGCTATGGTGTATCCGTCCCTTCGGTCACGAAGGTACAGAAGATGCTCGCAGCGGACGGCGTACTCGGGACGGACAGGCTGTTGAGTCCGGGTGAGCTGGCACAGTCCGTGGAGGTGCGCCTGTGATAGAGTTCCAGGACGTGACCTTCGTGCACCAGAACGGAGTGAGGGCGCTGGACGGCGTGAGCCTCTCGATCGGCTCAGGAGAAACGGTGGCCATCGTGGGGGAGAACGGCGCAGGAAAGACGACCCTAGTCAAGCACGTCACGGGGCTCCTGAAACCAGCCACTGGGAACGTCCTCGTGGACGGCAAGAACACGCGGGAGACGAGCACGGCCCAGCTGTCGAGGAAGGTGGGGGTGGCCTTCCAGAACCCAGACCATCAGCTCTTCTCGGAGAGCGTTGAGGAGGAGATGTCGTTCGCCCTGAGGAACTTCGGGTTTCCGCCGGCCCTTGTGGAACAGAGGGTCAGGTGGGGGTTGGAGCTCTTCGGGCTTGAAGAGTACAGGAAATCATCTCCGCTCGTTCTGAGCGGGGGAGAGAAGAAGAGGTTGACGCTGGCGTGCATACTCGCCTGGGATCCCGAGGTGGTGATCCTGGACGAACCGACGGTGGGCCAGGACTCTATCCAGAAAGAGAAACTGGCCGGGACAATCAGGATGCTGACGTCGTCAGGGAAGACGGTCGTGGTCGTCTCTCACGACATAGAGTTCCTGTGGCCCATGCAACCGAGGGTCGTGGTGATGAAGGCCGGGAGGGTATTGGGGGACGGCCCGGCAGCGGAGCTGATGCAGGAGAGGGGGCTGCTCGAATCGGCCCGGGTGGCCCAGCCGCAGCTCGTCGAGTTCTATGGACGCCTGACGCAGAGACCGAAGTCCCCGTTCGTCGACGCGCTCGAGGCCAGACGGTGGGCGGAGGGAAGAGCGCGATGATGTGGCTGGCGGGCGGGTTTGTGTTCAGAAGGGGGACGTCTGTCTACCACAGGCTTGACCCCCGAGTCAAGCTCCTCATTTCTGTCCTCATGTTCGCAACGACGCTGCTCGTCAGGTCTCTCTACGAGCTTGCCGCGATCCTGGCATTCATGGTCGCCGTCGCTGCCGTCGCGACAGTACTCAGGAGGGTCGCCCGGACCATGCTCTTCACCGCCACATTCTCCCTGATCATATTCGTCCTCAACTTTGTGATCACCAGGGACCTAGAGACGTCCCTGCTTTACGCGGCGAGGTTTGTCGCCATTGTTGTGTCGACCAGCCTTTTCTTCATCACCACGTCCCCCGACGAACTGGAGCAGGTGATGAAGACCTTTAGGCTCCCCAGGGATGTTATATTCGCATTCGTCACCGCCGTCCGGTTTATCCCCGTGATGTTCCTGGACACCATCCAGATAATGGACGCACAGAAGTCAAGGGGGCTTGAGCTGGAGAAGGGGAACGTGTTCAGGAGGGTCAGGAACATGATTCCAATCCTGATCCCCCTGGTCGTAAACTCGGTGGTCAGGAGCGGGGAGCTGGCGGAGGCCATGGAGTCCCGGGCCTACGGTGCCGTCCCGAGGCCAACCTCCCTGGTGGAGTATAGAGCGAGGGCCACCGATAGGCTGGTCGCGGTGGCGGCGGTGGTCGTCTTCGCCATCGCCGCCTACTCCTTTTATTTCGTGCTTCCGGCTCGGATACTGTGATACCCGCCCGGGTTGTGGCAGACGAGAGGGAGAGGGCGAGCGGCGTCCCCGAAGAGCTGTCGAAGCTGAACGTGAGGGTCTACTTCAGCAGGCTGCCGGTGGCAGACTACGTCCTCAACCCGGAGCTGGCCGTCGAGAGGAAGTCGGTGAAGGACCTGGTATCGTCTGTGTACGACTCCAGGCTGTTCTACCAGGCCGCGAAGCTCTCGGCCGCCTACGCCAAGCCATTCCTCCTGGTCGAGGGGGACTCGAAGGAGGTGGAGTCCCTCGCCAAGAATCTGAAGTCCTTCTACGGCGCCATTGCGAACGTGACGCTGGCATACGGCCTCAGGGTGCTCTACACCGCCAACCCGAAGGAGACGGCGACTGCGATAGCGGAGCTGCTGGGCCACGCGAGGGCAAAGCCTCTGGCGAAGATGCCATCTGAGCTCCCTCCCAAGGCAAAGAGCGTCCCCCAGCAGCAGCTATACCTGGTGTCTGCCATGCCCGGCATAGGGAGGAAGCTAGCGGAGAAGCTGCTCTCGAAGTACGGGACGCCGAGGAGGGTCATGGGGCTGACGGCAGGGGAGCTCGCGATGACGCAGGGCATAGGATGGAAGAAGGCGGAGAGAATCAGGAACATGATGGACGCAACGTTCTCAAGACACCAGCAGGGGGCAGCCCAGGCGAGGCTCGAGCCTGAATGAAGGTCGCAGTAATCGGAGGAAGCGGCGCGATGGGGAGGGCGCTTGCCAAGCACCTCTCCCGGGAGCATCAGGTGATAATCGGGTCAAGGGACCCGTCGAGGGCTGCTGCCACGGCCGGGGGAATAGAGGGCGCATCTGGGGCCGACTACAGGAGCGCTTCAAGGGCCGCGGAAGTCGTGATCTTCTCGATACCCTACGAGGCGATGGGCCCGGTGGCTGATTTGGCGGGAGAGGTGTCCTCGAAGCTTGTCATTTCGGTCGTCAACCCGATGAAGATGGAAGGGGGACTGTTCAGGTTCGCCCTGAAAGATGGCTCGGCGGCGGAGGAGCTCGCCCGCCTTCTCCCTCACAGCAGGGTGGCCACGGCCTTCAACAACGTCCCCTCGGGCTTCCTCATGGGAGACGTCGTCCCCCCGGTGGACATACTAGTCGCAACCGATTCGAAGGAAACGTACGAGGAGGCCGCTAGGCTGGTCGCCAGTATCAGGGAGATGCGCCCCCTGTACGTCGGTCCACTTGCCGAGGCGCGAATCGTCGAGGAGTTGACGCCGCTCGTGCTGAACCTGGCGAGCCTAAACGGCACGAGGGCGCTGACTACGCGGTTCGTCACCCGCAAGGGGTGAGGGAGCCTCGAGGTTCGGATACATACTTCCGAACTACGGCGACAAGATAAGCGCTCAACAGCTCGTGGAGCTGTCCAGAGCGTGCGAGGAGGCAGGGTTCGACTCCGTCTGGGCCACGGACCACATCATAATGCCGTCCGAACTCGGAGAGCCCTACGGGGAGCTGCTGGAACCCCTCGTCTCCCTCGCGTCTATCGCCTCCGCCACAGAAAGGCTTAGGGTAGGCACTTCCTGCATCGTCCTCCCACAGAGGAACCCGATACTTCTCGCAAAGCAGGCGGCGGCCCTCGACGTGTTCTCGAAAGGGAGGCTGATACTGGGGGTGGGGGTTGGTTGGGCCCGGCCTGAGTTCCAGTTCCTGAACGCTGACTTCGCTGGGAGAGGGAGGGTGATGGACGAGAGCATTAGGCTGATGAAGTCCCTCTGGAGTGACCGAGTGGTCAACTTCGATGGCGAATTCTTCCACCTAAAGGACGCACTATTCTTCCCGAAGCCGGTGAACGGTGACATCCCGGTCTGGATCGGGGGAAACGGCCCACTGGCCATAGGGCGGACGATCAGGCTAGGAAACGGGTGGCACCCGGTGGGGCCGGAGCTCGAGGAGTTCAGGAGAGGGGCAGAGGAGATCAGGCGTTCGAGGAAAGGGGTCACGCTCTCCATGAGGATGACCACCGACGTGAGGAAGAGAAGAAGCCCCTACACGGGCCAGAACAACGAGAAGCGCATTGCGGTGTCGGGGAGTCCATCGGAGATCAGGAAGGAGATCGATGCCTACGCGGACGCGGGGCTCGAGTACTACTGCGCCTCCATCAATCACCCTTCAGCGGAGGACATCGTCGCTGACCTGAAGCTCTTTTCCGCGGAAGTCATGAAATCCTACACCTAGGCGCCGGGGAGGGTCGTCAGGCCTTCCCGCCAGCCTGTGTAGAGCAGGGGCCTGTATCTGGCGAAGTCCCAGAAGCCGTCGAAGGCTTCGGTCGCCCTGGCGGCCCTGACCTCCCCCACGATCAACAGGTGGTCGCCGAACCTCCGCTTCGTGACCAGGGAACACTCGAGTTCTGCCACCGAGCCCCGAATCACCGGGACCTTCAGCTTCTTTCCTCTTGAGTACTCCAGTCCTGCGTCAGCGAGCTTGTCCTCAACTTTGGCGCCGCTCACGCTCGCGAGGCGTGCGACGGCACCCGCGTGGTCCCTGTCCAGGATGCAGAGCGAGAAGCAACCTGCGTCCAGCACCAGCCTGCAGGTGTAGTGCGACGGTACGCTCGAAACGGCGACCATGGGGGGAGAGTCGGAAACGGAGGTGTAGGAAACGACGGGCATGGCAGATACCCTCTTTCCCACCATGGCGGAGAAGATGGCGGGGACCTGCGGGTAGAAGAGCCTGTGGATTAGCGACGGGTCGACCTTCAACGGAGAAGCGGGAGGAACCCTGGCTAGTTAAGGAGGTCGCTACGAAGCACGGAAGTTGGCAGTGAGGACGTCCCCCCATTCGTCCGCCAGCACTGCGGTGTAGACGCCCGATGGCAACAGGTACCCAGGGGTGGTCCCGGTGAAGTTCAGAGTTGTCTGGATGGTCCAGAAAGAAGGCGTCCCCCCCAGGACAACGAGGGCCCTTGAAGTCTGCGGTTCGAAGGCGACCGAATTGGGTGAACTTGAAACCCCAGTACACTGGGACCGGCTGAGATTCAGCGGCAGCAGTGTCCCCAGGGTATAGTTGTCCTGGGTGTACTGTCCTTCCATCACTCCGATTCCTATGGGCCAGCCAGGCGTGCAGGATCTTGTATAGAGGTCGCTCAGGGGGAAGGCCCACGAATCGGCGGCAGTGACGTTGTTAATCGAAGGCGAGGTGCTGTTGACCCACCCCCTTAGCAGGGCGCTCCAGGTCTGCGAACCCGAGGAGTAGTTGACAGTGAGGTGCATCGTAAAACCGACCCCGGAGTCATACGAAACCGACTGCGGGAAGGTCCCCGAGGGCGGGTTGATGTACGGAGGGATGAAGATGGCTGCGAATATCGTGATTACGATGGCGGCGAGGACGAGCGCCATGTTCCTGACGCTCTTCCTGTAGGCGACATCGTCGGGATCCATCTGGCTCGGGACAGAGTGGCGTCCTCTTAATCCTACTTCCGGGGATGGAGGAGACGCTCCCGAAGCTTCACGTTGATGTGCAGCATCTCCAGTATCCTCGTGACGCTCGAACCCCCCTCCTCGAACCTCTTCCCTGAGAGAAAGCGCCTTACCTCCGTCTCGTGCTCTACCCCGCACATCGGAATGGCGCGACCCATGAAGAGGTAGAACTGCTGGGAGGCTGCGTACATCTCGCGCATCTCGTCGTAGCGCTTCGTAATCCAGTCCCAGAGGACATCCCGCGCATAGGGATTGTACGCACTCAGGTAGAGTGGGTACCCTGAGTCCGACCGGCTCACCTGGCCGCTCATCCCGAGGTCGAGGGTGTTCCTAACCAGGCGCGGTTCCTTGAAGGCACAGAGGCCTTCGTAGACATTCGCCCTGTCCACCTCGCCCTGGAGCGTCTTCGCCATGTCCTGGAGCCTCTTCTCGGCACTGGCGCCGTTTGTCATGGCGTATCCTATGGCCGCTGCGGACTTCAGGTTGGGGTCGAGATCAGTGAAGTGCTCGAAGAGGTCTGCCATCTTCTTGGCGTAGGACTCGCTTACTGACGCATACTGGGAGGTTAGATACTCTCTTGCCGCACCCACGTACGGCGGCTCCGCCGGCCTGGGCTCCTCGCCGAAAGCTTTGAGGAGGGGCGGATAGAAATCTGGTTCGATGCCCTGAATGACGCGTGACTCTGCCGCGATGGCGGTCAGGTGCATCAACTGCTCAGTCACCTCCTGGGTGGTGATTGCGTCGGGGTTCGCCCCGCAGAGGACCACGAAGCGGGCGTAAAGCTCCGGTTTGGCGAGACCCGCCTGCAAGAAGAGGAAGAGATCGTGCAGGATTCCCGCCCTATCATGTGGGTGTATCCGGGAAAAGTTACCCGCGAGGCGCTCGTATCCCTGGGCGTCATAGAGGGTGGTGTAGAACCCCGTGCGATCCAAGTTTAGGAGGAGCTCCTTGTCGGCTCTCACACCGACCTTCCCGGTCCTCCTGTCGAGGAACGCGGACTCCTCCTTCCCGTCAGCGCGCAGGCTGATCGGGATCGGCCAGACCCCCGGAGTCTTCCTCCCTGAGAGGGTGAACCGGCTCTGACTGAGTTCGACCTTCCCCCTCTTGGCGCTGACCTTCACCATTGGGTAACCCTGCTTCGTGAGCCATTCCCTCGCGACCCTGGTCACTGGGAGACCGGACGCCTTTCCGAGGGCGTCCCACAGATCTCTGCCCGAGGCATTTGAGAAGCTGAACTTCTTCAGGTAGTCGGAGACCCCCCTCCTGAAAGCCTCCTCCCCCACGTACGCCTCGAGCATCCTCAGAACGTAGGCGCCCTTCCCGTAGCTTATCGCGTCGAACGTGTGCATCGACTCGGCAACGTTTCTGACGTGCCCGCGGACCGGGTGGGTGGTTGAGAGGGCGTCAACGTTCAGTGCGAGGAACCCTTCGTCACGGAGGAATGTGCCCCACATCTCCCAATCTGGTCGGAGCCTGTCGGTCATCTTGTAGGACATGAAGGTGGCAAAGCTTTCGTTGAGCCAGAGGTCGTCCCACCACCTCATGGTCACCAAGTCGCCGAACCACTGGTGCGCTACCTCGTGCACCATGGACATGGCCCCCCTGCACTTCTGGGAGAAACTCGTGTCCTCGGTAATCAGGGCGTAGCCCTCCCGGGATGAAATGGCGCCCCAGTTCTCCATTGCCCCCGTGTGGTACTCGGGGAGCGCGACGATGTGCAGCTTCTTTAGCGGGTAGGGGACATCATAGTAGCGTTGATATGCCATTAGAGCTTCCGCTGCCATCTCGAGAGCAACGTGGGAGTTCTGAGCCTGGCCCGGGCGGGTAGCCGTTATGACATCAATCCCTCCCGTTGTGCGCTTCGTCTCCTCGAAACGGCCTATGGCGAAGAAGAAAAGGTAGGTGGACATCCTGGGGGTCTCCTGAAAGGTGTAGGTCGTCCTTCCCGCCCCGGCATCCTGCGTGCGAACCAGGGGCGTGTTCGCAATGACGCCCAACCCGCTCTCGGTTGTGATCTGAAGCCTGAAGACCGCCTTGTAAGCGGGTGCGTCTACACAGGGGAAGACGGTCCTGGCTTCAGCGGGTTCCAGGTCTGTAACAAGGATGTAGTCTTTGCCGTACTTCGACTTGTAGAGGCCGAAAATGACGTCGTCAGAAACCTGTTTGGAGTACTCTATCTTCACGAAGGACTGTCTTGTCGGGACCCCTAGAATCTTCAGCTTCGTGCGCTCCTCGTCGAAGACGAACCGGGCGGGGCGCCCGTTTACAGACGCTGACGAGACTGAGAGCTGAGAGGCGTCAAGGGAGAACGGCTTGGTGGCTCCCCTGACCGTGAGCGTGAGCTCCCCATCCAGGTGGGCCCTTGCGAAATCTACGTCCAGCCAGAGGTCATAGGAAACTATCTCCAGAAGACGCTCGCCTGCTGTGGGGTTCGAGAGGGGGGATTAAAGGCTGGAGGAGGTTCAAACGGGCGCCTTCTGCGCCAGATGAGGAACGAGGCCCCAGCTACAACCACCAGAAGAATTGAGGCAACGGCGATCGTGGGTAGCGGGTTGAGTTTGAAGTCGGCGGCAACGGTCTCGGGGGAAGTGACGGTCAGCGAAAGAGCAGCGCCGCCGCCGGACGGGCTCCACCCGGCGAAGGTGTAGAGAGCCGAAGAAGCGACCGCACGCAACGTGACGGTCGACCCCAGCGGCGGGAAGATGTTAACGCTCCCTCCGGCCGGGACCGTACCGTTCGTTGTACCCACAGCGTAGTCGACGACCCCGTCGGGACCGGCGGTGATCGAAAGACCAGGGTAGAAGGTGGCGTTCTCAGAAGTCGGTCCCGAGACGACAACGATGGCAGTGGCGAGTGGGCCAGAGTAGGACCCGTTCCCGGAGCCTACCCACCCTTCGAACTTCCAACCTGCTACCGGGTGCTCGGTAAGCTCGACCGAGGACCCAGCGGTTCCCCAGGGGGATGCCAGAGACACAAATCCACCCGCGACCGGGTCGGACCCAGCCGTCACCGCGTACTGACGCTCGTAGACGACTGTGACTGTCTGAGGTTGAGTGACGTTTCCTGACGTCCCCTCCGACGCGAACCAACGTTCTTGTGCCCCGCTCCCGGGGAGGAGAGAGGAGAGAGTCCAGTTCGTCCCCACGTCAAGGAAGCTGACACTCGAGTTCGAGATGGGTTCCAAGAACTGGGCCCCGAATCGAGTGGCGTTCAGCGTCGGACCCGTGGTCGCCCCTCCCCCCTTTACGTCGTAGGCAAAGCTCAGTGCGACCTGGTGATAGTACACGACGTGCACGCTCTGGGACCCTGTTATGGTCAGATTGGAGCTCTGGGTAGCCCACCTTTCGAAACCAGTAGAGCCCGCCAATATCTGGGGGAACCCCAGCGGAGAGCCGGCGTCCACCCAGGTGGATGCGTTCCCGTTCAGGGACAGGGGTGAGCCGAATGACGTCTCGCTCCACAGTGGGGGTGAGGGGACAGATCCACCCCCGGAGAGTGTGTACGCTAAGGTGCAGAGATACTGGTGGAAGAAAGACACGCTCTCGTTGACAGGCATGGTAGCGGTACCGTTGGTGGGTTGAGGGGTTTCCCACCTCTCGGTGGCAGAGCTCCCGGGAAGACTCAACGAGACCTGCCAGAGGCTCCCGGTGTCTGCAAGGTACGTCGTGGGCGTTCCGGTGAGCACCGCGGTCTGCAGCGTCCCGTTCTCAATGTAATCCAGTTGTGGGGCGCCGAAGTCTGCTCCTCCGTCTATCACCGAATAGCTGAACGTAATCTGCGTCTTACCAAGAGAACCGGTGATGAAGGTGTACGCGCTCGCATATTCCGTGGCGCCGTCGAGTGAGAACGGCCTGAGCTGGTCTGGACCTGAGAAGGCAAAGTCTTGCGAGGATTCGAAGACCGAAGTGGAGGTGTTGGCGTCGAACTCGTCGACCCAGAGTGTCGCAGAGGTTAGTCTGGTGGTCGGGTTGGAGTAGGTCACGTCCGCCTCTGACCCATAGTAGGGGTCGTCGTGGTACCACTCGGTCATCAGCCCGCTGAAGAAGCCGTTTGGCCCGGACGAGGACCGCAGACCGACAAACTTGGAGCCCGAGGCCGGGAAGGTCTGAATCGCTACGGCCCCGGTGTTCCAGTCGCGAGCCTGGAAGTAAACCTGTCCGTTGGAGAGCGACAACCGGAGGAGGACCAAGTCGCCGTTGTTCACCGCGCCCGAAAAATTGCCCAGCCCCCCTCCCCCGCCCGAAGGGTAGACGCTTGCCCCCGAGCTGTTGAACGCCTCGTACAGGAACCCAAAACCTGCTTCGTAGCCTCCTCCCTGATACGGCCAGTCGAAGGCCACACCCACTTGGTACCAGTAGCCTGTGTTGGTCAAGCCGTTGAGGAGGTAGCCCGGGCCGAACCCCTGGGCATCGGACTGGGCCACGGCCGTCACGTTGTAGGAGAGGTTGGAGAAGTCCTCTGAGAAAGTCATTCCAAGCTGTTCGTCGTACTTTGGCTGGGGGGAGGAGGGCTGTCCGGAGAGCCCTGCGGCAAGCCGGGCGCCGGCTGGATGAGTCGAGCTACTTTCTGTCGGAGGGGGCACGGCATGGACCTGGGCAGAGGCGAGCAGGAGGGAGGCAGAGAGGATGACAAGTAGTAGGAATGCCTCCTTCAAATCGGACTCGGAAGACTCCGACCGACTCTTAGGTATTGTGAACTTCCTGTCTAGGAAGTGAGGTCCTGGCAGACCACTGTTCGTTTCTTGTTCTACTCTGCTTACTCTTTGTCGATGAACTCTTCGGCCTTCGGGGGTTCAGGCGGGAGGCCCTTCCTCTTCCTGATCTCGGTAACCAGTCCCCAGAGCATGTTCTGCGGAACGGCCTGCCATGTCTTGAAGTGAGTGTTCCAGACCGCCTTGCCCGCGGTCGCACCCCTCATCTTCTCGCTCAGGTCGAATGTTTCGGACGCGGGTATCTCCCCCTCGACCACGGTCATCACTTCCCTCTGGTCTATCTTGACAAGTTTCCCGCGCTTCGCGCTTATCACGCCTGTGACCGCGCCGATGAGCTCAGAGGGGCCCTTGACCTCGATGCCGAGGATTGGCTCTAGAAGGGTGGGATTCGCTGAAAGCATCGCCCCAAGAAGCGCCCTTCGCGAGGCGGGCATGAGCTGTGCATAGGTCCTGTGGGCGGGGTCCTCGTGCGGGACGAAGTTGGTTAGAGCCACCTTCACCCCTCTTGTGAACTCATAGGCCAGGGGGCCGTTCTTCATTATGTCGTCAAAGCCCGCCCGGATGGAGTCCATGGACTCCTGAAGGAACTGAACACCCTTGGTGACCTCCGTGAGTATGTCCCCCTTGTCGTCGATGGCCTGGAAGTTCCTCGCCTGGTCGGGGTCCCATCCGTGATCACGAAGCGTCTTGATGACCACCTTCTTCTCGACGTTCTCGCCTATGGTGCCGTTACGGATGAGCTCGATGACTTCGGGCTCGAGCGGCTCCACCTCCATGAAGATCTTGTTGTGCCTGTTCGGGGACCTAGCCATTATCGGCCCTGCCCTTGCGCGGATCGTCTCCCTGTAGTTGATTATGGGCGGGGACGTGATGATCTCAAGCCCCGCCTGCTGTATCTGAGTGGTGGCGATTTCGAGGTGGAGCACCCCCATGCCGGACATGAGGGTCTCCCCCGATTCTTGGTTGATTGTGACGACCAGGTTGGGGTCTTCGATGTTGAGCCGCCTCATGACTTCTACCAGCTTCGGGAGGTCCCTGGGGTGCTTTGCCTCTACCGCCACCGTGACGACGGGTTCGCTGACATAGTGGATCGACTCGAAGGTTGCCACGTCCTTCCTGTTCGAGATGGTCTCGCCGGACCTAATGTCAAGACCGAGCAGTGCAGGGATGTTCCCGGCCGGGAGGGAGTCGACTATCTCTCTCTGGAAGCCCATGAAGAGCTGGACTGACTGGATCTTTCCTTCCCGCTTGGAGTTGAGGAGATAGACGGAGTCGCCATTTGTGACACTCCCAGAGAAGAGCCTCCCGGTAGCCACGAGGCCAGCTGCCGGGTCGACAACGACGTTGGTCACCATCATGACCGTTGGGCCGTTCTCGTCGCAAGCAAGGAGGGACTTTCCCACGTCGCTGTTGAGGTCCCCTTGGGCCCAGATCTTCGGGATGCGGTACGCCTGGGCCACATTGGGGGGTGGATGGTGCCTCACGACCATGCCGAGAAGCGCTTCGTGCAGTGGGAGTTTCTTCCCCAGCTCCTCCGGCGTCGAGGCGCTGTAGGCGTTGATGATATCCTTGAAGGACATCCCTGCTGCCTTCGCCATGTCGAAGTTGAAGCCCCATTTGTCCTTCGAGGAGCCGAAGGCGACCTGGGCGTCCTGAATAGAGACCTTCCACTTCTGCTTGTACTCGGGCTCGGCGTAGGTGTCGACGAGCCTGTTGAAGTCTTTGACTATGTTGAAGAGCCATTCCTGCATCTTCTCCGGGCTGAGGCGGAGCTCCTTGATCAGCCTGTCAATCTTGTTGATGTAGACGACAGGGCGCACCCTCTCTTCGAGGGCCTGTCTGGTCACAGTTTCGGTCTGCGTCATGATTCCTTCGACCGCGTCTACTACGACAATGGCACCGTCGACAGCCCTCAGCGATCTGGTTACCTTTCCCGTGAAGTCGATGTGCCCTGGGGTGTCGATGAGGTTGATTACGTACGGCTTACCCGCTTCTTCGTAGTAAAGCGTCACATTCGCTGCCTTTATCGTCATCTGGCGCTGCTGCTCGAGCTCCATGTAGTCGAGGGCGAGCGCCTGACCAGCGACTGAAGGCGACAGCATCCCGCATGCAGCTAGCAGGCTGTCTGAGGTAGTGGTCTTCCCGTGGTCCACATGGGCGATTATACCAAGATTTCTAATCTGGTCTCTAGTGTGGACTATCTTCAGAGCCTCTGCGGTTGTCTTGAACTTCGGCATGTCTCCCTGGCAGCTGAAGGCGCCCCTCGATAATCGGTTAAGAACGTTTCTTCGAAAAAGGAAATGGGCGTTCGAATTCACTGGCCGTTGCAGAGTGTCCAGACTGGACGGCCTATCGCTGTTTTCGACGAATAGGCGTAATCCCCTGTTTCATCCATAGATCCTCGCCAGTACCCTGAGCTGCGACCTTGTAAGGCCGACCAGAGCCCCGCCCGGAGTCTCGACCAGTACCTTTCCCTCCTTTTCCCCCTTCATGACGATCCTGTCGGCTATCGGCTCGCCCCTCGAGGCATCAAGTGCGGCAATGAAAGGGGAGTACTCGTCAGGCCCCGGCCAGCCATGCCTTTCGCCTATCTTTTCGACCACTTCGGCCAAGATGGGTTGCCTGGCGGCGGGGAGGTCAGGGGAGGGGATTATGGGCGATCCCCCCGGCCGGGATATCCTGAATGCCCTGTGCGCGACGACCAGCCCCTCTCTAATCTGGAGAGTAAAGACGTCAAAGGGGAGGGATGTCACAGCCTCTAGGTCTTCGGTACCGATGTTGAGTCGGTCAAGCTCGAGGGACAGCCTTGCCCTTGCGTCCTCGCTGTCCAGGGGGAGCAGGTGCGCTCCCCTCTGGGAGAGCATCCTCGTCTCTCTCCGGAGTTTACTAACGACTTTCTCCTCGGCTTGTTTGTAGCTCAGGGCGCAGACGCTCACCACCTGAAACGCTGAAGGGATCTTCCCCACGAAGACAAGGAGCCTGCCGTCCATGGCGCTGACGCCTCTCGTCTGGTCTTGTGATTCGAGCTTAACCTCTGCAAGTGCGTGCCAACGCATGGGGAAGACCCTGTTCCTCATGAGGATGGATTCGCCCACTGGAACGACCTGGATGGCTAGACCGCCCGTCCGCAGGCGAGGCCAGGAGAGAACGACCAGACCGCCTACCAGGAAGACGAAGGGGGAAAGAGTCCCTCCTGCCACAAGTGCGACCGCTGACAGCAGGAACAGCAAGATCCCGAAGAGGTAACGGTCCCACGGTTGCTTGGCCCCCGGAAAGGACTCCTGTCGAACGGCAGTTGTCCGCCGTGCCTTCGGCTTCCTAAATGAGAAGGCGAGATACGCCCCCGCCAGCAAAGAGAGGGGCCATGCCCCGAGGCCCAAGGTTATGAGGCCGACAAGGACTGCGAGCAGGCGCAGACCCCACCCCATCAGTGGAACCCCTCGTCGTCCAGGCGGGCGTAAGCGAATCTGGTGTATTCTTCGAGGGCGGGATGCCTCGCGGCCCAGAACGCCTTGGTGCTTCCCTCCCTCTCTTCGGGGTTAATCGCCTCAGGGTTCCTGTCCTTGTTCCTCGACGCCGTCGATTTCGTAAGCTCGAGGGAGAACTTCGCATCATGGCCGAGGATTACCCCGCCGTAGGGGACCCTGTCCCAGGGGTTGATGGGGTCGATGGAGACGTGGCTCGTCACCAGGACAGCGATTCCGAACTCAACGCAGAGCCGCTGTGCATGAGCCAGCAGCATGGCGAGGCCCGCGCTCCTGGCTGGCAGGTCTTGGGTGCTGGGGAAGGAGGACTTGAAGGGAGCGGATATCGAATCGTAGACGAGGAGCCGTGCGTCGGTCTCACGGATGATGTGGTGGAGTGCCGACTGGTAGGTCGGGGTCTGCCTCATCCTTAGCTCGACCCTCCCTCCACTTGAAACCTCCTTGGCTGCGTCAATGCCGTGAAGGTTCAGAAGGTCTAACACCTCGGGCGTCTGAAAGATTAGAACGGAGGGCCCCCTGGGTGGGAGCTCGACGGCGAAGTCAGGGGAGAAGATGTCGGCTACGGCGCCGAGGTGTGCATCGGTGTGCGACACGCCGAGGCTGCTCAACGCTGCGTCGACGGCCGTTATGAGCTGCCCTCTCGTTACGGGCTTCCTTCTAGGCGACACCTTTGGCGTCCTCTCGAGCTTGATCTCGGCTACGCTGAACTCCTTTCCAAACCTCCTGACCATCCTCTCCCGCCAATAGGGGACGAGGTAACTAGAGTAGGACTGCTCGGTGTCGAGGATGATAGCGCTCCCTCCTGAAGCGGCAACGGCGCACCCCGCCTGGAAGGAAATGATACTTTTGCCAAGCGCCTTTTCCCCGAATATCTGGGTTATGGTGCCAGTCGCAAGACCCCCGTCGGTGAGCGAGTCGACGGCCGAGCACTCAGTCCTGAGGTGTTCCATAATTGGTCAGCTCCAGCAGGAGACGCCTCCCGGACTCGGTCAGGGTGTAAGCAAGAATCCTCGGCCCGCTCCCCACCCGCTTTGGCTCAAGGACAAGGTACCCTTCTGAATGGAGTCTGTCCATCTCTGCCCCGATGTCTACTGCGAGAAATGTCGGGGTCAAATAGGACACGACGGACTGCCTGTTGGCCAGGTCGTATCTGCTGATTTCTTCCAGTATGGTCCTGGTGAGTTCAGGGCTTGCTCGGCTCGAGTGTCTCGGCGGCGGGGGGCCCCCGGTCGAGCGCTTTGGTCTGACAAAGCGGGGGACGAACCCTATAGAAACACCGGACCGGTCGTCGCAGATTGTGTAGGAGTACGCCAGCGCGGCTGCCTCCCTCGGGTCCTTCCTCGAGTTCCAGGCTTCGCTTGTGTAGATCCTGACGGCCATCGACTCAATCAGTTTTTCGTTCAGGAGGGCGGGCATCGGTGTTGCCATGACGAGAGGGACCGGTGCCTCCAGCAGATGGGCAATCAGCCTCCCACAGTGATGAAGACTGGGGGGAGGCCTGAACAGGCGATGTGCGCCCGTGATCAGGAATCCGTCCGGGCGCCTCTCAGATCTGTTCAGCAGATATAGTATCTTGGCGATGAAGAGTCCAGCGGTGAGCTCCGAAGCCTGGGGGTAGGGGGCGGAATCGAAGCTCACCATGGTCCTTCCGTTCATGAGTTCGTCGAAGGATTCTACTCTTGTTGTCTCGAGGAGTTTTAGAGCGCCTATCCTCCCCTTCAGCTTGTCGACATAGAACCCCCTGAACCCCTCGACGCTCCCAAGGACGTCGAAGAGTGAGGACGGGGTGGCCATGTCATTCTGTTCCTCTAGCTTCTGCAGAGCAGCGCTGAGAATCGCCTCTTCTTCTGAGGTAAGGTCCAGCGCAGTGGCGTACGCCGCGGCTACCAGCTGCCCGTGGGTGGCGTCCTCCCCTTCGAGGTGGAACGCCTCATAAAGCATGGATCGGTAATCAAAGACTCTGAAGTAGCCACGGATCTCGGGTGAAATCGATCCGTCTACATCGAGCAAAACAATCCTCCTGCCTTCCTCGGCAAAGGCGTAGGCCACAAGGGTCGCAAGGTCTCCTGCCCTTCTGCCCAGCAGCAGGACCCGATCGCCGAGCCCTCCTACCCCTATTTGGCCCCGGGACCTGTCAAGGGCATATCCAAGCCATCCCGGCCTACCCTGTGGTTCCATCTTGCGATTGCGCGGGGTCTTGATTTAAGTCACTGACGCACATGTTGATCGAACAAGTTGTTCTATCAAGTTGTTCATATCAGCCCCGTTTCATGCTGAAGGCGGTTGAAGAATAGGGACACAACGATCATTTACTGGGAGCTCCTCCGGACCATGGCCGCGGAACCACAGCTCCCTTCCAGGCTTGCGAGGGTCGCGAACGTTCCCTACAACAGGCTTGGGGATTACCTGCAATTCCTTACCGCCGGAGGCTTGGCAAGAGTAGAATCAACGGAGGGACACGAAAGGTTTTCGATAACCCCGAAGGGGATGGAGGCCCTGAACTACCTCGATTCAGCCCTGAAGATTCTTTTTCAGGCCCTGGGGTGAACAAGTTGTGAGCATCTGTTATAAGTCGGAGGTGGGATGAGTAGGGCATGTCCGAGGACAAGGATCCGAGCGTTTCAATCATCGAGCTACAAGAGGAGTTCATTCAGCACATGGAAAGGGGGGGCCGGAAGATAAGACTGCTTGCTTTGATCGCCATCATCGCCGGGGCGTATTTTGCCCTCAATTACTTCTTCCAACTCGTAGTCCTGCCCTACGGTCTCGGGATAACTAGCGAGACGGTGAACCTTGTCGACCCGGCACTCGTGGCACTAGGCGTCGTCAGTCTTGTCGTGTCCCTGCTGTGGTTCTATGCGGGGGTGCGGGACCTCGTGTTCGAACGGCGCCTTGCCAAACGGATCAGAGAAGTCAGGGAACTCCAGTCGCAAGTAGCTCAGAAGTATAGTCTCGGCAAGTAGGTGGGAGGTCCCGAGGTTCCTGTTCTACCCTCGTCTACACAATCACTGGGCTTCCATGGTTTTTTCCGGACAACGGCTCCCTTCTTGGGAGCCTGGTTACCATGAGGTGTGGCTTCTGAAGGACAAACCATCTAACGGAATGCGAAAGCACCTAGGCGTAGGCTTCTTCGCCGTGCTGGCTCTCGTCGAGGCCTAGCTCTTCCTCCTCCTTCGTGACCCTCAGAGGAGTGATGAAGTTGATTATCTTCAGGATGATGAATGTCCCGAAGAAAGAGAAGCCGCTTACGACTGCGATTGCGAAGACTTCGGTGCCCAGGAACGCCGGGTTCCCCGCGAGCGCCCCGTTGACCCCGCTTACGGCGGCAGTGGCGAATACGCCAGTGGCGAAGACCCCCCACATGCTTCCCGCGCCATGGCAGGCAAAGACGTCGAGCGAGTCGTCGAAGATGTTGCGGCTCGCCCTCCAGTTGGAAACGAAGTTCGAGGCGATTCCTGCACCTAGGCCGATGATCATCGAAGAGCTGGCGGTCACGTACCCCGCCGCAGGGGTGATTGCAACCAGCCCTGCCACCGCTCCGATGGATATCCCGACGGCCGAGGGCTTCCCCTTCCTGGACCAGTCGACGAGCATCCATGTCACTGCCGCGGCCGCGGCCGCCAGGTTTGTGTTCACAAGGGCCTGGACCGCGATGTAGTTGGCCTGGAGGGCGCTCCCACCGTTGAACCCGAACCATCCAAACCAGAGCATCGCAGCACCAAGGATGACAAATGGGACATTGTTGGGCCTAACTTCTTCGGACTTTGCGATCCCTGTGCGCTTCCCCAGTACAATCGCTGCGGCAAGAGCCGAAACACCGGCAGAGATGTGAACCACGAGACCGCCTGCGAAGTCCTCAACGCCCATTGCTTGCAGCCAGCCGCCGCCCCAGACCCAGTGGGCGATTGGCGCGTAGATGAAAGTCGCCCAAGCGACTGTGAAGACTAGAAGGGCCTTGAATCGGATTCTCTCGGCGAAGGCGCCTATGATCAATGCCGGCGTGATGGCCGCAAACTTCAGCTGGAAGGCGAAGTACTCGAGCTCTGGGATGACCTGGCCTGGGAGAGGAGAGTAGCCGACACCGTTGAGCCCCACCTTGGAGAGATTCCCAACAATCCCGTTTACCGAAGGCGCGAAGGCCTCGCTGTACCCCCACAGCGCCCAGACAAGGCTGACGACAGCAAAAATCGTGAGCGTCTGCACTATGGTGGAGATGAGATTCTTTCTCCGGACGAGTCCCCCATAGAAGAACCCGAGCGCCGGGGTCATCAGCATGACCAGGGCGGTGGCGGCGAGCACCCAGGCGACGGCGCCAGAGTCGATCACTGGTGACGCCATATAGCCTCGCCGCCTTTGGAACCGAATATTTAGCCGGATGGGTCAATTCTCACCTGAGGGAACCAGAAGCGAGTCTTCGGTGGAGATAGTGGAAGCTTGCGGAGGAAATGGGGTCTTCGCTAGGGTCTGCCCGTCTTCTCCGCGATCAACCTCATGGTCCCCGGGTGGAGTTCTTCTTTGATCACCGCGTAGCCGTACCCCTCGATTATCGCCTTCAGGAACTCGGCGGAGCACTGGGTCGTCTCTATGGCCTTGCCTGCTCCTACGACGTCGACCTGGACCAGGCCGGGCTTGGGAGCCGTGAGGGCGAAGTGTTTGATAGGGATGATGAAACCGAAGTCCTTGGCCAGGGGTCCCAGATCCTCTATGTTCTCGGCCGCCATCCTGAGCAGTCCAACAAGTGATGAGCCAAGCTCTTTGAATTTTGCCTTGGTGCCCGCACTGTCCACTTTGTATAGCCGCTCGATGAGGTCATCGACGAAGTCGCTTGGAAGCGTGATGACATCCACCTGCCTCAAGATTGAGAGAACCCTCCAGATCTTGTAGAACTCGTCCGGGTCCCCGCCCTCTCTGGATATCTTGGTGATTGCAGAGAGGGACTCGTTCGCAAATGCAAACAGGGTCATTTTTCTCCTGTCCGCTTCGGCTGCGAATTCTTCGAAGACCGCCTTGTCTATCGAGAGGTTTGTGCGGACCATGGCTCGTCTGGTCGGAAGACGGGATTTAATCGTTGATAAATGCGATTCAAACATTCGCGCGTGAGATTCCCTACGCTGTCTTGGTGAGCAGACGGATTTCCTTGCAGCAGTCTCGGACGCTCTGTTCCCCCACACCGGCAGCCTCGGCCACCTCGGCCTGCGTTACGATTTCGCCCAGGTTGCAGCATGCGATGTAAAGAGCGGCCGCCGCAAGAGTCATAGGGTTTCGCCCACCGAGTCCTTTGGTATTGATGCTGTGTATGATCTCTTGGGACTGTTTCAGCGCCTGTTCTGAGACGGGCCTCCGCAGCGAAAGACGGTAGACATAGCCGTTTTCGTTCAATACGGGGCGTGAGATGTGCATCCTTTCGATGAGCTTCACGTAGCACCTTCCCACTGCTCTGGGATCGGAGTGGCTGGCGTAGGCGAGGTCCTTCAGGGTCACTGGCTTCTGTGCTTCTCTGCACCCCACGTATACTGCAGCAGCTGAGAGAACCTGGGGCGGCAGGTCCTGGCCGAGATGCATCGAGTACGCTTCACCACATATCGCGGAGGCCCGACGGGTGACCTGTTGGCCAAGGCGCAGGTCAGTCGCCAGTTTCTTCACGTCGTTCTTTGCCCCTCTGAACTCCTCTTTCTCGTGAGCACCCAGGCTGCTTTCGTGGAAGCTCGCCACCTGTTTCATTCTATGACTGACCACCAGCACGGAGCGGCCCGTGCCATTAAGGCAATCCGAACAGGTGCACGCATTTGCATAGATGACGCGCTGAATGCGGACCAGAAATCGAGTTCGGCCTCTCAACGTCCGAACCTCCTGACGCCTGCGGCGACCCTCCGCAGAAAGCATCCCCTGTGGAATCGGTTGAAACCTAACCTGTTTGGGTTCTACCAAAAAAGCGAGGATTGCAGTAGTCAGAGCCATCCAACTGGTGACTACGAGTGGCTGCGCCACGGATAGACCCCGATAGACCGCTCTGGTATAGAAGGTATAGGGGAGCGGCGTATCTCAGTACCCTTGCGGCCCTGGCATGGACCGTGGTCGTGGTCCTGCCTTTCACCCCCTTCTCGTACCTGCCACCCGTGATCGTCGGCGGTGGCCCGGGAATCTGGCTGGTCCTAGGGTACCTGCTGTTCCTCGTGGTCGGCATAGGAGGGTTCGGGTGCCTCTCCGCCTTCCTCACGACCGTCGAGCTCGTCGAAAACCGCACGATTAGCCCCCGCACCATGTGGCCAGCGCTAATCCTCCTTTCGGTCGGGGTGGTAGGGAGTTGCCTGCTACTCGCCGTTGCAGGGGCAATCGGAGGGTATGCTTCCACCTACGAGACCTCGTCTGCCCAGTCCATCCATGACATGCTCTTGCCCTACGTCGACCCCATCATAGCGCTGACCCTGATTACTGTCGCAGGTGCCGCCCTAGCGGTCCTCTCGTTGGTTCGCGCTAGGTGGCCTACCCCTTGAGACGCTTCCTGGGGCCCGGACTAGCCGTTCTGGTATCGGCCTGTCTTCTCGTCCCAGGGCTCGGGGCGGTCATGCCGCCAAGCACCTTGCAGTTGCAGACCACATACCCAAGTTCATCGTGGGCCATTGGTGTTGTGGTGCCCGAGGGAACGCAAATGGTCGGTGGAGGGAGCGTGAGCTGGGGGGGCACCACGAACGTCACGGTTTCCCTTGCCCTCCCCGACATAGACTCCCCCGACGGGATTGTCTACGCGATATTGTCCGTGATGACGAGCGACGGGAGCGTCCTTCAGGCTGCAGCTGGCGCCCTGCCGAACGGGACGGGGTGGCTTGGCTTCGCCTGGTCGGTCCAGGGAGCGAGTTCACTGAAGCCGTCGTACCAGTGGGTGCTCAACGCAAGCGGGCCAGAAATGAGTCCCCTCTCGAACGTCTCGATTTCGATCTTCCGCACGTCTGGGCTATGGGACTTCAGGGTCAGCGATGCGGACACTGGATCCTCGGTGGAGAAGGCGTTTCCTCCCGGCCCGGCACCGGCACTCAGGGTGGGAGACCAAGAAGTGTTCGCTCTGGAGTCGTACTCCAGGACCTCAGCCACCTTCCGAGACATGGGAAATCTGACCCTCTATTCGATCTTGCTTGACGGGAACAAGGTCACCGGCGGCTGCTATCTCTACAGCGGTTGGGATCCGGTCCACAACCCCCTCTTCGTCGTGGGGAGCTCGGGCTCGAGCCCTCCAACCTTCATCAATGCAGGGGAAGGCCCGGCAGGTTCCTTCTTCTGGGATTTCGCAGGGGTCTGGGGCGTCCAGGACGGTACTTTCGCCAGTCTGGCCGAAATCGTGGTTGTGGTAGGGGTAGCGGGAGCTCTTACACTGGGGGGAGTCGGCTTCTGGCTGGCTAGGAAGAAATCTGATCTGGTGAAGACCCCTGGGCAGGCTTCTTGAAGACGTAGTTCTTGCCCGCGAGAGCCAGGACGACCACAGCCACCATGCATGCGATTGCGAGGTAGAAGATGTAGTCGAATGCGGTGGGGGTGGGGAAGGACATGGGGCACGGGGCCGATAATGGACACAATTTGGGGGTGTGCGCAGGAATCATGACGACTTCGGCGTAGGTGCTCATGAGGGTGGTCGCCAGAACAGGGCCAATCGCACCTCCCATGTTCCTCAGCATGGTATTGAGCCCCAGGCCCGTGGCCACCGTCTCGTCGGGGAGAGACACGCTTATCATATTCACGATGGGGATTATGATACCCACCGCCCCTATCATCGAAACTGCGGTGTCTATCACTACGTCGGTTGTCGTGGCCCTGTTGAAGATGAAAAGGGTAAAGCCGGCTATCGCTATCAATCCCCCCAGTATCATCGCGGGTTTCGGACCATTCCTTTGCACGAGACGCCCAAGGCCTGGCCCCCCGACTAGCATGAGCACTGTTGCGGGGGCGAGGCTAAGGCCCGCGGATATGATGTCAAGTCCTAGTCCCGTGGGGGCAGGAGGGGATTGGATCTCGGCGTAGTAAATTACCGCAAAGAAGAGCATGAACATGCCCATGCCGGAGAGGATGCCGGTCAGGTTCGCTACCAAGACGTTCCTGATCCTAAGGAGGTGAAGGGGTATCAGAGGGTTCGACTTCCTGCTCTCGGTGACGAAGAACCCAACCGTCATCGCCACTCCGGCTACGAGAGCCAACAGATTGTACGCCGAAGTCCACCCTTCGTAGGGCCCCTCGGACAGGTAAAGCAAGACGAGCGTGACACCCGCCATTAGAAGGACCACCGTCTGGTAGTCGACTTTCAGGCGGGTCCCTGGGGTACCACCGGGGAGGAACATGGCTATCACCACGAAGAGCACTGCACTCAGTATGAAGGCCGAGTGGAAGGCCCATTGCCAACCAAGATCCTGCACCACATAGGATCCGATGATGAGCCCCAGGGATGCTCCTATTGCGAAAGTTGCACTTACGATTCCCTGGGCTGTCGCTATCCTGTCCTTTGGAAAGGTTTCTGCAATAATGGCTAGTGCGAGTGGGACAATCGCGAACCCTATTCCCTGAACCGCCCTCGCTGCGATCAGGAAGTAGATCGAGTTCGAGAACCCGGCCACGCCGACTCCGGCCATGTAGAACGCCAGTGCTGCAAGAAACATCCGCTTCTTCCCGTAGCTGTCGCCGAGTTTCCCGAAGAGGGGGGAGACCGCACTCCCGACTATAAGGAACGCTGACGTGATCCAGGACATCGTGCTCGAGGACACCGGGTTCGCGGGGGTGGAGAAATCAGACTGAATGACAGGTATCCCTGGGATCACCATCGTCTCGACGTAGTTCAGGAGAAGGGCGACGCCAACCATGGCCAGCAGCGCCCTCAGCTGATGGTTCGTGGCCTTTGGCTGGACCGTGGCTGGCATGGAAGTGACTGAGGGGGGTTGCAACTTTCGTCGAGCCAGTCTGGGCGCCGTTATAAATTGCGCTGGCGAGGAAGTAGATGTAAATCGACACCGTGTCCCTGAACCCAGCTCACATCAAGGGACCCCTGGCGCTCTACCTGTGCAACAGGCTCTGCTTTACGGTGGAGTGAACCAAGGAATCAGCCGGCGAGGGGCACGCTGGCCGGACCGGGTTCAGAGTCTGCCCTTCAACGCGTCGGCAAGGAGCTCGATCATCTCGGTGTTCTGGGGGACGAGGGTCTGGAAGTATATCCGCTTGAATCCAGAATCCGCCATCGACCGTAGCTGGTCGACGAACTCCTGCACCATGCCGCAGGGCGCTCCCCTCGCCTTCATCCTGGCAATGACGTCATGGGGGGAGATTCTCTGGCCTAGTGTGGATGCCTGGAGAGCGGCGTACTCTTCGAGCTTCGATTGGCTCCCGGCGATGAGATAGGGCCCCATTTCGGTGACGTCGACTGCACGCCCTTCGGAGCCTTCTGCGAGAAGCGTCTTCAGACCCGCGAGGTCACTGCTAGAGCTGCGGAAGGTGTTCCACTCGTCGGCGAATCTGGCGGCCAGCCTGACAACGGGCTTGGTCCTCCCCCCGATTATCATGTGCATGTGTCCCTCGGGCCTCGGCAGGCAATCCGTGTGAGCGGAAAAGTGAGTTCCGTCGTAGTCGGCACTGCCCTCGTTTACCATGGCGGAGATTATCCCGAGTGCCTCTGCGAACTGGGCGACCCGGGTGCGGAAGTCTGGGAACGGAAATCCGTGTGCCCTGTACTCCGCTTCATACCACCCCGCCCCCAGGCCCAGCTGGAGCCTGCCGTGAGAGGCCGAGTGGATGGTGCAGGCCATCTTTGCGAGCAGCGCCGGATTTCGGAATCCTATGGGGGAGACAAGAGGCCCAAACTTGATCCTGCTTGTCGATGAGGCAAGGACGCCGAGGCTTGCCCAGCACTCCGGTGAATCAATCCCTCGCCTCTCGTCTGTCGGGAGGATGTGGTCTGACCGGAAGAAGTACCCGAACCCAAGATCCTCCGCCTTCTTCGCGACATCCACCAGCTCTCCCATGCTCATCCCGAGCTGGGGCTCGACCATTATCCCCGATTCATTGATGGTGAAAGGCAGCTGACTTCCCAGGGAGTGCCCGGTCAGGGGCACTTAATAGTCATCGGGGTTGTCATTCGGACTTTTCAAGACTCACGAGCAGCCGCTAAGCTCGAAGCTCCTTTCCAGCATAAATAACGCAACAAGTCGGAGGACTCCGTGCAAAGGTCTGCGATTATCGGAGCACTGATGATAGTGGGGGGCGCAATCATTCTGGTTCTTCTCTCCGGGTTCATTCTGAGCGCATTCATCACGCTCCTGAAGGTGCTGGCGGTAGTGTTAGGAATAATTCTGGTCATCGGAGGAGTAGCCATGATGCTGTTTGGGCACAGATGGTGGGAGCGCAGGCCCGAGCGATGGGGGTCCCCGCCGTCGAGCACTTAACGCTCGCTAGCAGAATCGTCTAAATACGGACGAGGGATTGGCCTTTCTCGTTGCCTGCCATCGTAGTCGATGGATTGCAGAAGAACTACGGGCAGCTACGAGCGGTCGACGGAATCTCTTTCACCGTCGAAAAAGGGGAGGTGTTCTCTCTCCTAGGACCGAACGGGGCGGGGAAGACAACGACCATCGAAATCCTCGAGGGGCTGAGACAGCAGGACGGTGGTACCGCCAAGGTGCTCGACCTCAATCCCTGGAGCAAGGGGTACGATCTGCACAAGAAAATAGGTGTAATCCCCCAGGGATTCAAGTTCCTCGACTATCCGACACCGAGGGAGGCGATAGCTTACTACGGTGCGCTCTTCGACAAGAAGGTGGACCCCGACGAAATGCTGAAGAGGGTCATACTCGAAGAAGCCGCCAACATCTGGTTCCAGAACCTTTCGGGAGGGCAGAAGCAGAAGCTCGGGATGGCCCTGTCGCTCGTGAACGATCCTGAGGTCGTCTTCCTGGATGAACCGACCACCGGACTGGACCCGCAGGCCAGGAGGGCCGTCTGGGAGGTCATCAGGAAGCTGAAGAACGAAGGAAGAACTGTGATGCTCACGACGCATTATCTCGAGGAGGCTGAAGAGCTGGCGGACAGGGTCGCCATCATGAACCACGGCAAGATTGCGGCCATGGGGACTACCGAACAGATAGAGAACAAGTACGGCTCGGGGCAGAAGATGATTGTGAAGGCCAAGGACGACCTTCTTAGATTTCTGCAGGAGAACACGCGACTGAAGGCGGAGAAGGGGGAGAACGGGACTGTGGTCATCTACCTCCGGGACAAAGACGACGCGTTGGTGGCGCTGGGATCTATAGAAGAGTCGGGGGCCCAGTGGGGGGACCTCACGGTGAAGAGAGACAGCCTCGAAGACGTATTCCTCCGGTTGGTAGGTCCAGAGGGGAGTCAGGAGAAGGAGGGGTAACCGCATGGCCTTCAGCCCCCGGAGGATGGTAGCCGAGCTCAAGGTCTACGCTAGAGGGAACTTCAGGAGTAGGGAGGGTTTCTTCTTCACCCTGGTATTCCCCATCATCCTCATTCTCCTCTTCGGAGCCATTTTCGCCGGGGGTGGTGTCAGCCAGGTCACCGTCTACGTCCAGAACCACGACACAGGACCGGTGGGCAACGCGTTCATCTCGGCGCTCAACAGTACATCCAGCGATTGCAGCCCCACCGCCTCTTCAGGCCTCTGCCTCAGACCGGTGCCTCTCGACCAAAACTTCTCCCAGTACCTCTCATCGAAGTCTGCCTCCGATGGCATAGTCATTCCGAGCGGGTTCTCTGCGGCGTATCTGGCGAACCCCCGGCAGCCGATCAACGTGACCCTCTATGGGGACCCCGCGTCCACCACCAGCGCCATAGTCTCCGGGATAACGCGGGAAGTTGTGAACTCGTTCAATCTGGACGGGAAGCCGGGGTCGGTGGGCGTCTTCTCTAGAACCGCAGCTTCGTCCGCATACAAGTACATCGATTTCCTCATTCCTGGGCTGATTGGGTTCGCCGCCCTGACGAGTCCCATGTTCGCAATGGTGAACATAAGCTCGACCTATCGGAGGGACAAAGTGTTCAAGCTGCTTTCCCTGACCCCGCTTACGAAGACGGAGTGGCTCCTCTCAAAGATAATCTGGTATACCGCGACCACAATCGTGTCTTTCATCCTCATGTCATTGGTCGGAGTGTACGCGTTCGGCGCCCACATCTCGCTCTCTTGGGGAATAGGGATGTTCCTGGTGATAGGCCCTTTCTTTTTCGTGTCGCTCGGCATGCTTGTGGGGAGCGTCTCCAACAGCCCAGAGTCCGCGGCTGTCGTGGGGAACCTGGTCACCTTCCCGATGATGTTCCTGTCGGGGACCTTCTTCCCTGTAGCGTCGATGCCCATGTACCTCCAGGGAGTCGCCCACGTGCTCCCGCTCTTCTATGTGATTGACGGTCTCACCAACGTAATGATATACGGGAACTACGGGCCGGCTCTGTTCGATGCCGGACTTCTTGTTGTTATTTCGATAGTGGTGTTCGCGCTGGCGGTCAGGTTCTTCCGCTGGCGCGAGGACTAGAATCTCCCTTACCTACCGTGCAATCGTCCCGACGGGCTGCCACTACCGTCCGTAGTCGCTCTGGACCGGAGGCGCCTCGGTGGGCCTTACATCGAAGATGCCCCTCCGCCCCATCCTGCTCACGTCCAACTTGATGGTCCCACCCTCCCCGGCCTTCGAAATGGCGAGGAGCAGGTCCTTGGTGTGGTTGATGGGGTTCCCGTCCACCCCCACCACGACATCGCCGTTGCGGAGACCCGCATAGTCTGATGGACTTCTGGGAACCACCTCTGCCACAAGGAAACCGGACTCCGTCTGCAGGTTATACCTCCTTGCGAGCTGGGGGGTGACGTCAACCCCGGAGATGCCAATCCACCTCCTGGTCACCTTCCCGTTCTCGAGTATCTCCTGGGATATCTTCTTCACCGTGTTGATGGGGATGGCAAATCCCATTCCCTGGGCGTAGGGGATCATTAGGGTGGTCATGCCTATGATCCGGCCATCGAGGTCGGCCAGTGGTCCTCCACTGTTGCCCGGGTTCACGGCGGCATCTGTTTGGAGCAGGCCTTCGAAGATGAAGTCTGTGCCTGGCAAGGGCCTCCCCTTCGCGCTCAGCACCCCCATGGACACCGTGGGGCCGCCGGGCAGAGCCAGGGCGTTTCCAATGGCCAGGACGAATTGACCGACTTTGAGTGCTTCTGAGTCGCCCAATTCGGCTACCGGGAGGTCAGACGCATTCACTTTGATCACTGCGACGTCCGTGGCCTCGTCCGCCCCGACGACCTCGCCTGTGAATGTCCTACCGTCCCTGAGGTTGACGCGAACCTGGTTGGCGCTGTCGATCACATGGTTGTTTGTGATTATCAATCCACTCCGGTCGAGGATGATACCCGAGCCCTGCCCTTCGCTCGGGATTATACCGAAGAAGCGCCGCTCGAGCCGCATGCTGCTGACGCTCACTATGCTCTCGCTGAGCTTCTCCACAGCCTCTGTCACCTGGTTCTCAAATCCTGATAGTGCCATGGTCAGACCTCCAGGCCCCAACTCCTAATATTGAGCGGGATTATCCTAATCATGCTCACACCATCCGCAGATGTGACCAACTCCGCCCTTCCTCTGACCTCTACGCCCCTGACCTTCCAGGGTTCCGTGGAGACGACGTCGTCCACTACGAAGGCGACCTTGTCGTTGAACATCAGATTCCTGTACTTCAGGCTCTTCCCCAGGTTCCACCCGCCGAAGGTGATGATGCTTCCATCGAATCGGTACCCCACCGGTACTACGTGGGGTTGCCCCGAAGGCGATGTGGTCGCGACTCTGCCGATGAAGTTCTCCGCGAGATACTCGGCCTCGGCTTCGCTGAAGCTCTGTGCGTCCTTGTCCATGCGCCCTTTCTCGAACATTGCCAGAGCTCGTTGCCGAGACAGGTTTTTAAGACCGGTAGTTTTTCCTGACTAACTAGGTATGAGCAACCTCACCAAATCCGAACAACTTGACCAGAAGACGCTCGACTCGTGCGCGGTCGTGCATCAGACGTGGAACCAGATAACGAGGACCTGGACCCTGCCAACTATCCACATGCTGGGACAGATGGAGCCGGCGAGGTTCAACCAGCTGAAGAACCACATCAAGGGCATAAGCGCGACGTCCCTTGCAGAAAGGCTGTCCCAGCTCGAGAAGTTCGGCGTCGTCCAGAGGAAGGTCTACGCAGAAGAGAAGCCGAGAATCGAGTACTCGCTCACGGTGAAGGGACACGAAGTGTACAAGATTCTCTGCGACCTGGCCAGCTGGTCAAAGCGGTGGGACGGCAAGGAACCGAACAGCATGGAATACCTGGTCCCGAAGTGAAACTTACGGTTAAACTGATTCTGGATTAGTCTCGCTGGACCTTTCTCTCTCTTGTGTTGCGACCCGATATATGAATGCGCCGAGAAGGAAGGCGATCAGGATTGGGGCAAGGATTTCAGCCTTGGAAGTGATGGGCTGCTGAGCGATGTTGGCCAGTTGGGTCGGCCTGTTCGTTTCCGAGGGCATGTAGAAGTTGTATGGCGTACCGCTGGTGGCGCTTGTCCCCGTAGACTGGCTCCCTGGGCTTGAGCTACTGGTGGTGCTGGGGGCCGAGCTGGCTGTAATGGTCACTGTGGTGCTCGAGGTGGTGATCGAGCCGTAGGGGTAGGTTCCGTTAGAATTGAGCGAACTCTCCGACCCTCCGTTTGTCGTGGTGGCAATCGACACGGTGGATGTGACGCTGAAGGTAGTAGTCGGGGGAATGGTGGTGGTCGACATGGTGACTGTGGCGCTAGCTACCGTGGTGGTGGGGGCGGATACGGCGGCTCCGGCAGGAGCGAAGGTGCCCGACAGACTAGAACCGAGGCCCCCCGAGACCGCTACGACGGCCAGGGCTAGGAGGACGCCGGCTGCCAGTCCGAATCCGAAGCGTTTCCCTTCCATTAGCTTCCATCCCCCCTGAGTGGGTAGATAGTTCTAGTTCTCAGAACGGTTTACGCCTCCAGACACGCATTGCCTCGTACCAGAAGACTACTGCTCCCCCCAGGGTGCCTATGAGAGCGTAGAGGTCGAGAGAGCCCCTGTTGACCGATATGTAAGCGGCTGCTATGGTCGTGAAGAACGCTGCGTAGAAGCCAAGCCTGGGGAGGGTGAGACCCCCTATGCTCACGAAGGAATGAAGTATCCCCGTGTCGACCTTCCTCGCCAGGACGTATCTTTCATATTGATCTTTCTCGACGACGCCCAGCTCCACCAGCTTGTCGAGGTGATGAAACGCGACAGACGGGCTTGAAAAACCTAGTGCCTTCTGGATTTCCCGGACGCCGACTGCCTTGCCATGCTTCAAGAGGTAGAGGTAGACAGTGAGGGTCTTTCCGCGCAGCGCGTACTCGACCTTCTCCCTGGATGCCTCCGACATCGGCCACCGTTGGCTAACCTCACGGAGATAAGTGTGTGTTCGTGTTTTGAGAACAATGCGTTCTCCACGCTGGGACTAACTCGGCTGGTGTGAAACCTCTTGCCGTGAACCGGCTCGGAGGCGTGACGAAACGGAGGGTGATATACGGGCTTGTCGCCCTCACAGTCATCGGCGGCTTCGGGCTGGCTCTGCTATCCAACCTAGGTATCTCAGGGTCCTTCGCTCCATCGAATGCACTCCAGAATTCGGCATCGAACCAGAGCGCAAACGCGCTCGGCGGGGCGACCTATGCCGCAGCAGGTCTGCCCGGGTCCAGTTACGGCGAACAGGGCACCTCCCAGGTGCTGGGAGTCCAGACCACGACAGTCACCATGAGCACCACGACCGCTATGGCCACCACCTCCTTCGCCCCCACCACCACCTTCGCCCCTTCATCGGGAGCCCCCGCTTCAGGCCAGTACAACGTGACTCAGGGGTCGCCGAGCGGCGCCGGCGGGATGATAGAGTTCTCCACCGACCTCGCAATCACTGCTTCGGCTCCAGAACAGACTGCCTCCGCCATCTCCGCCATCGCGTACACCTTCGGAGGGTATGTGGCGTACCAGTCTACTTACAGCACGTCAGCGTACGTCGTCATCAGGGTCCCGGCGGCGGACTATCAGAAGGCCCTCTCGCAGGTCATGGTCCTGGGTACGTTCGTGAGCGAGACATCAAACTCGAACGATGTGTCCGTCCAGTACACGGACCTGAACGCCACGCTCGCGTCCCTCCAAACGGAACAGGCTTCCCTCCTGAAGCTCCTCAATCAGACCGCGTCTATCAACTCGACTCTGGCGGTCGAGTCCCAGCTGCAACAGGTGGACTCACAGATCAACTCGGTGGAGAGCGAGTTGCTTGAGACAAGGACTCTCGTCAATTACTCCACCATCAACGTCACGGTAACCCAGACCGCCCAGAAGATACCCCTCGCCATGACGCTCAGCACCATCCCGGCAAACGGGACCGCGCCACTCAGTGTCACCTTCAACGCGATCGTGAAGGGGGGAGCGCAGCCCTACGTTGTCAACTACAACTTCGGGGACGGAACGGCCACCCAGGGACAGATTGTCATTCACACCTACTACCAGGCGGGCGACTACAAGGTGGTGGTAACCGCCACCGACCAGAACGGGACCGTCGTCCAACAGACGACCACAGTCGACGTGGTCGCACCCCCTACACCCTCCGGAATCAGCGGCTTCTTCGGCTACGTAGGAGGCCTGTTCCTCAGCGTGGTCGAGGGGATCGTCGAGGTGGCGGTCGTCGTCCTCCCACTTGCGGCGGTCGGAGCCGCCATAGTAATCCCGATTCAGAGACGCGGAAAATCACAGAAGAGCGTCAAGCAGAGCCAGTAGGCATAGCCGCCCTTGCCCTTTTTGTTTTTCGCCAATAGTAGTAGGTAATCGAGGCCCCTGAAATCAGGAACATTCCGACCAAGATCAGCATGATGTAGGCGAGGAAGTCGGCTGTGCCGAGTGGCACATTCGAAAGCAGAGAACTGAACATCAGGAACGGGCCGGCTGACGGGGCTTTTAGGCTTTAGAGGTCTGAACTCAGCCTCCCTGTTGCTTCCTATGCTCGACGGAGGGCCGTCTAGTTAATGGCGGGCCATCGTCCGGGGCCCGCTGTGGACGAAGGAACACGGGCTGTGGACGCCTATGTAGAGGCAGCCGGAGGAGTCGCCCGGGAGAAGCTTCAGGAGGTTCGGAATGCAATAAGGGATGCCGCCCCGGAAGCGCGCGAGGGCATTAGCTACGGCATTCCGTGCTACGACTACATGGGGCGCCTGGCATGGTTCGGCCTCCACACGAAGCACATCGGCCTCTATCTACGGCCACCGATCATCCAGACGCACAGAAAGGAGCTCAAAGGCTACGTGACCACGAAGTCAGCTATCCGCCTCCCCCTAGACGGGGAGATACCCGTTGCGCTCGTGAAGAAGCTGGTAAGGGCTAGGATGAGGGTGAACGAGGCAGAGGCGAAGCTCAGGTCCGGCTAGGCTGAAGAATCGATATTAGGCGGGAGCCGCGGCGCCGCTTTATGTCAAAATTCACGGTGAGCCCCACCGAAGTCATGAGGAGGTACAAGGTAATCGCCGTCGTCGGGGCCTCCAAGAATCCCGAGAAGGAGGCCTTCACCGTGCCGGCATACCTTCAACAGCACGGATATACAATAATCCCCGTGAACCCGACCACAGACACGGTAAACGGACTGAAGTCCTATCCCTCTCTTGCAGATATTCCCTCTCACCTGGCGAAGACGGTGGACGTGGTTGAAGTCTTCAGGCCTTCGGAAGAGCTCCCCGAGGTCGCCAGGCAGGTTGTGAAGATGAAGGAGAAGACGGGCAGGCCCTTCGTTTTCTGGGGGCAGTTGGACCTCGAGAACGAAGATGCGAAGGGAATACTCGCCGCGGCGAAGGTCGACTACGTGATGGACAAGTGCATGCGCGTGGAGCATCAGATGATGGGGAAGCTCCCCGGGCGGTGAGAAGGACGAACAAGAAGTGGCATGCCACCCATTTGATGCCCCCGAATCCGACGAGAAAACAGAGAATTGCGTGGCACGCCGAACACGCTGCCAAGTGTGGATGCAGACCCGTCCCCGCCGACCTCCAAGCGGACGTTGGGGCCCTGGACAGGAAGGAATCCAGACGGTCTAATTAGCCTCAGAGAGCGGGGCACGCTGCTTGGGGAGCCCGATATTCGCCCTCGGCGGAGCTGCCATCTGGGCGATTACCTCGATATACTACAGGGGCTTCCTTTCGAAGTTTGATTTCCTGAACTTCAATCTCCTCAGGACCTGCGTGGCTGCCACCGCCCTCGCCGTTCCCGCCCTCTACTTCTGGGGGTCCAACGGCCTTGGATTCGCGGCCCTGAGCGGGGTGATCACTCTTGCGTGCGGGGATAGCTTCTTCCTGCTTTCTCTTCGAGACGTGGGCGCGTCCGTGGCGTCGCCGGTTTCGTATACGTACGTCCTCATGATACAGTTCCTGGGGGCTGCGGTCGGGCAGGCGATCCCCCTCGGAAACTTCGCGGCCGCGGCGATGGTGATTGCCGGAGTCTACCTGCTTTCGAAGGGAGGGGGAGGGAGGCGCCGGCCGAAGGGAATAGCCCTCGCAATCTGCGCCGCAATCGTCTGGACCATCGGCCAGGAACTCGTGCAGACTTCAACAAACGCGGGAGCAAATTTCGTTACCGTTGCATTTGCCAGGGATTCGAGCGCGGCCCTCGCGCTCGCTGTCGCCGTCCTCCTGACCCGGAGGACGAGGCCGTGGCCCTCCGGCCTGTCACTACGGGAGTACGGCATGATGTGCGGCTTGATGTTCAGCGACCTCGCCGTCGGCTCCTCCCTGTTCGTGTACTCAGTCTCCACCATCGGGGTCGCGCTTACCGTCATACTCAGTAGTCTCTCGCCTCTACTGACCCAGGTGATGGCCAAGGCCCTCGGTAAGGAGTCCCCCTCTCCAAGGGACTTCGCTGGGGGTGTGTTGATCGTGGTGGCATTGGTGCTTGCGGTGGCCGCATGAACCGGGAAGGGCCTGCTTGTCCGTGGCCGGGTTGGAAGTCTTATCCACAACCTCGTTTGGCGACGGTGAGAAGCTCGGGAGTTGCAGTGCCAGTCATCCGGACCAAGACCCCATCGGCGCGTTCGTGGAGATGCCCACCCCTATCGTCCTGATAGCGCACCCGACAATCACCGATGGCCGTCCTTCAGACTCTGGGCGACGAAGTCTTCGTTGTTTTCGGTCTTCAGGAACACGGGAACGTTCTTCTGCTTCGCAGCCTTGAAGGAAACAAAGAGCCACTCCCCTGTGCCAAGGTCTGCAGTCCTCTCCAAGACCTCGTAGGGAAGAGCGAACGCATCCGCAATCACCATCCTGTCATACATCCTGGGGAGGGTGCTCACAAAGTAGCTATGGAGCTGCTGCAGGGCGTTGACGTTGAGCCGTGCAACCCTCTGGGTTGCCATCCAGCAGTGAAGCCTGTATTTCCTCCCCTGTCTTAGGAGCTGCTCGACTGCTCGGTTAGATTGCGTTGTGAAGTCCTTCGGCGTGTGTTCGTCCGGCATGTACTCCTGCGCTTCGTCGAGGATAACTAGAACCCTCTCCTTGTTCCCGAACTTCTTTTTCAAGAAGAGCAACCTGCCGATCAGCCGTTGGACCACCTGCCTGGCATCCATTGGCTCCGGCGCGTAGACTACGTTCAGCCTCGGCGCGGTTCCCTTCGCGAGTTGCTCGGCAAGCTTCTCGGGACTCAGCTTGGATGCTCCAATCACCCCGAAATCTCCCGTTTCGAGTTGCTTGACGATAAGGTCGATGTCTTTGACGAGGGCCGACATTTGGTGAACGTTCGTGTGCAAATCAGACAGTAGTGCCGACAGTTCAGAAGCCGCGGATTGGTCGAGATCACTCAGACGTGTACTGGGCTTTAGTCGCCTTTTCTCGTAGAACTGAGTAGTCAGGGTGCCCAGCGCCATTTTCGCAGCCGTTCCTCCGGGTTTCCCGGACTCGACGGCGTTGTCCAGCAACTGTTGAATCCATGCAAGATCGAGCCCCCCTCCTTCTTGGAGGGACATCCTTTCGACGCCCCTGGCGTAGAGCTTTGAAAGGGCGCCTTCAATCGCCTTTCTTCCCACCGCCTCCTCCATGCTTTCGGGAACCGCCTGTGAGGTCGAGAACTCCTCCTCGCTGTCGAACCATTCGGTACTTATCATCCTGGCATCGTCCTTCAGCAAGTCGAGGAGGTTCACGCCGTACTCGCCGGCTATGTCCATCACCACGACTGTCAAATCCGGGTCATGGGCCAGCGCCTGACGTACCAGGGAACTCGCGAGGTTGGACTTTCCGGAGCCTGTGAACCCAAAGAAGGCGCAGGGGAAACGGATGAGGCTATCCATATCGACGGTGAATGGTAGGTCGAAGCCTGCCATGTTCCCGACCTTCACACCGCCCATCACGCAGAGGAATTGCTCGACGGCCTCCTTCGACAGCAGGAAGACCTGGGCCCCCGGTAGAGGTGAAAACGGAGTTCGCGAGAAGACGGGATTGCCCGAGTCTGTGTCCGCCATGTAGTTTGTTGGGATCGCGGCCAGGTCTATCCAGGTCTCCTGTGATTTCCCCCAGCTCTCCTTTATCGTGTCCAGGTACTCTTTCCTGAGAAGCGTGGGCATCGACGAATCGATTCCTGAAAGCTGGTAGTGGGTGGGGCTCACTCCCACCACTTCGAAGATGATGTACCTGTTCTTGCCGTCGACGCTTCGCTCTATGGCCACGAAGCTTGGGAAGTAGAGTCGGTCCAAGACCTTGTAGCTGAAACGGGCTTCGATTATGGCGAGAGGATTGGAGACGGTGAGCTCTCTCCCCTCGCTCTTGGAAGTCCGGGTGGTGATGGTGTTCCGTTTGAGGCGGGCGTCGAAATCCCCGTCCATTGTGTCGAAGAAGGGATTACCGTGCTCTGTGACCATGCTACTGCCTCATCCTGGCGTGCTCCGCCTCGGCCCGCTGCTGTCTATAAGGAGTGGCGAGCCCGAAGATCTTCCGCCTGCTGGTCACCCCGCCCACTCGAAGGTCGGCCACCCCCCGGAGAGAGCTTCTGAGCATCCTGACCTCTGCCTTCACCGCCTTGTCTGCGAGGTAGAGGAGCTGATTGTGCCCGAACGCCTCGAAGACTTCGGGGTTGTCGCACATCGAGAGGATGTGAAGGGCGAGGTTCGAGAGCTGGCTCATATCGTTCCCTTCGAAGTAACCATCGATTTGGGCGGGGCCAGAGTTCTCTCGGACACTGAACCTTCTCACCGCCGTCGAGTCATATTTCGGGTCGAAGGCCCGGTCGAAGAGGAAGACCTGGGAGCGGACGGTCCGGTCGCTGCGCAGGGTCCTGAGCTGGAAGTAGGAGCGGACGAAGAGCTCCTCCCGGGAGACAACCTTTCTCGCACTCCGGAGCTCATTATCTAGGTCGACCATGGTGGAGAAGGCCGCGTCGTAGCCCATGGTCCTCCAGGGGGTCAGTATGTCTGGATTCTCAGCGCTCAATATGGCGAGGAAGGCCCTGTCGTTCTTCAGCAGGGGTGCGGGGGAATCGAGCTTGACGAACCCCTCGGCGGACGCGAAGGGGAGCACGGACCGGGCGACGTCTGTCGCTGTAGTGTCCTTAGCAATACCGATCAGCAGGCACCCCCGCTCCCTAGCTTTCTCGAGGACACCCTCCAAGAGGAAGAATGCAACCGCGTTCACCTCTAGGATTGTGAGGTACTCGTCCCCCTTCAGGGCGAGAGGGTGACGCGCACGGGAGAAGACATCCTTGGCGTAGTTCAGGGAAAGCGAGACCACGCGATTCCAGTAGCCTGCCACCCCGTCGCGGAGCTGGAGATGGGATTCGGATGAGTCAGCGAGTATTACGCCGCCGTGCCGCTTGTCCAGCCTGGCCAGCTGGATGGCCGCACGTCGGGTCAGCGATTCCGTCGTCCCCAAGCGGACCGAGAGCTCGACTACGCTGCCGGGGGATTCCATCAGGGATCTCAGGAGGACGAAGGGAAGGTACCGCTGCCGCCTGGGAAGCACCATCGACGGCGCCCCGAGGTTGACAGCCAGGTAGGCGTCCAAGGAGAAGAAGGGATGGTCTGCCGACCATTTCCCAAGCCTGTTGTCCCCCCTCTTCAGCATCAGCCTCGCGTCCCGCGCCAGAGTTGAATAGGTCCCGGACATCGGGCGGTCGAGGAAGACAAGCTTCGCCCCTTCGCATGAGAGGTAGGCGAGGTAGAGCTCCCCGAGGGTCATGAAGGAGTTGGGAATCCGCTCCATGGAGTGCTCGAGGTCTATGTCTATCTCTGGTTCGCTGGTTATCACGCTTGATAGATCCTCGGCCCAGAGGGGGACAGCCGCCGAGGCTGCCAGCTTGGTGTCGCGGTGGGCGGAGGCCAGGTCGAACCGGATGCGTTCTCCGACAGTAAAGGGGCAGCTGTAGGCGGTAGCGTTGGCGTAAAAGAGGATCATCTGCAGCCTTTCGTCGAAGTCCATTGAACCGTCGATTCCGGTGGCGACGTGCTCACCGCGCCCGAAGATCTCCGAGGCGGTCCTCTCGCCTAGACTCGGGTCCGCCATGACTGTCAGCGCGGCAAGATCCTTTCGCCTCGAAAAAGAACTGGCTCGGCCTTCAAACCTGGAGATCAAGTCTCGGGTCTGTCGCGAGAGGTCGGCTGCCATCTCGGAGGACAGGGCGTCGCCCGACTGGGAGGACAAGTAGCCTTGCACACCCCCTTGTGAGCGGCTTAAAGAATAGAGCCGCCCATGTTGTTAACAGGGAGAGGCATCGCTGAAAGTGATGAAGTTCCTCCCCGAGCATGGTTCAACTTCCAGACAGGGCCAGATTCGCTTCCATTTCGCCTCGATGGGAGGGCGCCGACTAGCACGTCAACGTCGGGAGGAGAAGGCGGTCCAACTTACAGGCACCAGTACTCCAGGCTGAGGTCGGAGCTCCGAGCGGTGGAGACACTCGACGACGGCCACGAAGTGCTGATCCGAAATGCAGCTGGCTACGAGGAGTTGTGGCAGAAGACGCGTTGGGTTCTGGGGATGAGGCACAAGCGGTACGGCTGACCGCACGCCAAGGGGCGAGTCGGGGGCCCCGAGAGAGCCTATGTCAGAGTGCCGGATCACGGAGAGGCCGTGCGCTACTGGGCAGATGCGTAACCGGCGGGACCCTGAGCTTCGTCTTAGTTCCTGATTGACTTCAGGACACTGATCGCTTCTTCGACGTGCTTGGTCGCATTCAACTGCGAATTGAAAATGTGCCTCACTACGCCGCGCCTGTCGATTACGTAGGTTACGCGACCTGGGAGAACGCCAAAGGTGGAGGGGACGCCGTAGAGCTTCCGCACCTTTCCTCCCGGGTCGCTGAGAAGGGTGAACGGCAGGTCGCATCTCGACGCGAAGTCTACGTGCGAGTCCACCGAGTCGGAGCTTACGCCGACGACCTCCGCTCCCATTTCCTTGAAGACCTCGTAGCTGTCCCGGAAGGCCTTGGCTTCAGCTGTGCACCCGGGCGTGTTGTCCTTTGGATAGAAGTAGAGCACGACTTCACTCGAGCCCAGGAGGTCCCGAAGGTTCACCATCTTCCCCTCCTGGGAGGGGAGCGAGAAGTCAGGAGCCGGGTCTCCCACGACCAGCTTTTTGCTCATGCTCAAGACCGGAATAGAGCAGCCATTGATTAGGTTTGTTCCAGATTCGGTAAAACCTGTCGCTTTGGGCTAGGCCTTGCGTATCCTCAGAACCGCGCCACCTTCCTTGCCCACCTCGTAGTACACCTTCGTGTTCGATATGCGAACAGTCTTTCCCACCCCTGCCACGGTCGCTTCCGCCACCTGATTCCGCTCCTCCTCCATTATCATAGAAACCCTCGACCCTTTCTTCACACCCAGTCTTGTCGCCATCTCAGATGAAAGGAAGATTCCCGCGTCCTTGTCATCGAACGCGAGCTCCACCATCCTCCCCCCGTATCTAGTCGACCCGATGAAGCCTTCCTTCGTAAGGGATGAAACGTCCACCACGAACACGATTCCGGCGTGGGGGGCCGAAGCCACGCTATGCTAGCTCCTCCTCGGGGCCCTCGTCCTCGGGCATCTCAATCGGAACTTCCTCTTCGACTATCTTCTCGCCATGCTCGCCTGTGAGGTCCTCGACCGGGTACCAGTGGTTGTGGCCGTCCAGTTTTTGCATTTCGACCTCGCAGAAGCCTATCAGCGTTCGGCCCGTCATGACTCCGGCGTTTGCGCCGTTGTTGATTGTGACCTTCTGCACAGACACCGACTCGTCACCGAAAATGGCCTCGCGATGAGCGTTCACCACGACCTTGAGTCCCTTCGATGGCTTAAGTTCCATCGAGTGCGACGTCCGGCTCGCTCCGATAATTAAAGGCTCAGGCCCTGGATATCGCGGAGAATCTTCCTCGTCTCGATTGCAAGGTCGTCCAATTTTGCCGGCTCTTTGTGCTTCGCCGCGTATGAAGCAGCGATGAGCGCAACACCTGGGACAGCGGTAACCGGGTCGGGGGTGACCACGATCAGTGCGATGCCCGCCTTCTTCAGGGTGGAGCTCGGGGAGCTTGGCCTGGAGACCCTGTTCAAGTGGTGCGCCAGATTACGGCTGCCGATGCTCGAAGCGACGTTGCTCTTCGCCTCATGCAACCTTGTGAGAGAGTCGGCGACCGAACGGACGATTCTCTTCTCTTCCATCGGACAACCCTGACTACCCGACGTACACGTTAATGGTTGCGGTCAAAGTGAGTTGCCAGTTCGGTAAATTAATTATAGAGGCGACATCATGCGTACTCGTGCCCAAGCTCCTGAGCGACGCTGAGATCAAGACAAGTCTGAAGGGGTTGAACGGGTGGAAACACGAGGGGAAGTTCATCACAAAGACAATCGAATTCGACCACTTCATGGACGCCATTGCATTCGTGAACGAAGTGGCCGAAGCTGCGGAGAGGGAGGAGCATCACCCGGACATAAACCTCAGGTACACCACAGTCAAGCTCTCGGTGCAAACCCATTCAGAGGGGGGTGTTACGGAGTGGGACATCGAATTGGCCAGGGCGATTGATGTAGTGGAGAAGGCGGTTAGAAGGGATACAGCTGGGTAGCGGGGTATAGGGCTTCCCTCCAAGGCGTTGCGCCGGGAACCGTTACCGCTTGCTAGCAAGCAGTTCCATCCCGGTCTCATCGTTGCGGGAGGCCATTTTCATCGAGGAGATACACGGGAGAAGAGAGCCCTAGGTTGTCCACTTCAGCGAACTTCCTGATTGCCATTCCCGCGTAATACTCATATACCCCATTTGGTTGTATACCACCAAGTGAAGTAATGTGTCTGCAACCGCTATTCCAGCAATGACGTCGTCCGGACAGCCCGTCCTGATTCTTAAGGAAGGGTCGAACCAGAGCAGGGGCAGGGAGGCTCAGAGGAACAACATAGCCGCCGCGAAGCTGATCTCTGAGATCGTAAAGAGCTCCATCGGTCCGCGGGGTATGGACAAGATGCTCGTCGACTCGTTGGGAGACGTAACGATTACGAACGACGGTGCGACGATGCTCAAGGAGATTGACGTCCAGCACCCGGCCGCAAAGATGCTTGTCGAGGTCTCGAAGACCACCGACAATGAGGTGGGGGACGGAACCACGTCCGCCGTGGTCCTCGCAGGAGCTCTCCTGGAAAAGGCCGAGGAGCTGCTGGACAAGGACGTCCATCCGACAGTCATCGTCGACGGCTACTCGAAGGCCGCCAAGAAGGCCATTGAGGCGCTCGACGACATCGCCGAGAAGGTGAGCCCTGAAAACAAGGACTGGCTTGTCAAGGTCGCTAGGACAAGCATGCAGACCAAGCTCGTATTCAAGGAAGCAGACCAGCTCGCGGATATGGTGGTCGACGCAACCCTGGCAGTCGCGGAGAAGGCCGAAAGGGGGTTCAGGGTCGACATCGACAACGTGAAGGTCGAGAAGAAACCAGGAGGCTCCCTGAAAGACACCAAACTAATCCAGGGAATAGTTCTGGACAAGGAGGTCGTACACTCCGGAATGCCCAAGATGGTCGAGAAGGCGAAGATTGCGCTCCTCAGCGCACCATTCGAGATTGAGAAGACCGAATTCGACGCCAAGCTCAACATTAACGACCCATCCATGATGAAGAAGTTCCTGGACGAAGAGACCAAGATGCTGAAGGGGATGGTGGACAAGATAGTCGAGGTGGGGGCAACCGCAGTCGTCTGCCAGAAGGGGATCGACGACATCGCCCAGCACTACCTCGCCAAGGCTGGAGTCCTCGCGGTAAGAAGGGCCAAGGAGTCCGACATGACCAAGCTCGCAAAGGCGACCGGGGCAAGAGTGGTCAACAACTTCGAAGACCTATCACCGTCCGACCTGGGATACGCGGCCCGCGTCGAGGAGAGGAAGGTAGAGGAGGACAAGTGGGTCTTCGTCGAAGGGTGCAAGAACCCGAAGGCGGTGACCATCCTCATCAGGGGAGGAACCCAGCGCATCGTTGACGAGGGCGAGAGATCACTCCACGACGCCCTGATGGTGACCAAGGACGTCATCGAGAAGCCAGCGGTGGTTGCGGGCGGAGGGGCGGCCGAGGCGGAGGCAGCATCTCAGGTTCTGAAGTGGGCTGACAAGCTTTCAGGAAGGGAGCAGCTGGCGGCACAGAAGTTCGCCGAAGCGCTCGAGTCAATCCCCATCGCGTTGGCGCTGAACGCAGGGATGGACCCCATCGATGCCCAAGTAGAGTTCAGGGCCAAACACGCCACTGAGAACGGAAAGTGGTTCGGCATCGAGGCAGCTGACGGGAAGGTGAAGGACATGTACCAGCGACAGGTGTTCGAGCCTCTGGCTGTGAAGGTCCAAATCATCAGGTCGGCAACCGAGGCGGCCTCGATGATACTCAGAATCGACGATGTCATCGCCGCTGGGAAGACGAAGGCACCCGCAGGTCCGCCTGGAGGCGGGGCGGGTGGCATGGGCGGCGAGGGCGGAGAATTCGACTAAACAGAGTCCCACACAGCACGCCTGACCAAGGCTTATCGGCCGAAGTCAGCCCGTAGCAAAAAGTTCTCGTCTCTGATGGATGCGACGAAGTTCCCATAGTACCTTCAACCGTTATATACGCACTGAAACCTTTCTTGTTTTGATGCAGGCCACGGAGACCCGCGCAACTGCGGAGAAGATACTCCTGGTCGCGTCCAGGATGTTCGCCGAGAAAGGGTTTGCGAACGTCTCGGTGAGGGACATCTGCAGGGAGACCGGGACCACCCCTCCTGTGATCTACTACCACTTCGGGAGCAAGAAGGGGCTCTTTGAGGCGGTGGCAAGGAAGCAGATTTCAATGGCGGACTTCATCAGGAAGCTCTCCAGGGCCACAGAGTCGAAGGATCCCCGCAAGGCACTCGAATCCTTCGTCTCTACTTACCTTTCTTCCTTCCCAGAGCACACCTTCGACGTCGGACTCTACATGCGCGACTCCGCCACACTCGACAAGAATAGTGCCCAGATGGTGTCGGAAGACCTCGAGAGGATAAGGGCGCTCGCCCTCGGTATCGTCGACATGTCAATCGGTATGGGGCTCTTCCGCAAGACGGACCCCGAACTTGCCACAGACTGCCTTCTCGGGATGCTGAACCGAGTGATTTTTCAGCACATTCACTTCGCCAAAATCTCGGACAGGGAGGCATACGGCCGATTTGTTACTGACTTCTTCGTGCGCGCCATGAAAGCCTAGAGCTGGTACACCACCCGGTCTGGGATGATTTCGATTGTCACCCTTTCCTGCTTCCAGTACCGCTCGCGCGCCGCCTTCCTTCCTGCCGCTGCGCCCGTGTACCTTATCGCTAGGGTCTCGATGTCCTTCCTAGGGTCCCGTCCCTTCGCCACCCTTGCCCTGCCGAATACGATGACGTATGGGTATCCGTCGTCGACCAGTAAGCAAATCCTGTTGTCCCGCTTGATGTTGAAGTATTTCACACGGGTCGTGGTGGTGTTGATCAGAATCTTCCTGTCTTCGAGCATGTACCAGATGGGGGTTACGTGAGGGGAACCGTCCCGCATCGTTGTGGCCAGCTTGCCGAAGTACTTGCCTCTGAGGAACTTCACGACCCCTGGGTCCAGCTTCCCCATCTGAGTCATTCTAACGACCCTTCTACTTCAATTTCGCGGCGTAATTCCTCAGCATCTTGCTGTAGATGCTCCTCGGCGGGAATCCGATGCTACAAAGATAGGTCGAGAAATTCACCATCTTCCTGTGGTCTCTGAACTTCCTCTCGATTCCTCTGATTTCCTGACCGACGACGGCGTAGCAGGTGGCGTACCCCGGGAACATCCCCTCGTGTGCGGGGAAGAGCTGGAAGTAGACGCTGCTTCTAGGCACCCCGGTGTGTTCGTGCCCCCAGTCGACGAACTCGAGGAGCGTCTTCTTGCCCGTGTTGATCCACACGTCTCCGACGACTCTGAGGAATCTGACGATCCTCCATCGCCGCGTCATGAACTCTAGTTCGAGGTTGATCTGCTTTAGTCCCCCGTACTTCTCCAGGAGCTTGACGTATGCCTTCTCGTTCGGCGTGAGCCTCTTCTTTGTCTCGAGCGCCTTTGAGACTTCGAAGAATTCGAGCTCCCTGTTGAAGGAGAGTCCCTCTGTGATCGGGCCGTTCGTGAGCGGGGCCGCCATGATCTGGAGGATGGGGAGCTCTCCCATGAACTCCAGGGCGCTGTTCGAGTGATGGACGCAGTGGCCATACTCCTCGTGGACGAGGAGGTTGATGAGGGCGGCGACAGACCTGTCTGGGTCCCTCTTGGGGTCGGTGGTCTGGAAGAAGACCTGGAAGGGCTTCTTCGTGAACGTGTCGAAAAACTGTGCCGCCCCCGTTGGCATCGTTCCCGTAAGGTAGGACGGCGTTTCGATTACCCGTGTGTCGTACTCCGGATTGATAGAGGCTACATCCTCGTTGACCAGCTTCTGGATGACTCTTCTGATCCCGATGGTCAGGGCGACCAGCTTCTTGGGATCGAGGGCGTTCCTTTCGATGATCTTCGCCTCGACCTCCTCCGGCGTGGGCTTGCACTCGAACCGCTTCGCAAGTGTCTGGGTGACCCTTCTGAACTTCGGCAACTCTTCATCGATCCACCCAATCGCCTTGGCCTCTAGCCGCTTAGGAGTCTCGACGTAATCGAACCCGTCCTTGAGGGCCCGCGGGTAGAATTTCTCCCTCTCGAGGTCGAAACCTTCCTCCTTGAAGATCCTCTCGACATTCGGGAACTCACCCTTCCCCCACCCCTCCAGCTCGAAGAGCTTGACATAGTCGGAGACCTTCCTCTTCAAGGCTTCGCAGGCTTCTTTCACCTTCGCGCTCTTGCTTTCACCCTTCACCGTTTCCAGGACGTCAAGGACGCCGTCGAGCCTGTAGAGCGTCAGCGCCTTGACCGCGACGGGGATCTCCTTCATGGAGAACCTAGCCTTGCAAGCATCGACGTCTTTCATGGCGCAATCCAAGAGCGACAGCATGTGGGCATCGTCGATCCCCTCCTTAGCCAGGTGGGCGAAGATTGTCCCCACGATGTCGTCCAAGACTGGCTGCGGCTCATCGAACATAATGGAGGTCTCGATTGAGACGAGGATCTTCCTTTGGAGCTCCGTCTTCGCCTTGGCCTTTAGGGCGCGGACCTTCTTGAGCGCGGCGTTGATGTTCGCCTCGGACGCAATGAATAGCTTCCCGGCGTAATCGTCGAACCCCATGAGGTAAGCACCGGACGGCATGACCTCCTTTACGAAGTCCATGATCTGGCCATCGAGAGGATCTGAAATCATGCGTGCCAAGGGCAGGGAGTGTGCTATTTCAGTTTCGCGTAGGTAGCGATTGCGAACAACAAGACCTAGGTAAACACAGCCTGGAACTCTAAGGGTTGCCGTCCCGAGCGTCCTCGTTCAAAACCAGGGAGCTTACCGAGAAGACCTGGCGGGACTTCGAGAGGCTTTTCAGGAAACCTGGGGAATGGGGGGCCTGCTGGTGCGTCTACTACCAGAGACCTGGTCCTTTGCCCAAGGCGGAAATGGGGGGTTCGACTCCGGAGCAGAGAGCTACCAGGAATAGAAGGGACAAGAAAGAGCTCGTCGAGAAAGGGTGCGCACACGGCGTCTTGGTGTATTCAAGGAAGGAACCTGTCGGATGGTGCCAGTACGGAGCCAGTGAGGAGCTCCCCCGAATCGACGCAGGCAGGAAATACCGCAGCCTCCACCTCGGGAGCGAGGCCAAGCTGTGGAGGATAACCTGTTTCTGCGTGGACAGGAAGTACCGCAACAGGAACGTGGCAAGTGTCGGGTTGTCTGCAGCATTGAGCTCGATACGGAAGAAGGGAGGGGGGACGGTCGAAGCGTATCCCGTCACCCGAAGAGGTGCCCTTGCAGCCTGGTTCGGAACAGTATCTATGTTCAGAAAGCAGGGATTCAGGGTGATCGCTCCCTTCGGCAGAAGCAATGTCCTGATGCGGCGGAGACTCTGAGCCCTTGTGGAACCTATGACGCAGCCACGTCAAGCGGCTTGAACCTTTCGACCGTCTCTGCCAGCTCTTTCCCCAGGCGCTTCTGCCACTCGGTGAACCCCTTCGGCGATTCGGGGTAGGACAGGTTGATTTCAACCAGAGCCGCGCTCTTTGACACCGTGTACCTCAGCCCCCTCGCGAGGGACAACTGTCCGAGCACCCTGAACCACATTGCGGGGTTCATGAACCGCGCCTGGTTGAACTCCGGGTGTTTCCTTTCGGTTATGGCTGTTACGTCCTCCTCGGAGAGGAAGTGCTTCATCCCGTAGTTGATCTGCTCGTTTGTCACGGTCTGCAGGTAGCGTCTGAGGACCTCGAAGCTGGCCATGGGGTAGCCGTGGGTGTTCATGTACTCAACGTTGTACTTCCAGAGTCCGGCCTCGGTGGTGTCCCCCGCTTCGAGCGCCTGGGCCACCACCCTCCCGAGAATGGTCCCGCCGTAAATCGACGGGCTTATCCCTCCTGCGTCTATGGGCCTCGGCATCCAGGCGGCATCTCCCACCACTGCGAATCCGTTGGCGACCATGCAGTCGTTGTGGCGCCTGACCGGGACCTGCCAGTTCCCCTTGGTGTTCCCCGAGTTCGCATCGTCATTGGGCTGAGAATAGTTTTTGATTACCGGGTTGTCCGCGAGGTACTTGTCGATCAGGCTCTGGAGGTTGTCGTTGAGCCCGAACCTCCTGTTCCTCCTAGCGAGCCCCGAGTGGGACACCCCCAGGCCTATGTTGACCTTCTTCTTTCCCTTCGGAAATGTCCACCCGTACCCCGCGGGTGCGATGAACTGGTCGAGATGGATGATACAGTAGTCTGGAGAAAAGAATGCAGGATCCTCCTTGGCGGGCTCGAAGTCCAGGATATACCTCCCTGTCCCCACCACGTCGTCTGGGTCGATTTCCTTCTCCATCATGGAGGCTACCGGCATGAACCTCCTTAGGGTCGAGGAGGAGCCCGTCGCATCGATCGTGACTTGTGCGGTGTGGCTGAAGCTCGACCCGTCAGATTTCCTTCCGGTGACTCCGACTATCCTGCCGTCCTCCGAGAGGAGCCTCTCCGCTGTCGCGCCGAATAAGAACTCGGTTCCGGACTTCTTCGCGTCGTTGACCTGTCTCCTCGGGGCGATCTTCCTGTTGAAGAGGTATCCTTCACCTTCGAAAAGCACTTTCGTCTTCCTGTCGGGGGAGTAGACGTAGACGCCGCTGACCGGGTGCTCCAGTTCCGGGGACCCGTATCTGATGCCTATGTGGTCGGCGAGGTAGTCCAGAGACCTCTTGCTGGTGGCGTCCCCACATGTCCAGCCGTTGTTCGTCTTCTTCCCGGGCTCGCTCTCCTTGTTCCTATCGACGATGAGGACGCGCGCATTCCCGTTTGAATGGTGGCCGATGGAGGCTGCGGTGATGAGCCCCGCCATCCCCCCGCCTGCGATGATCACGTCGTAGTCGGGGTTGGAACCCATGCTGGGCAAACTCTTGGGTCGTCTGAATTGTCCATGTATAACCCTTCGGTCTCCTGCGTCAGATTCGAGCCTGAAATCTTGCCAGCCCGATGAATCCCACTCGGGGCAATCTCCATTGCTCTAGGAAAGTCTCACGAACACCCTTCCTCTAAGCCCATAAGGCTGGAGAAGGAAGCCAGGGCCAGCTAATGGCGAGAGCGAGCACATCGACGAACGCATATCTAGATCTCGGTCATCGGTGAGCTTAAGCCCTGGCTAAAGTGCAAGAGATTGTGCCTCGTGGTTCCCAGGAACACTTTTGAGGGCGACGCATTTCTGGCCTCACATGAGTTCTGATGAGGTGAAGGCGAAGGCCAAGGAGACCCTGAGGAGCGTCAGAGAGCTGCTGAAGGCAGTCACGGAGAGTGTGGACGCAGAGCTCAAGAAGAACGCGCCAAGGGTTGCCAACACCCTCGACAGGTCCTTCGAGACCGCGTCCAAGAGCCTTACCGACGCGCTCGGGGTCATTGACAGGAAGACTGGCAAGGAGCAGCTTGAGCTGCTGAAGGCCTACAGGTCCTTCATCCAAAAGCAGGCGGAGATAGTCCAGGGGAGAATCTCCGATCTAGAAGAGGAACGTCCGGGGGCGGACACTAAGAGCCCTTAGCCCTTGACAGGGGACAGGAAAACGGGGGCAGGGGCCATCTATGAAGATGGACCCCAGACGCCTTTATTCGCTTGTGAAGACGGATTGGCCCGTGTTGTTCGGCACTTCCGGCAGGGACTCTGCCATGCGCTTTTCTGCAATGGCTGAAGCCTCCGCCAGGATCTTGTTGGCCTCTTCGCTGTTCTCAGGCTGGTAGAACGAGGTGCCAGTTATCTGGCCGACGTCCACCATGATCGAGTTGAGCTGGGCCCCGATTTCTCCGAGAGCCCCCTGGGCATCGGGCATGGCCTCGCCAAGGGTGGCGCGCACGTTCTTGATTACCCCTATGGCAGGGGCGATGGTCGCGGCGAAGTCTCCGATGTCGGTGACCGTCTGCAGCCTGGTGGTGATCTGCTCCAGGGCTATCTTTGACTGCGTGACGATCTTCTCCATCTTGCGGACCTCCGAGAGTTCGTTGGAGTACGCCTTGCTGGATTCCTGGTCGTGTGCCTGAACAGCAGTTACGGTCTTCTTGAAGATGGAGCTCTCGCGTTGCTTCAGCCGGTTCATCGCCTGGTCCAGTCGGTTGATCTCCCCAGTGAGCTGCTGGGTAGCCTTCTGGATCTGGGGACGCATCGGCTGCGGGCCGCGGACTGTATCGCGGACCTGCTTCCCGAAGGGCTCGGTCTCCTGAGCCTTCCATCCCTTCTCGAACTTGCTGCTCATCGTGATATCCGGCCTGATATCCGCCGAAGCGGACAATACTGACTATAGCAAGAACGATTGACTTACTGCTTAACGAAACACACCGTGATATTGCCAGGGAAAAACAGGGGAGAGGGCTCCTAGTCGATCTTGTACCGCTTGGCTATCTTGACGATGAGGAATATTACGAAGGCGACGATGATGAAGGTGATGACGGCGATGAGAAAGTCTCCGATTGAAAACGTCTGCTTGTCGAAGATTACTTGGTACGTGGTGAGGTTCCCTATGCTGCTCAAGGGGATACCGATAACTGGAAGGATGAGGTCCTTGACCAGCGCCTGGACAAGAGCGCCCAGATAGAGGCCTAGGATGAAGGCTACCGCAAGTCCTAGGACCTTGTAGTTCGAGAGGAAGGCCTTGAATTCGGCCGACATCCCTTTGGGCGCAGGCGGTGTTGGAGGTGCAGGTTTTGGTGTCAGGAGCTCTCTAATTTTCTGAAGTTCGGCAACAATCTCCTCGTTTGAGGACACGGGTGCGGCCGTTGGAGCTCGTGATTTAAGAATTGGCTGCGGTTGAGTCACTGTTAATTCATCACTTCTGAAGACGGTGAGGCGGGTCCCTTGGGGAGCAGAACCATCACAGAAGTCGCAAGGGGCTACATCTACGCTCTGGTCGCGGCGGTGTGTGGGGGTTCCATTACGGTCCTGATTAAGATCCTTCTCGAGAAAAACGGGCCCATCCCCATCACAGGGCTCTCGTTCTTCATCTCCGGGCTCATGCTTCTGTTTTATCGGCCGGGGTTGAAACCCGCGAGGGCGAGTGTTCCCTACCTCCTGTTCCTAGGACTCGTCGGGGCGGCCCTCTCCCCTCTGATGTACACCTATGGCCTGAACCAGACTACGGCGGTCAACGCTGCACTCCTGGCAAACGGCGAAGTGCTGTTCACCACCATCATCGCGTATTCGGTTTTCGGGGAGAGGCTTGGGAGAGCGCAGGCACTTAGGGGCCTGCTCATCGTGGCTGGCCTGATCGTTGTAACAACTGACTTGGACATCACACACATCGCGTTCCTTCAGGGGATTGTGGGGAACATTCTCGTCCTAGGCTCGACTGTAGGGTGGGCAGTCGAGAACAATCTGTTGGTCCTGGCCACGAAACGGTTCGACGTGGCCAGCCTGAGCAAGTTCAGGAGCCTGATCGGGGGTGTGGTGGTCATGGCGGTCGTGATCCTGGGGGGGTACACGTTCGATTTCACGTTCTATGATGACCTCGTGCTTCTGCTCCTGGGTCTCGCCATCACCGGAGCCACAGCACTGTTCATCGCGGCCATCAAGCGCCTTGGCGCCATCAGGATGCTCCTGGTGTGGTCGGTGTCGACAGTCTTCGGTGCCGTTTTCGCTCTTGTTTTCCTCGGGGAGCAGATCACCGTGGGGCAGCTGGCCGGGGGAGCTCTGATACTCTTAGGGGTGTACCTCTTCAGGAGGAGCGAGCAGTCAATGCTCGAGCATTAACCCCGATTTACCGGTCGTTTTCCACGGGCCAGAAGTTAAGGGAATTGAATATTATCGGTATGTCCGCCACATGAACGTTCTTGATGAGGTGGGGGAGGGCCCTCAGGTTCTTGTTCGAAGGTACCCCTATCTTGACTCTGTAGGGCCGAGGAGAGCCGTCGCTGATTATATGGTAGCTCATTTCACCCCGCGCGGCCTCTGTCCGCGAGTAGACCTCCCCTGCGGGCACCCTCGGTTGTGGCCCCAACTTGAGTCGCACCGGTCCTGGCGGTAGTTTCTTCAAAGCCTGTCTTATGATCTTGACCGCCTCTCTCATGTCAAGGAGGGCAACGTATGTCCTAGCCCAGCTGTCACCTTGCGTTAGGAATGGGGTCTTGAACTCGAAGTCTTCGTAGGAGCTGTACGGCTCATCCTTCCTCACATCGACTCTTACTCCCGAAGCCCTGGCAACCGTGCCAGTTGCTCCAAAGGCTATGGCGTCCTCCCTCGACAGAACACCGACTCCGTCGGAACGCTGGTGGACCATCGGATTGTTGAAGAATATCTTCTCGTATTCGTCCATGCGCTTGTCGAACCAGTCACAGGTCTTGAGCCCCTTGTCGATGGCAAACTCCGGAATATCATTCCTTACCCCTCCGGGTATTATGTAGGCAAAGGTGACCCTCGCCCCGCCTACGCGTTCGGCGAAATCAATCCAAAGGTCTCTGTCACCCATCCCCCAAGTTATCATGGTGGTATGTCCTAGAAACAAGCCCTGAATCGAGATGAAGTACATGTTAGAGATGATCCGGTTGGCTTCGGACATGATTACACGGAGGTACTGTCCCCTGGGCGGTACCTTGTTGCTCATGAGTTCATCCACACCTAGAGCATATGGAAACAAGATGTTGGAGCTATCTAGTATGACAGGTCTTTCTAGATGCGGTACATTCTGGATGTAATTACGATACTCCGCCATTTTCTCTTCGCCGCGGTGGACGTAGCCAGCGTCCGGTTCGGTGCGAATGACGTAATCTCCATCGAGCCACAGACGGAGACGGAAGTGCGCCGCACCCGGGTGCTGCGGGCCCAGAGACACAGACATGATTCGGTCTGGGTCTGGGAAGTATTCTGATTCTTCTGTCAAGACATCATCTTCCTGGAGAAACGTAATCTTTGCGAAGGGGTGGAAGATCGTTCCAGTCCTCTGGTAGGAAAAGATGAGACTGGTTCGGATGCCCCTGGAAGTTTATCCCAAACATCTCGTGTGTCTCACGCTCGGGATATTCGACGCCACGCCAAACGTCAACCATGGACGGCGCCACGGGGTTCTCTCTGGGAATCCTCTCGGACAACGCCATTATGAAATCCTCCTGACCTGGAGTGCTAGAACCGATGAAGTAGATCACCTCCAACTGGTTCTGGGCGATCCAGTCGACGCCGCTGACCGTGCTTATGTGGTCGAACCCCAGGGAGTCCCGAATGAATATTCCGATCTCCTTTACCCTGCCGACGGTCGTCGAAATCTTAAGCCGTCTCTCCTTCATCCACTCTACCTTCACATCTGGGAACCTCAACGTTATCTGGCTGACGAAGTTCTTCGCTCGGATTGGCTCCGGCTTCGGAGTGGGAGGGGCAGCGGCAGCCTGAGAGGTAGCAGGAGCAGATGGTGGTCTTGGTGCAGTCGTGGGAGGGGATGGGCTTGGAGTCGTGGATGGACTCTGGGAGGCACTAGCTTTACTCATCGGGCGTCACCGGCCGCTTAGAGACGGTGCCCTTCTGATCTTCTCTTGTAGCAGAACAAGTCCCTGCAGGAAGGCCTCTGCCCTTGGTGGGCATCCGGGTACGTACACGTCGACGGGTACTATGTCGTCGATTCCTCTCAGGACGTTGTAAGAGTCGAAGTAGAGACCTCCGGTGATGCTGCAGGCGCCCATTGCTATCACCCACTTCGGGTCTGGCATCTGATCGTAGATCAACTTCAGCCTGGGTGCAAGCTTGCGGGTCACCGTTCCCATAACAATAATCAAATCGCAGGCGCGAAGGGACCCGAACGCCTCCAATGCTCCGAACCTCTCCATGTCGAACCTTGAGCCTGCTGCGGCTCCTATCTCAACACTGCAGCATGCCGTCTCAAGATGTACTGGCCAAAGAGAGTAAAGACGACCCCAGTTCGCCACGTAGCGCATGGGGTCCCCGATGGCATACTGGAGGATATCGTCAATCTTGCCGACGAGCACCTGAAACGTCCCACTCTTCTGCTGCTGAGCGACTACCACAGCTCACGCCTCCCCGCAAGAATTAGTGCGAACGCCATTGGGACGAAGAGCATCGCCATGAAGAGGGTTATGGTCCAGTCGGAGGAGAGGCCCAGGTTCATGGGCCTGTAGGCGGAGGCCCAGGCATAGAGGAACATGCCTAGCACGTCGAAGACGATGAACATCAGGAGATAGGCGTAGTACTGCATCATGAAGTGCATCTTCCCCGCCCCCTGGGGGACCTGGCCCGTCTCGAATGGTAGACCCTTGATCGGGTTGGGGTGCTTTGGAGCGAAGAGCCTGGGGAGGATCACCACCGGCAGGGTGAACAAGACACCAACGAGACCCATGACGAAGACTGTCCCTATGTCCCCGAAAAGAGGCATGGAGAAGCTCACGACCCTTTTACGCTATTTAAGATTGGCGTCAGAATTCTTCATGAAACGATTCCTGGCTTCCTAGTCGACACCGTGGACTTCCTCTGCCTCGTCCCTAAGGAAGCCTTCGAGAAGCTTCTTCTCCCGGAAGAAGTCGCGGATGGAGAGGACCCCGAAAAGGGTCCCGTCGTCGTTCTCCACGACAAGGTGCCTGATTCCGTTGTCTGTCATGAGGAGGACCGCCTTGGAAGCCCTGTCGGAGCGTTTGACGCTGATCAGCTTCTTGGTCGCGATGGTCTCCAGCGGGGCAGTGAGCGCTGTCCCCTTGGCCACAGCCCGGACGATGTCCCGTTCGGATATTACCCCCTGCGCCTTCACGGGACTCACGGAGCCAGCAATCACCAGCAGGCCGATCCTTTCCCTCGCGAAGACCTCTGCTGCCTGTCTGATAGTGGCCCCCGAGCTTATGGTAACTGGGGAACGCTTGACGAGCGCTTCGACCCTCAATGTTTCATAACCGGAGTTTGTGTCCTGTGCTCAATTGAGACGTACTCCGCCTGTGTCGGGCCGATGTACTCCGCCCTGGGCCTGATTAGACGATTGTCAGCATACTGCTCGAGGATGTGGGCGAGCCAACCCGGCGCGCGGCCGACGGCAAAAACGGGGGTAAACAGGTAGCTCGGTATACCCACGTGATTGAGGGCCAGCCCCGAGTAGAGGTCGACGTTGGGGTAGAGGTTCTTCCAGGTCTTCATCATCTCCTCCGTCTTCTCCAGAATCTGGAAGACCTTCCTCTCCTTCTCGGTCTTGATGAACTTCTCGGCCATGTCCTTCAGAATGGCGGCCCTCGGGTCCATCGTCTTGTACACCCTGTGGCCAAACCCTGTGATTTTCTGCCTCTTGGCGAGCATTGCGTCGACGTACGATTCTGCATTCTCAGGGGTGCCGATCTCGATGGTCATCTCGATTACCTTCTCGTTTGCCCCCCCGTGTAGTGGCCCCTTGAGTGCGCCCACAGCTCCTGTCACTGCAGAGTAGACGTCAGACAGTGTCGAGGCGATTACACGCGCCGTGAACGTCGAAGCGTTCAGCTCGTGGTCGGCGTGGAGAATCAACAGCGCATCCATCAGCCTCTCGTCGTCCCTGGACGGCGTCTCGCCCGTCACCATATAGAGAAGGTTCGCGGCGTACCCTAGGTCGTCCCGAGGCGCGAGAATCTCCTGGTTGTGCTTATGTCTGTGGATGGCTGCCACCAGGGTGGCCATCTTTGCAGCTATGGACTGGGCCTTTTCCTGAGAAGGATACATCGGGTCGTCGTAGACACCGAGTGCCGAGACCCCAACGCGGAGAGCGTCCATGGCATCGCAGTTTGTCGGGAGGCTGGTCATTATGGAGACCACGCCTTCAGGAAGGGCCCTCTTCGCGCTCAACTCGCTGGAGAAAGCGTGTAGTTCCGAGAGGGTCGGCAGGTGACCGTTCCAAAGGAGGAAGGCAGTCTCCTCGTAGGTTGACTTGGGGGCAAGGTCGACTATGTCGTACCCCCGGTAAAGCAGTCTGCCCTGGACGCCATCAATGAAGCAAATCGAGCTCTGACCTGTCACCACGTCCTCTAGGCCCTTTGACTGGGTCACGAGGCGGTGAATTACCTGATCGAGGGGTTCACCCCATTTCGCGAGAGCGACGAGCTTGGCATGCGTGTCGTCGCTTACCTTGACGACCTTCGATGCAGATTGCTGCTTTGCCAAATGAGTTACCAAGTTTACTTGGGTTACCGCGCTATTTGAATGTTCGGTCTTGCTGCGTTGCTGCAATCGACAACTAAAATAACGTCGTGAGACGCAGGATAATGGTCTCCACCAGCTTGAAGCTCGCAGTTGTCGGCGCAGGGGTCGCGGGGGCTTACATGATGAACCGCCTTCCAGCCGGGGTTGAAGCTGAAGCCTTCGAGATGAGGACAGAGAAAAACTGGTACACCGTCTGCGCCTGGGGGACGAGCCAGCCCTTCATCCGGGATATGGTGAAGGAGGCTGGGTTCTCCTTCGACGACTATGTTCTCCACAAAGGGAGGAACATGCGGGTCGAACTTGGGGACGAGGAGCTCAACATCAAGTTGACGGGGCTGGTGACCTACGACAAGCACAGGCTCACTGAGGACATGCTGAAAGGGAAGAAGGTCCACTGGGGGGCACAGATCAAGGAGGCGAAGGGGAGTCTGGAAGGATTTGACACCGTGGTCGACGCCACCGGCCTGCACAGGTCCTTGTTGCCGAAGATCAAGGACGACCTTCTGATCCCCTCCTTGGAGTACCAGGTGAAGTCCAAGGAACTGCCATACGACGATTTCGTTATCAGACCCTACCCGGGACTCAGCGGGTACTGGTGGTATTTCCCCCTGGGGGACGGAATGGCCCACGTGGGGGCCGGTGACCTTCAGGGGAGATACCGCTACGAGCTAGACGAGTTTGTCAAGAAGTACCACTGCGATGTCGTCCGGAGGATTGGGAGGCCGGTGAGGGTGACCCCGCCCAAGTTCGCGGAGCCCTTTTTCGCCGACAAGGTAGTCGGGGTTGGCGAGAGCATCGGAACGGTTTACCCCATGCTAGGGGAAGGGATAATCCCGAGCATGCAGTGCGTGAACCTCTTCGTGGACCATCTCGGCGACAGGGAAGGGTACCGGAGGGCCGTGCTGGACCACTTCGCAATCTACGCCAAGGTGTACGAATTCATCAAGGCGAAAGTGGAAGACAGGTTCAGCCTGATGAGGATGTGGCCGACGCTGCTGTCAATCTACTGGTACATGAGGTGGAACGAGAGGCGATATGGAATCCAGACCAGGTTGCCCGACTTCTACAGAATAGTGACGAGGCTCTAGTTGAGCTCTGAAGAGGTAAGGACACACTCCGGCCTGCACGTTGTAAAGGGAGCCGCGGAGCAGGTGCTGGGAACAAAGAAAACGGCTTCAGTCTATGTGTCAGGCCGCCACGGGAGGCTAACAGTACAGTGCGAGAGGAAGCCGTCAAACGAGGAGATGAGGAGGGTCGAGAAAGCAGCCAACGAGAAGATAGCGGAGGGGACGGAGGTTCTTGAGTTTGAGATGGAGAAGGCCGAGGCCGAGGGGCACTTCGGGGATGCCATATACGACCTCTTCCCCCTCCCGGCGGGTGAGAGCAGGCTTCACATAGTGAGGATTCCGGACTGGAACATCAACTGCTGCAACGAGCTGCACGTTGAAAACACATTGCAAATCGGGAAAATAAAGGTAGGAAAGGCGAGGTACAGGAACTCGAGACGAGAACTGGAAATCGAGTTCGATCTGGCCGATTGAGAATAGGTAATATTCTGGTTCTTTTCGGCCCGGTGTTGGGCCCGTAGCGCAGATCCAAGATTGAGCGAAATACGGATAGCGCGGCAGAGCACCACGCCGATCCTCCTAAGCTGTAGGTCGTGCGTTCAAATCGCACCGGGCCCGCGTTCAATTACCTCGCTACGAGCCGTATACGGCGAAAGGGGTTCAGTTCTGGCTATTTGAATTCGTATGAGCCGGCACAAAATCATGAGCTACGAGCCGATGTGTCAGGCCAAGCTACATGGTCGACCCGTAACGGATTTATCTCCAACCCATCCCATTCCTGACGCCTGTTGTCCCAAGGACAGCGCAGACTCGCCGCAATTATGTTTACTGACATGGTGGGGTACACTGCCTTGGGGCAGAGAAACGAGTCCCTCTCGCTGGCTCTTGTCGAAGAGCAGAGGAAAGTTATCAGGCCAATCCTATCAAAGCACAACGGGAGGGAAACAAAGACAATGGGGGATGCGTTCCTGGTCGAGTTCTACAGCGCCCTGGATGCAGTGAGATGTGCCTACGACATACAGCGGGCAGTCAGAGAACTTAATCTCTCCCTGGATGAGGACAGAAGGGTCCATCTTCGCATTGGAGTGCATCTTGGCGACGTGGTCGAATCGGAAGGCGATATCTCAGGCGACGCGGTCAATGTGGCGTCGAGAATCGAACCACTCGCAGAGGACGATGGAGTCTGCATATCTCGCCAGGTATATGACCACGTGCAGAATAAGCTAGAGCTACAGCTTGAAAGCATCGGTTCGAAGCAGCTGAAGAACGTCAGTAATCCGTTGGAGGTATTCAGAATGGTGATGCCGTGGGAGAGGAATCGGGATGCTGCAACAGTGCAATTTGACATGAATCGCGTAGCCGTGCTCCCCTTCGCCAACATGAGCCCCGATCCCAACGACGAGTACTTCGCCGACGGCATGACGGAGGAGCTCATCGACAGGCTCGCCCAAATGAAAGGCATCGAGGTCATAGCGAGGACATCAGTGATGAGCTACAAGAAGAAGGAGAAAAAAGTCTCTGAAATCGCAAAGGAGCTTGAGGCGGGGAGCGTAGTAGAGGGGAGCGTCAGGAAAGCGGGGAACAGGATTCGAGTCACCGCCCAGCTAATCGACGGTGTCAGCCAGGGTCATGTGTGGTCGTCACACTACGATGGGAGCCTCGACGACATATTCGCTGTCCAGAGCGAGATAGCTGAGAAGGTGGCGGAGGAGCTGAAGATCCAGCTCTTGCAGTCAGAAAGGAGGACCCTCGAGAAAAAGCCCACGGAAAGCTTAGAGGCCTATTCGTTCTTCTTGCAGGGCAAGCATCTGGTTCACGACACAGCAGAATCTTCTCTAAGACAGGCGCTGAAGTTATTTGAATCAGCTGCAGCGAAGGATCCTAGCTTCGCGAGGGCATACGTCGGGATGGCGGAGTGCCACCAATGGCTGGGGGACTTCAGTTACGACCCCTACCTGGACTCGATTAAGAAAGCTGAAGGTCTGCTGAAGCTGGCACTTCAATTGGATGATCGATTGGCAGAAGCTCACGAGATGCTTGCAACAATAAAATGGAACCTTGACGAAATGGAGGAGGTTTCGACCCAGGCTCAGATAGCCATTCAACTTAATCCTAGCTCGGCAAGGGCGCATTTGATGCTCGGCGGGGTCAAGGCGTAGGGTGGAGATTTGATCGAGGGACTTCGACTTGTTGAAACAGCGTACAGATTAGACCCTTTGGACATACATGCCATAGAATACGTGGGCAAGATGCTTTTCTGGGCGGGGAGGAAAGAAGAAGCACTAGAGCACTGGCGAAGAACCGAACACCTTGCACCCAGCATCACACACCGGAACCTGACCGAGTATTACATCAGCCAAGGCGACTATGGAGACGCGACCCGAGAGGTTTCTGAGTTGATGCGTTTAGGACCATCTGACGCTCCCAACATAATGTGGAGGGGCTATCTGGCCGCAGTCATGGGTAAGAAGGACGAGGCGTTAAAGATGATAGGCAAGCTAGAAGCAAAGGAGGATACTTGGAGCGCCCCGATATACTTCGCGTTGGGCGAGCTAGACGAGTTCTTTCTCAAGATGGAGTCATCATGGCACGTTCACCAACTCCCTAGTCTTGAACTGCGATACTCTCCACTCTATGCCGGCATCAGAAATGACCCTAGATTTGCTTCCTTACTATCTCACTAGACAGGCCTGAATCAAACCACATTTGCTGGGCATCTGCCCAATACAAACCCGGGCCAAGAATTGAACAGAAAACTGTGCGGGCCGCACCTGGCCCGCTACTTCAATGACTCGGGCGAATGCCTATTCCGGAAGGATCAGCCCGTAGGCGACCTCGTCCAGGTCCGTCCCCTCGTTCACGAAGATGTGCCTTGTCTGGGTGAGGTCCAGGATACCTTCGAGGCCGAGTTCTCTGCCGATTCCGCTCTTCTTGAATCCGCCACGCGGCGCGGCGGCAGATAGGAGATGATACTCGTTGATCCAGACTGTCCCGGCCTCAATCTCGCTCGCTACTCTCTTCGCCTTCTGGATGTCCTTCGACCACACGCCCGCCGCGAGGCCGTACTCGGTGTCGTTGGCTGTGGCAACAGCGTCCTCTTCTTTGTCGAATTCCAGGGCCACCAGTACCGGGCCGAATACCTCTTCCTTCGCCAGCTCTGAACTCTTCGGAACGTCCGTCAGCAGACTCGGGGCGAAGTACAGGCCCCCTTTGGGGACGGCCTCCGCAATCGGCTTTTGATAGTACATGTGCGCTCCCTCGTTCAAGCCTCGCTCAACCATTGTCTCTATCTTCTTCTTCTGTTCCTCGGTAGATATGGCACTGACGTCTGTCTCCATGTCGAGCGGACTCCCTGCCCTCATCTTCTCCATGGTCCCCTTCAACTTCGAGAGGAACACGTCCCTAATCGATGACTGGACGATGAGTCTGCTCCCGGACTCACAGAGCTGACCTGAATTCAGGTAGATGCCGAACATGACCCCCCTAACGGCCTTCTCAAGATCGGCGTCCTCAAAGACGACGTTTGGGGACTTGCCTCCGAGCTCGAGGGTGAACTTCTTTACGCCGCCAGAGCCGGAGAGCAGCCTCTCGCCGGTGTCGGTCGAACCCGTGAAGCTCACCAGGTTGACCTTGGGGCTGGAGACCAGTGCCTGGCCCACCGTCCCCCCCTTCCCCGTAAGGGCATTCAGAACGCCAGGGGGGAAGCCGACCTCGATGCTGTCGTTCGCGAGCTCGAGGGCGGTCAGGGGAGTGTGGTGCGACGGCTTGAGGACAACCGTATTGCCCGCCAGCAGGGCCGGTGCAGTTTTCCAGATGGCCATCAGCAGCGGAACATTCCAAGGAGCTATCGCTCCCACGACGCCCACGGGAGCGTACTGTACGATCCCCTTCGTGCCCGGGAACTCGGGGTGTTCGATTTCACGTGCCGAAGGGAAGTCTTTGGTGGTTGCGAAGTAGCGGATGTGCTCGATGCCGAGAGGGACGTCCATCATTGTGCTCTGCCTGATCGTCTTCCCAGTGTTCATCGTTTCGATGAGTGAGTACTCTTCGGCCCTCGACTGGATTCTCTCCGCGAGCTTCAGAAGAAGTTCCTGCCTGTCGTGAACCGACGTCCTCGACCACCTCTTGAACGCGTCAACAGCTGCGTCTATCGCTTCCTCTGTCTTGCTACGGTCGGCATACACGACTTCCGTAATGGGGGAGCCATCAGCCGGGGTGCGAAGGGTAACAGATTCTCCTTCGAAATCCTCCCTTCCGCCGATTATGTTCCCGTACCTTTTCCTCATGGCGCTTCCTCCGCATACGCCTTGATGAAAAGGCTCCGCAGGTCGGACGAATTGGCGTCCCTGGGGTTCGTCACCATCCCTGTGGACTCGGAAGCTAGAAGCACGAGGTCGTCGAGGTTCGAGTTGAAATCCCCTGCATCGATCCCCACCTCCCTGCCGTTCCGGACCTGGCCGATTGCCCCGAGGAGGTTCTCCAGGGAATCGGAGAGCCTGGCTCCCCTGAACCGATCAGGTACGATCTTGTTAAGCCGGTCGTACCTCTCCGGACAGGATTCGTTGTTGAACGCGACAATGTGAGGAAGGAATAGGGCGACGGCCTTCCCATGAGGAGTCTTGAATCGGCCGCCCAGTGCATGACCGAGGGCGTGCACCAGTCCGATCTGGGAGTTCGAGAAGGCCAACCCCGCCATTGAAGCACCGATATGCACTTGGTTCCTCAACTCCAAGTTTTTCGGGTCGTTCGTCACCCCTGGTATTGCACCCAGAATAAGCTCCAGCGCCTTCTCCGCCATGGCGTCCGAATACGGATTACGCCACGTACTCCCGTAGGCCTCGACGGCATGCGCGATGGCGTCGGAGGCTGTGTTCCTCGTTTGCTCGGGAGGGAGGGATACGACGAGGGCAGGATCGAGGATGGCGTAGTCGGGAAGGATCTCAGTAGAGGCGAGCTCGTGCTTCCGCTTCTCCCCCTCAACGGTAAGCACTGCCGCCCATGTGCACTCCGAGCCTGTCCCACTGGTTGTGGGTATGGCGACCAGTCTACTCTTCTTCCTCAGCCCGAGCCTGACGAGTGGCGTGATGTCGTAGACTGTGAGGTCGGGGCGTTCATACAGGGCAAAGAGGATCTTGGCAGTGTCAATCGCAGACCCTCCCCCCACCGCCAAGAACCAGTCGGGCGCGAATTCGTTGATCCGGCCGAGGTGCGTCGTCATCTCTGAAAGGGGCGGCTCTTCGGAAACGTCCCCCAGGATCATCGACTCTGTCCCAGAAGGGAGAGCCTTCTCGACGAGCCCCGGGATGTCCGTGCGGAGGAGGTTCCTGTCGGTGATTATGGCGGCTCTCTTGACATCAAGGGACGATAGGAAAGAGACCGATTCCTCACCGAAGACTATCTGAGGAGACCTGAAGTACCACATCCCCCACCATCAGAACTCTGTCTGTACCATCGCGGTTGTGTTCACCATTTCCTTCGCCGCTTTTGTGAACCTCATGACCTTCATCATCGAGCCCTGGAGCTTGAACTTCCCAGTGAGTAGCCCCTGAATCGGGTCGATCTCCTTGTTGATTAGCTTCCGCCAGTTGGTGTAGGGGCCGCTGTACTTGTACTCGGGGACAGGTAGCTCGGTCTCGGTTAAGGAGAACTTCGCGTCCCTGCACTTGCCATGGTACAGGTCCAGGTAGATGTAAGCGTCCCTGTCGAAGGCAGCATCTTTCTGCACAACGAACGTCATTGCACCCTCCCAGTTCTTACCTGCGTCTTCGTAGGCGCCGTTGGAGTTCAGCTTCTCCATGTACGCCTTCACCCATTCTTCGCTTGGAAACTTGACCATCCCAGCCCCGTTCGCGCAAACAGGTCACCGAAAAGTGTGCTGGTGCCCATGGAGAATGGCACCGTTGGGAGGACGGTCGTGGAACTTGCGAGTGAGTCACTTATGATTGCAGATGTGACTCTCGTTCTGGTTCGTCGCGGCGCTCGGGTAATAAGTACCGTTGACCAGGACGGCTCCTTCGCCGAACAGGCAGAACGAGATGGAACCCATGGGGGCAGTGGCGATCTGCGCTTGCTGAACCTTCACTGAGAACGTTTCGGTTAGTGTTGGGGTCTGACCCAGGGTGACGACGGGGGCAAGAAAGACGAAACCCCCGAAAATGATGGCCAGGCAGGCGAATGCAGACACAGTCTTCGCATTTCTCGACAATGCCCTATCTAGGACAGGGTTCGAACAGGCGGCACAGTCCCCGCAGAGGCACCCCTTCCCACAGACCTCGCAGGCACATTTCGCCGACAGCTGCTGGAACACCTTCATTCTCTTTAGTCAGCCTCGCGCACCACCGCTATTAACATGACCTAATCTACGCTTTTCGGAGGTTCATTTCCACTTCGTCAGTATCTCTTCTCTCTGGAAGGTTCGGGTGCTCATGTAGAACATGCCTACCGACAGCCCGGCGAGGATGGCCGAAATGACAAGCAGCGTGATGGCGTTGAGAGTTATCACATCAATCTCTCCGGCTATGTAGAGTCCCATGAACGGGGCGAAGACGACACTCCCTAACTGTGAAGCAGCGCGAACGTCCGTGACCCTCGACGAGATGATAACGTTCAGTTCGATACTCAGGAGGCAGGTCAGAGGTGCGAGGAGAAGGAGGATCACGAGCATCTCCCAGTTGGGGTAGTACAGGTAGCCTACCACGCCATACAGGGCCCGATCCGCGTACGCCATGTAGATTGCCGCCCCCGCGTAGGAGGCCAGGATAGTTGGGATGAATGCGGCCAGACTCTTCCCCAGAAGTATCTCCCCGTCTGTGACCGGAGTCGCGAGGAGAGGCTCGAGGCTTCTCTCGACCTTCTCTCCGACGATGCTGTAGGACGCGATGGGAGAGGGGAGAATCGCAGCAATTATCACGAACCAGAACGCGAATGCGTCGAGCAGGAAAGCGTAGTCCGAGACGCTGGTGCCCGGTGCCGCCGAGGAGACCGCATATTGGACGATATATCCGAAGAGAAGTGAAAGGGCGATTGGGGTGATGACGAGGGTGTACAGAATTGTCTTCCTGTGTCTGATGGCTTTCAGGTCCTTCGTCGCGATGATCCAGGAATGTTTCAGACTCATTGTTGCTCCTTCACCAGTTTCAGATAGGCTTCTTCGAGTGTCGACCCCTGCACCGTAACGGTCTGAACTTCGCCTCCGGCTTCTATTATGGCCCGGACAACTGGAGGGTTCTCCTTCTCCGGGTCAACCACGTCGAATGCCGCCCTCGCGCCGTCGTAGCTCAAGTTGCTGAGGGAGAGTCTCTCCATTGCTCTGACGACGGCGTCGCTCGTCCGAGACAGCCGGATGACGGTCTGTCTTCCCTTTACCGTCCGTTCGAGTTCTTCGGCGGTCCCGATCGCCATCAGCCTCGTGTTGAGGATCGCTATCCTGTCGCAGATTCGCTGGGCTTCGTCCAGGTTGTGCGTATTGAGGAAGATTGTCTTCTTCTCCCGCTTGAGTTCTAGGATGAAATCCCTGACCGTCTTCGCCGATTCGGGGTCGAGGTTCGCCGTGGGCTCGTCCAGGAAGAGCACCTGCGGGTCGTGGATCAGGGCTCGCGCGACTGCCAACTTTTGTTTCATCCCCTTTGAAAAGGTCCCTGCGGCGGAGTCCCGCTTCTCCCAGAGCCCAAGCATCTTGAGGAAGTACTCGTTGCTCTCTTTCCTCTGGCTCTCTGTTCTGTCGTATAGTTTCCCGTAAAAGTCGAGGTTATCGTAGGCGGACATGCCCTCATAGAGGCCTACGTTGTCTGGGACCAGCCCGATTATCTTCCTGATGCTGACCGAGTCAGCGCCGTCTCCCACTTCGTACTGCGCAATCCTCGCCGTCCCGCTCGTCTTGGAGATGAGGCAGCAGAGCACCCTCACGGTTGTGGTCTTCCCTGCCCCGTTGGGCCCTAGAAATCCGAACACCTCACCGTCGTCTACTTTGAGGGTGAGCCCATCCACCGCGGTGACTCCGCCGAACTTCCGAGTAAGCCCCTCTGTTTCTATCAAGACGGCGGCCCTTTGACTTAGCGTCTGCGAATTCAGATATAGACTCGCCGGTAGCAGAATGCGGACACTTTCAAGACTTCATTCCGAATATCGAAGTTCCTCGCGGCTATCTTAAATCCAAACCCCAATCGACGGAGCTGTTTGGCTGAACGCGGTCAGGTTACAGGAGGCTCGGAGATTTCGTTTCGAAAAGTGATCACGGTCAGGCACGCTGTGGCCATATACGTCAGTTCGGTGTTGGGGGCGGGCATACTGGTCATCCCGGGCCTTGCTGCAAGGACCGCCGGGGCAGGATCCCTGCTCGCCTGGATACTGGTGTCCCTCGCCAGCTACCCCTTCGCCTTCACCTTCTCACGGCTCTCGGCCCGCAATCCCACTTCGGGAGGGATCTACGCTTTCGCGAGCGAAGCCTTCGGGCGTGGGGTGAGCTCGATGACTGCGTGGCTCTTCGTCGCCTGGGTGGGCCTCGGAGCACCCGCGATAACGTTGGCTGCAGGTACCTATCTTGCCTATGCCTTTCCAATCTCGGGACCCGAAGTCTACGCCGTGGCCGCGGGCATTCTGCTCCTTGCCTACGGAATCAACCTTAGGGGGATAAGACTCAGTGGGAGGGTGCAGATCGTTGTCGTGACACTGATGGTGGCCATTATGGCGCTGGGGGTTGCAGCTTCGAGTGTGGAAATCAGGGCCTCCAATTTCGCACCCCTCTTTCCGGACGGGGTGGTGTCGGTGGGCGTCGCCTCGGCACTGATTGTGTGGTCCTACCTTGGGTACGAGAACGTATCGAACATCGCCGAGGAGTTCAAGGACCCGAAGAGAGACTTTGGGCGAAGCGTAACGATTAGCGTCATCCTGATCAGCGCCCTCTACATGGCGGTCGCCTTCACGGTCGTGGGGACCGGCGCCTATCGGTCTGGGGGCGGGGTAACGCCCTTCGCCGATATGATGTCGAGGATATTCGGGTCCTACGGTGGCGTGGCCGTTTCCCTATTCGCCGTCCTGATTATTTTCTCAACCGTGAACGCCTACACGGCCGGGATGGGAAGGGTGGTCTATGCAGCAGCCAGCGACGGCAACCTACCGAGGTTCTTGGCGCGGGTCAATCCAAGAACCGGAGTCCCTCAGCGGGCCCTCGTCGCCCTCTTGGCCATCATCATGGTTTCTCTGACCATTTACTACCTGGCGGGGATTGATATCCAGTCAGCCTTCCTCGCGACAAGCGGAGTGGCCGTACTAACTTACGTTGTCGGCTCCGCCTCTGGCATCAGGCTCCTAAGGGGAGCAGGGAGGGATAGGGTCCTCCCGATAATCTCCCTGGGCACCTCGCTCGCACTGTTGCCGTTCATAGGGCCGTTGCTGGTGGCTAGCATTCCAGTTGCGGGCTTGGGGTTCGTGTACGGACGTTTCAGGAAGAAGTGACCCCCCTTAAGGACAATCATTGGCCGTGCGACGGCTCCTCAGGATCCGACAAGGAGCGGGAGAGAGATAAGGCCAAAGTCTGAACGTGTCCTCTCGGTTAGTTGCCTAGAGGAAAGCTCGCTGGTGAACATTGGGAAGAAGTGCGCTTCACATCGCATTTCCGCTAAGAACATATTTATAGAAGAAATCAGTCGTATACAACCATCGGTGTATGACCCTTGAGCCAATCAGAACTTGACGCAGTCCTGGGGACCGTTGAGAACCCCATCAGGCGGAGGATTATAGCTAGACTAAGCGAGGAACCGAACTACCAGCTGCAGCTTTCTAAGGAGCTCGGAATCAGCCAACAACTCGTGGCAAAGCACCTAATCACAATGGAGGATGCCGGGTTGGTCAGTACCATTGCCCAGGACAGTCCGAGGGGGCCGCCGAGGAAGGAATACCTCCTGAAGAAGAGCTTCTCTGTGACGATAGACTTGGCGCCCAACCTGTTCAGGGCGAGGATGTTCTCCTTCGGGGCGGTCCCTGGGGTTCAGGAAAACGAGGAGAGAGCCCAGATGGCTGCCCAGGTAGGGGAGGTGCTTAGGTACCCTGACGGGGCTACGAGGATAAAACCTCTAACTCAGGTGGTGGCCGCGGTCGACAAGAAGCTGAAGGAAATGGAAGAAGAAAGGGCCGTGTTTCTGTACATCAGGGGCCTGGCTCTGAGGGAGGCGGCGAGGATAACCACGTCCCTTCCGAGCGACGACAGGAGAAAGGTCCTGAGGTATCTGATGAGGGAGGAAGGGGATGGGATCACCGGCATCAGCGCCTCCCTGGGACTCCAGAAGCAGGTAGTCGGGGAGATCCTAGAAGAGATAGAGAAAGAACTAGCCGGAATCGATTAAAAAGGGAAAGAGGAGCAGAGCTCCTCTATAGTCCTATGTTCGGGAAACTTGCCTGAGGAACGCCAAGCTGGCCTTGCAGGGTCCTGATGCGGGTCGCGTACTCCCTCATGCGGGCGTTGTCGCCCTGGACCTTCGCAATCCGGTACCCCTTCCATGCCTTGCGGAGGGCTCCCCAGACTTGTCCTGTTTGATATTCGGCCATTGTCTTAGTACCTGTACGCCTTCAGACCCCTGCGGGGTATTTTGCGAGCGTAGTCTATTCAAGTTGAGCCCGTAATCAACGCGGGTTACGCGAAAAACCGGCTAGACGAAGGACCTTAACAGGAGCCAGATGTTGCTTGGGTGCTCCGTTATCCTACGCTTGGAGTACCCGTACCATCTGTCCCCGTAGGGGAGGTATTCGAAGACGTTGTAGCCGGACTTCACGAGCTCAACCTTCAAATCGTCTCTGATCCCCTTGAGGAGCTCGAACCTGAAGTCAACCTTCCTCGCTGCGGACAGCTCCTTCGCCCTGTCGATGAGGGCCGAGTCGTGGGTCCCAATCGCGAACCTGTCGCCCCTTTCGAAGAGTGTAACCAAGAGCTTGTCGAAGTTCTCGTTGATCTCCCGTTTTGTCGGGAAGACGAAATCGTGGCTCTCCCTGTATGCGCCCTTCACAAGGCGGACGGTCCCACCTGCGTCGAGGATTCTTTTCAGGTCCGACTCGCTGCGCCTGGTGTACGCCTGCAGGGCTACCCCCATGCGGGGGTGCCTGGAGAGCGCATCGAGGTAAGTCTCGAGGGTCGCGTCTATGACCGGAGAGTTCTCCATGTCGACCCAGAGCAGCTGATTGAGTCGGTCAGCGTTGACTGCAATCCTCTCGAGCCGGGTCTTTGTCCCCTGCTCGTCTGACCCCAATCCGAGCTGGGTGAGTTTCACAGAAGCGAACCCGTCGATTCCGTCGTCCGCCATGGTCTGCTGGAGGCGAAGGTATTCGGTCGTGTGAGCGTCGGCCTCGGCAGGGTCCTTGATTTCCTCCCCGAGGAAGTTTACCAGGACGCCTATCCCCTTGGAGTTCGCTTTCTTCGCGTCTGACATGGCCGAGTCCACGGTAACACCCGAAATCCACCTCTTCGCTATTGGCAGCACGAATGTCTCTTTGAGACCCAAGGCAATCCGTCTCGGAGAAAGACGACATATTAACTGAGTATCTGAATGCCAAAGGCGGGAATGACCAAGGCGACAGTCTACGGCGGGAGGTTGGAGACGCTCAGGAAGAGGCTGGACAAGAAGGGGCTCCGGGGCGCGGTAATAGTGCCTGGACCGAACATGACTTATTTCACAGGTGTAAACTCGCTGCTTCTCGAAAGGCCGTTCATGTTGCTGGTCCCGGCCGAAGGAGAACCCCACCTGGTGGCACCTGCATTCGAGTCCGGTCCCTACGCTGAAGGCCCCATAGAGATGAAGATACATTCATGGACCGACTCGGAAGGCTCAGCTGGTGCCATTACGAAGGCAGTGAAGGGGGTAGACCTGAAGGGGAAGTGGGGGGTCGAAGGGAGGGTTCCCTTCCTTTACCTTGACAGACTGACGGAGGAAGCGTCGCCCAAGTTCAGAAACGCTGAACCAATACTTCAGGGGATGCGTGAGGTAAAGGACGAGGCAGAAGTGAAGCTGCTCAGGAAGTCTGCGAGCATACTGAGTAGTGCGTTCGAAGAGTTCCCGGCCATCATCAAGGAAGGGATGACTGAGCTCGATTTGGCGAAGGCGGCCACCGACACCATCTATCAGAAGGGGGCAACCCACGTTGACGACATGCTCGTCCAGTCGGGACCCAGGGCGGCGGATCCGCACGGGCTCCCCACGGCGAAGAAGATACAGAAAGGCGAGGGCATCATAATAGACGTAGGGGCGACCTACGAGGGTTACTACTCTGACGTCACGCGGGTGTACTGCGTAGGGGAGAACAGGGAGTTGGAGAAGGTATACGAGAGAGTGCTCGAAGCTAACACGGCCGGAATTGCAAGAGCGGCAAGTGGGGTCAGGGTGGGGGAGGTAGATGGCGCCGCCAGAGGGGCCCTGAGGAGGGCCGGCCTGGGACAGTACTTCACGCACAGGACAGGGCACGGCCTTGGGCTAGAGATTCACGAGGCCCCATACATCGTTGAGGGAGGCAAGGAGAAGCTGGGGGACGGCATGTGCTTCACGGTGGAGCCCGGCGCCTACATCAGGGGGAAGCTGGGAGCGAGGGTCGAGGACGACGTGCTGATCGAAGGGAAGAAGGGCGTGTCGATAACGAACGCCCCGAAGGACTTCGGCTGGTGGAACTAGACTACTTCGTCTTTGAGAACTGAGACACCATTGTGTTGGTGTCCTCGACGTGCTTGATTTTTTCTATTTTCTCGAGGACGAGCCTGTAGACCTTCTCGTCGCCACCTATGGCGACCTCCTTCTTGGAGACGACCACCGCGAGGAGGTCCCAAACACCCGGGACGACGTGGACCTCTGCCACTTCAGGGATCTTCATGAGAGCGTCCATGACTTGGCGCTCCTTGCCTGGTGTGACCTTGATCAGGACGAAAGCCTTCTGGAAGACTACCATCTGAAGGGACGCGCCGAAGACTGCTTTTAAAACTCTTGCAACCCTAAAGGGCCGACGTGAGAAACATCGAGGTAGCTGACCTGCTGGACAGGCTCGGGGACCTGGTGGAGGCGAACGGCGAAGACAAGTTCAAGGTGATTGCCTACCACCGGGCTGCTACAACCATCAGGAACATGGACGAGGATATTGAGCAGATGTGGAAGGAGAGGAGGCTCGAAGACCTACAGTACGTCGGAAAAGGGATCGCCAAGAAAATCGACGAGTATCTGAGCACAGGCAAGCTCCAGCTGCTGGAAAGAATGCAAGAGAAGACGCCTCCGGGTGTCCCTCTCCTCATGAAAATCCAGGGGATTGGACCGAGAACTGCGTACCACCTTTCTCACGAACTCGGGGTAACAAGCGTGAAGGAGCTAAAGGAGGCCCTTGATTCAGGCATGTTGGACTCGGAATTCGGCCCTACGGTGAGGGAATCCTTCCGAGTGGGCATTGAAAGGCTGGAGAGTTTCGAGAAGAGGATGCTCCTTCCCGAAGCAGAGGGGTACTTCCAGAAGTTGTCTTCGTACTTCGAAGCACTCGGCATAGACGTGGGGATGGCGGGGAGCCTTCGGAGGGGGAAGAGCACCATTGGGGACCTGGACCTCCTCTCGACAGACAGGAGGGCCACGGAGGCGCTCAGGAGATGCCCGGGGGTGGCGCAGGTGCTGGAGAGCGGTCCGAAACGGACCAGCGTCAAGCTCGAGGGCGGCGTGCAGGTAGACCTCAGGACGTTTTCAGCCGAAGAGTACGGGGCTGCCCTGGTATACTTCACCGGGTCCAAGAACCACGACATCGCCCTGAGGAACCTTGCGATAGAGAAGGGGTGGAAGCTCAACGAGTACGGACTCTATGCCAAGACGGGGGAGAGGCTGGCAGGGGAGACGGAGCAGGAGATCTATCAGAAGCTGGGGCTCGCCTACATCCCTCCTGAGCTCAGAGAAAACACGGGGGAGTTGGAGGTAGCTGCCAAGGGGAGAATCCCCCATCTGATCGAGTTTGGTGACATCAAAGGGGATCTGCAGATGCACTCGACCTGGAGCGACGGGTCCGCTACCCTTGAAGAGATGGCGAATGGAGCGAGGGAAAGGGGGTACGAATACGTCGCGATCACCGACCACTCCGCATCGGTTCGAGTGGCGAATGGGCTCTCAGAAGAGAGGTTCAGGAAGCAGTGGCGGCAGATAGAGAAGCTCAACGACGAGCTCTCTCCATTCAGGATACTGAAGGCGGTGGAGGTCGAGATTAAGAGCGATGGGTCGTTGGACTTCGACAGGGAGTTCTTGGACGAGTTTGACATCGTGGGGGCGTCCCTTCACCAGAGCTTCAAGCAAGACGGGGTGAAGCTGACTGAGAGGGCGGTAAGGGCGCTATCCCACCCGTCGGTAGATTTTCTTTGCCATCCGACGAACAGGTTGATCGGGAGGAGAGAGGGGAACCCCATCGATCTGAGCCGGGTAATACGGACAGCAAAGGAGAACGGGAAGATGTTGGAAATCGACGGGCAGCCGGACAGACTGGACCTGGACGAAGTCTGGGCGAGGAAGGCCATGGAGGAGGGGGTCCCCCTTGTCGTAGATTCGGATGCGCACTCCGTGGGGGAGCTGGACAATGTAAGCTATGGCGTAATCGTTGCGAGGCGAGCATGGCTGAAGGCTAAGGACGTCATGAACAGCAGGAACCTGAAGGAGCTCCTCAGATCTGTCCAACATTAATGACGCAAGATAACTGCGCGGCCCTCGCGAGGGTAGCAAAGCTAGGGCGAGAGCAAATGTTAGTTTCAGCCACCTCTCCCTGATTGAGCCGGTGACTACTGTATTTCTTATAGGACTTGGCCGGAATGCCTTGTATACGAACCGATATTGCCTCTACACCTTGTCATCCTGGCAAACAACCGCAAATGATGAGGTGGATGGCTGAGATTGGATCGATGTGCGACACGCACATCAGGAAATACAACAGTCTACAGAGGTCTCTCAAGAGGAGGAGGAAGTCGCGGAAACACTTTTGATACTGTTACTTTTGAAATCTCGTTCGCGGGGGTTGCTGAGCTAGGCCAAAAACGCAAAAGTAGGCGGTGCAGGCGGAGGACTTAAGCAGGGAACTCAGAGAAATCCTCTCCCTCAGGGGTTCGTGGGTTCGAATCCCACCCCCCGCA
>DASPPO010000061.1:0-24194 GCA_035625455.1 Nitrososphaerales archaeon | reverse complement strand
CGGGCGGTCGTGGCCTGGTCGATCATCTCGTCCAGCCGTTTCAGGAGGACGTCTCGCTTGTCGTCCAGTACCTTCTTGACCCTGACGGCCGTCTGGAGCCGCTTTCGGGTGCCGATGAGCTCTATCTTCGTCGGGAGAACGTTTCCGCCTGACGCTACTGACATGGCCTAAGCAGCCGACTTCCCTTTAATGTAGTGCTGCTTGATGAACTCTTCCTTGATGTTCGTCAATTCGCTCTCTGGGAGGACTGAGAGCACTTCCCAGGCGATGCGGTGTGTGTCCTCGAATGTCCTGTTCTCGTCGTACCCCTGGTTGAGGAACTTCTGCTCGAAGTCGTCCCCGAACTGAAGGTACTTCAGGTCTGAGCCAGTGAGCCCGGACTTGCCCACGATTTCTGCTAGCGCCCTCAGCTCGACCGCCCTTGCATAGGCGTTGTACAACTGGTTCCCGACCTGGTGATGGTCGGGGCTCGCCCTCCCCTGTTTGATGACGTAACCGAGGGCCGGGCCCATGAGCCTGCTGAGGCTCGAGAGGACATAGACGGGAGGATAGATTCCCTTCCTGAAGAGCTCCCTCCCAAGGAAGATCTGCCCTTCAGTGATGTACCCCGTTAGGTCGGGGATTGGATGGGTGACGTCGTCGCTTGGCATCGAAAGGATGGGCATCTGGGTGATGCTCCCCTTCCTCCCCTTGATCCTCCCTGCCCTTTCGTAGTTGGTGGCGAGGTCTGTGTAGAGGTAGCCGGGGAACCCCTTCCTTCCCGGAACCTCTTCCCTCGCTGCTGAGATCTCTCTGAGCGCCTCGGCATAGTTGGTTATGTCGGTGATAATCACGAGGACCTGCATCCCAAGCTCGAAGGCCAGGTATTCCGCTGCTGTCAGTGCGACTCTCGGAGTGATGATCCTCTCGATGGCGGGATCGTCCGCCAGGTTCAGGTAGAGGATGCTTCTGCGGATGGCGCCAGACTCGGCCAGGGTCCTCTGGAAGAACGAAGCCTCGCTGTGGGAGACGCCGACCGCGGCGAAGACTACAGCGAACTCCTCCCCTTCCCCCACCACCGTTGCCTGGCGCGCAATCTGCGCAGCCAGCATGTTGTGGGGCATCCCTGCACCCGAGAAAATCGGGAGCTTCTGCCCCCTTACGAGTGTAAGCATGCCATCTATGACAGACACCCCGGTCTGGATCAGGTCGGTCGGGTACTCACGCCTCTCCGGGTTGATCGGCGCCCCGTTGACGTCGAGAAACGTTTTCGCTACCGGTTCCGGGAGCCCGTCCTGGGGCCTGCCGAGCCCATCGAACACTCTGCCAAGGAGCTGGTCTGAGACGGGGAGCTCCATGGTCTTCCCCAGGAAACGAGCCCTGGTCCCGCTGACCGAAAGCCCTGATGTCCCCTCGAAGACCTGGACCACGGCCTTTCCGAAGCCCGTCTCAAGGACCCGTGCCAGCCTCCTGTTCCCTGTGTTGTCCTCTATCTCCACTAGCTCGTCGAAGGCTGCCCTGTCCACTCCGTCTACGACTATGAGCGGCCCCCTGATCTCCGCTATCTTGCTGTACTCCAGCCCCGATGAGGACCTGCTCATGTGGCCTTTACCTCCTGGACGCCAGAGATGGACGAGAACTCGTCGAACATCTGCCTGGAGAGCGATTCCAGCTTGTCGAGGTCCTCGCTCCTAATGGCGAACTTGGCCCTGAGCATGGGCGCAATCACCTGCATCCCCCTGATCTTGGCAAGGGAGGTTCCGTTCCTGAGCGCCTTGAGGGCCTCCTGGTGGTACTGGACGAACATCTTCATCATGATGAACTGTTTCTGCGGGCTGCAGTAGGCGTCAACGTCGTCGTAGGCGTTCTGTTGCAGGAACCCTATCTGGATCATGCGGGCGACGTCAAGGATCAGCTTCTCCTCGTCTGGGAGCGCCTCTGGCCCTAGCAGGCGGACGATCTCCTTGAGGGCGTCCTCTCGCTGGAGGATGCCGTATGCATCGGCCCTTACCTTTGCCCATTCCTTGTCGACCCTCTCCGACCACCACTTGCTGACCGAGTCAACGTACCCGGAGTACGAACTCATCCAGTTGATGGATGGGTAGTGCCTGGAATAGGCGAGCCTGGCATCCAGGGCCCAGAAGTTCTTGACGAATCGGATCGTCTGCGACGTGACGGGCTCTGTGAAGTCGCCGCCGGCGGGGGAGACCGCCCCGATAAGTGTGATTGATCCAGTCCTTTGGGGGGTCCCGAGTATATCGGCGCGCCCTGCCCTTTCATAGAACTCGGCGAGTCTAGACGCGAGGTAGGACGGATAGCCTTCCTCCGCGGGCATCTCCTCCAGCCTGCCGCTGATTTCTCGAAGCGCTTCGGCCCACCTGCTCGTGGAGTCGGCCACCAGGACAGTGTCGTATCCCATATCCCTATAGTACTCGGCCATGGTTACCCCCGTGTAGATGCTTGCCTCTCTCGCAGCGACAGGCATGTTGCTTACGTTCGCGATCAGTATAGTCCTCTCCATGAGCGGGCGGCCGCTCTGTGGGTCTATGAGCTCCGGGAATTCCACGAGCACTTCTGTCATTTCGTTACCGCGCTCGCCGCACCCGATGTGGAAGACCACTTTGGCATCAGCCCACTTGGCTACGCTGTGTAGAGTGACCGTTTTCCCCGTTCCGAAGGCACCCGGGATTGCGCCGGTCCCCCCCTTGGACATCGGAAAGAAGGAGTCCAGAACCCGCTGCCCCGTCAGGAGTGGGATTTCCGGGTCGAGTCTCTCCCTGATTGGCCTCGGAGTCCTGACGGGCCACCTGTGGTAAAGCATCAGTTCCTGCCTCTTCCCCGACTTCGCCTCCGCTGTGACCACAACTTCATCCACTCTGTACTTCCCTTCCTTGGAGGCATCCGTGACCTTGGACTTCGGTGTTGTGGGGGGGGCAAGAATCCTGTGCTCGATGAGGGGGGTCTCCTGGACGGTCCCCAGAATCGTTCCCGCTTCGATGTCGTCCCCAGTCTTCACTGCAGGGACGAAGTCCCACTGCTTGTCAAAGGGGATCGAATTCGCCGAGACCCCTCTCGTAATGAAAGCGCCAGCCTTGTTCGCTATTACGTCCAAGGGTCTCTGAAGGCCGTCGTAGATAGTTCCTATCATGCCTGGGCCCAGGCTTGTCGACAGAGGCTGGCCGGTTCCAGTGACCGGCTCGCCCGGCCTCAGGCCACTTGTTGACTCGTAGACCTGAACGAATGCGATGTCGCCGGTAAGCTTGATGACCTCGCCGACCAGCTTCTCTTCTCCGACCTGGGTCACCTCGTACATCTTTGAGGTGGCCATGCCAGAGGCCTTCACGGCCGGGCCTGAAATCCACTCGATTTTACCCCTGGCTGGCAAAACAGAACCTGCTCGAGCGCCAAATTTGGCGGCCTTATAACGTTTAGAGAGAAGCGATTGCTTTTACTTCTGCGACTCGACACCAGTCAGTATCGCTGCGACCGCCTTCCTCAGGGTGGGCCTCATCCTTTCGAGCCTTGCCTCGAATGTGTTGTCGAACCTCACGGTCCCGTCGGGGGTGGTCAGGACTACGCCTCCGATGGTGTCGATATCCCCCTCGTCAAGGGAAAGCTTGGCCTTGCTCCCGAGCTTCTTGATGACGGCTGAGACAGCCTTCCTGTCCTTCGAGGCGCACGACACCGTGGCTCGAGGACCGATTACATCGAGCCCTTCCTGAATCAGAGAGGTCAGTGCCTTCTCCTGAGAGGCACCGGCAACATCTGAGATTTGCCTTGCGGCTATGTCGAATGCCTCGTTGACGGCCTTTTCAAGCGACCGAAGCTGCGCGTTCCTAGCATCCAGTTCGGCCGCCCCGATTATCTGCCTCTTAACGGACTCCGCTTGCTTCTCGCTCGTTTCGAGAATTTTCCCGACCGCTTCGGCGGTTTCTTTCCTCACCGCTTCTATCCTGGCGAGGGTCTCGGAGCGCCCCGCCTCAAGGTCTGCCAGCACTTCGGTTACAAACTCTCCTGAGACTTTCTCGAGGGTGTCGGAGGCTGCTTTGCTCAATCCTTCAGACTCCGAGAATCGCTCTCAGCATCGCCCTGTACTGCACCTTCTCTTTCTTGCTCCCTGGGCCGGGGACCTCGTAGATGAGTGGAATCGCTCTCTTCGTCCTCAGTTGGGTGAGCTTGTCAGCGATGGGCTTTGCTACGTCGTCGCTCACCATTATCAGCCCTACGGTGGGGTCCTTGGAGAGGTTCTCGATCTTCTCGAGTGCTGCAGGTGCGCTAGACACGTATTCCCCGCTCACGCCCGAAAGGACGAACCCGGTGACGAATGCCTTTCCTCCGACCGCGACTACTTTCACCTTGATTCACCCAACAATCTGGACGCTGCGAACTCTGCGGCCTCCCCCTCGTGTCTGGAGATGGAGACCTCGAATTCCTTCAGCTCCGATTCCCCTTCTTCCCTGATGCCCTTCGCCTGTGCTTCGGCCTCGGCCTTCGCCTCTGCCACACGACGGGCAGCAATATCCGTCGCCTGTGCGATGGCAGAGCTTCCTGCGGCCTCTGCCCAGTCCGAAGCGTCTTTCATGGCCCTCCTCTTCGCCTCTGAGACCTCTACCTTCGCTGCATCGAGAGCGGATTCGAATTCGACTAGCGCCTTCACGGTTTGTTCGATGGCGGAGGGCAAGACTGACTTTTTCGTCTGCCTCGGATTTGTGTAATTAAACGTTAGGCGGGCGAGCGGCGATTTGTAGGGAAGGTGCGTTTTCCTGTGGAGCGTCTCCGTTCGCAAGCCTCAGCCTGTTTACCTCGCTCAGCTCGAACGGGAAGACGACCCACCTGTCCACGACCTCCAGGTAGTAATCAGGCTCGAATTTGGTCCAGGGCTTCTTGAACAGAACGGCCACTTCCAGAAGGTTGGGGCTCTGCCGTGACAGGTACTCCTCTACCACCTTCATGGTATCACCCTGATCTACCAGATCGTCCACGATCAATACGTTCTTGCCCGTAATATCCTCTGTCAGAGTTGAGAGGATCCTGGGGGTCCCCCGTTCGCCGATTCCAACGTACGATTTCACATTGATGAAATCGATCCTGACGTCCAGGTGATCAGAGACCACCATTGCCACCGGCATGCCTCCGCGTGCTATCCCAACGACCAGGTCGAACTTGTTTCCGCAGGAGTGCACCTTCTCGGCCAGGGCTTCGGCCAAGTTCCCGTACTCAGGCCAGCTAACGTACCTGTACTCGGCCATTGACATTTCGGTAGTCCTTTCGTAGATAACTGTTCGAAGGTTGTTTCACACCCGAGTGTGAATTGAACGCGTCCGTGCAACCCCTGAGCCGTCGAAACGCGAGTCCCCTCGGTAGACGTCGGTTAGGGACAATCGACATGAATAGGAGTTATAGGCGGGGTCTCGGAGAGGTTGACTTCGATTCTTGCCAGACAAACTCGTAGTAATTGCGCTGGGAGGCAACGCGCTCCTTCAGAGGACGCAGAAGGGGACGTTCGAAGACCAGTATAGCAACGTCGAGAAGACAGCGACCAAAATAGCGGACCTCATAGAGCAGGGGTACAGGGTCGTCCTGACCCATGGTAATGGGCCCCAGGTCGGCGCCACTCTTCTGAGACATGATGCGGCGAAGAACATCGTGCCGCCGTTTCCCCTCGACGCCTGTGGAGCTGAGACGCAGGGCTTCATCGGCTACATGATCCAGCAGGCCCTGAGGAACGAGTTGAAGTCGAGGGGCATAGACAAGTATGTCGTGACGGTGGTTACGAGGGTGACCGTGGACAAGAACGACCCCGCCTTCGAGCATCCGACCAAGCCGGTCGGCCCGTTCTACACGAAGCAGGACGCGGACGATTTGGAGAAGCGGATCCCGGGCATCACGATCAAGGAAGACGCAGGCCGCGGGTACCGACGCGTGGTCCCCTCCCCCGACCCGAAGGTGATAGCCGAGAGATTCGCTATTCGGACGCTGGTCGACGCGGGTTTCGTTGTGGTCTCGACAGGAGGTGGAGGCATCCCCATAGTGGAGGAAGGCACGAAGGCGAGAGGAGTCGAAGCAGTCATCGACAAGGACCTGGCGGGGCAGCGGCTGGCGACACTGATAGGCGCCAACGTATTCGTGATACTTACCGACGTGGATGGCGCCTACGTCCACTACGGGACTCCGGAGCAGGAACTGCTCTCAGAAGTGACTACTGGGAAGCTGCTGAACTATCTCAACGAAGGTCAATTCAAGGAGGGGAGCATGGCCCCAAAGGTGACCGCCGCCATCCGTTTCGTAGAGAGTGGAGGAGAGGAGGCCATCATCGCAGCACTTGACAAGCTGATCGAGGCCCTGAAGGGCGAGACCGGGACCCACGTCGTCGGTCCGAGGGCTTGAGCAGTCAGTTGGCCAATCCTCGATCCATCCTCTTCGATGACGCCATCATCGTGACAATGGACCCTCGCCGGAGGGTGATAGAGGGGGGTTCGATTCTGGTGGAGGGAGACAGAATCACCGAGATCAGGGGGCCGGCGGGCGGGCGACCTCAGAGAGCCGAGCAGAGAATCTCAGCAAAGGGGATGGCCGTGATACCCGGGCTTGTCGACACGCACCTCCACCTCGCTCAGAGTCTCCTGAGGGGGTGTGCCGACGACCTTTCCTTGGTCGAGTGGCTCAGGCAGAGGGTCTGGCCCATCCAAGGGTCCTTCACGGAAGAGGATGGCAGGGTGAGCGCGGAACTTTCTATGCTCGAGATGATAACGAGTGGGACCACCTCATTTGTCGGGGTGGACGTGGTCTCTCGTTACGGGTTCGATGGTATTGCGAAATCTGTGGTGAAGGCAGGGATGAGGGGGGCACTTGCCAAGACCATCATGGATAGCCCGGGCTACGGCAGGAAGGGGGCCATTATGCCGGCTGGGTTGGTCGAAGAAAAGCAAGCTTGCATCAGAGAGGCAAAGTCGATGGCCAAGAAGTGGAATGGAATCAGGGGAGGGCTGGTAGAGACCTGGCTAGCCCCGAGGTCGCTCGGGGGGTGCAGCCAAGAGCTGTACAAGGATGTCGCAGGCCTGTCAGAGGAGCTAGAGATGAGGGTGACAATGCACCTGGCGGAGGTCGAAGAAGATGTCAGGTACGCCAAGCAGAACTTCGGGACGACTCCCTTCGGGCTCATCAAGAAGGTGGGACTGGCGGGGCCGAGGTCTCTCTTTGCCCACATGGTCTGGCTCACAGACAGCGATGTCAGTAGGGTGGCGGAATCGAACTCGAACGTGGTCCACTGCCCCTCCTCCAACCTGAAACTCGCGTCCGGCATCCCCAGGGTGCCTGAGTTACTCGAAGCCGGAGCGAACGTCGGGCTCGGATGCGACGGGGCCCCCTGCAACAACTCCTATGACATGATCCGGGAGATGAAGATAGCCGCTGTGATTCAGAAGGGGCGACTGCTCGACCCCCTGACCATGCCGGCCACAACGGTCCTGGAGATGGCAACGGTCAGGGGCGCCAAGGCGATGGGCATGGAGTCGGAGATAGGGTCTATCGAGGTGGGCAAGAAAGCGGACCTGGCGTTCATAGACCTGAAGAAACCGCACCTCACCCCCTTTCGGAGCATAGTATCGAACATTGTCTATTCCGCCATGGGGAGCGACGTGGACACCGTGATGGTTGATGGGAGGCTCCTGCTCCGGCATGGTAAAGCCCTCACCCTCGACCATGAGAGAATAGTGGGCGAAGCGCAGCGGCGCCAGGACGAGCTTATCTCCAGGTCTGGAGTCAGGGCCTAGGGAGCCTCCGCCGTTGGATCTCCTCGTAAAGAACGCCAGAATCATCACCGGCTCAGAATCATTTGAGTCCAACATAGGAGTGGAGGGCGGGAAAATAGCGTCGCTCTCGCCAATTCTCGAGCCGTCTGGGGAGCGAGCCTACGACGCGAGGGGTAAGATCGTCATACCAGGGGGAATCGACGCACACACGCACATGGAGCTCCAGGTCACCGGCACCAAGTCGGCCGACGACTTCTACTCCGGTACGGTGGCCGCTGCCTGTGGCGGAATCTCCACCATAATCGATTTCGTGGACGCCCTGCCGGGCCAATCCCTCCTGGGGGCGCTGGCGGAATACCGGCGCAAGGCCGATCGAAAGGTTGCGGTCGACTACGGGCTCCACATGATGCTCAAGGGACAGAATCTACCCGAGATTAGTAAGATACCGGAAGTGATCAGTAAGGGGGTGCCGAGCTTCAAGGTCTACACGGCCTACAGGAAGAGGGGGCTGATGCTCGAAGACACCGACATCTCGAGGGTAATGGAGAAAGTGGCCGGTGCTGGGGGGCTCGTCGCCGTTCACGCCGAGAGCGAATCGATCATCCAGAGCCTGATCGAGAAGAACCTGGCGGCAGGCAACACGGACGCGAGGTACCACGCCCTCAGCAGGCCCGCTTCGGCCGAAGCCGAAGCAATTTCCAGGGTCGCGCGCTTGGCCAAGGCCGCTTCCGCCAGGATCTACATCGTCCACCTTTCGAGCAGGGCTGGGAAGGAGGAGGTCGAGGATGCTCGGCGCAGAGGAACCAATGTGTTTGCGGAGACCTGTCCTCACTACCTCGTTCTGACAGATAAGGTCTACGAGAGGGAGGACGGGAGGAACTTCGTCATGTCGCCCGCCCTTAAGACGCCCGAAGACCAGGCAGCTCTGTGGGAGGGTCTAGCTCCAGGGGGGGTCATTGAAACAGTGGGGAGCGACCACTGCCCGTTCACGGGCGCCGAGAAGGACTGGGGGGAGGGAGACTTCACGAAGATTCCAAACGGCGTCCCAGGCACCGAAGCGATTATCCCCCTGCTCTACTCTGAAGGGGTAAGGAAGGGGAGGATTTCGATGCTCGACCTAGTCAGAGTCACGTCGGGGGCCCCCGCGATGCGCTTCGGGCTGTCCCCATCAAAGGGGTCCATCTCGGTCGGCTCGGACGCTGACTTGGTCGTCATCGACCCCTCCAAGCGGGTGAGGATGACCGCCGATGCGATGCACTCGAAGATTGACTATAGCATATACGACCGCATCACGACCGAGGGGTACCCGGTCCTGACCGTGAGCAGGGGGGAGATAGTGATGGAAGATGGGGAATTCGTTGGGAGCAGGGGTCGGGGCAGGTTCGTGCCGAGGCGGGCAGCCTCCTAAGTCAGGAATTCCTGCCTTTCCTGTGGTGCGGGCGGGGGTAGTCCAGCCCCAGGGGTTCTACGGCCTCAGGGGGCGAGGAACCGAGACGCTGCCAGAGGCGGTCCATGGTCTTCAGGACCTTCACTTCCGACTTCTGGACGTCGAGAGTGAGCACCTGCCTATTCTTCATTATGACTTGGCCATCTACTACCGCGTCCCTAACTTCGGGCCCCCGTAGGCTGTTTACGATGTAACCGTAGACCGAGCCCGAAAAGGGGGTGGCGGTGAAGGTAGGTCGTACCACTATGATGTCCGCTCTCTTCCCAACCTCAATCGACCCCAGAGAAGACAGGCCGTACGCCCTGGCGGCGTTGACAGTGCACATCTCCACCACTTCCTGCGGTGAAGGCATGTTTGGGTTCCTGCGGGCAACCCTCTGAAGCAGGAAGCCTGCCCTCATGTTCTCGAACATGTCGAAGACGTACCCATCGTTGCCGAGACCCACGTTGACCCCACGGTCCAACATCTCGGTCAGGGAGGCGACGCCCACGGCGTTCAGCATGTTGCTCATTGGGTTGTGGGCAATGCTGGCAGAGCTCTTTGCGACAAGCTCAATCTCCCTCTCGTTGAGGTGGACGCAGTGAGCCAAGACCGCCCTGGGGGATAGAAGCCCCCCTTTCTGCAACCTTTCGACGCTCCCCCTCCCGTATCTCTCCATGTTATGGTATCCGTCGTTGGGCCCCTCGGAGACGTGAATCGTGAGGGGGACCCGGTGCTCCCGGCTTATCTCCACCCCACGCGAGATCAGGTCGTCTGAAACGGTGAAGGATGCGTGGAGGCTTATCATGCCCATTGTCCTCCCTTTGTCCTTCTTCTGAATGAACCTCAGATTCTCCTTCAGCCCTCTTGTCCCTTCTTCACTGCTCCTCCTCTCCGTCGCTTCGAAGGAGATGATTCCTCTGAGGCCAACTTCATTGGACGCCTTCGCGATCTGGTCAAGAGACCCCTCGATGGCATTGGGCGCAGAGTGCGTGTCTGCGTAGCAAGTCGTCCCGTTCATCAGCGATTCTATGCCAGCTGCCAGCGTCGTCGCATAGGCGTCTTCGTTGGTGAGCGTTTCGTCGACGGGCCACCACACTCGCTGCAGGATCTGTAGAAAGTCTGATGGCTGCTCTATGTTCAGGGCTGAGCCCCTCAGAGCGATGCCGTACAGGTGGGTGTGACTGCAGATAAGACCGGGCATCACGATGCACCCCCTGGCGTCGACCACCTCGTCCGCGCCAAACCCCTTTGACACGTCCTGGAGCGGACCGACTGCCACTATCTTGCCGTCAAGCACAGCCACTCCGGCGTCCTCGATGACCCTGCGCTTCCGGTCCATTGTGACGGCCACTCCCCCTTTCACCAGGAGTTTTGTCGACAACTTGCTTACGCCAGGGATTCGACGGCGTACTCGATGTTATGGCTCAGAAGGAGAAGGAGCGGGGAACTGCAACCGGCAGCCATGTATTCTTTGATCTTCCTCTCGCAGTCGGCGGGGGAGCCCGAGGCAGTTATGAGCTGAACCACTTCGTCAGGGACGATCTCTGCTGCCTTCTCGATTCCCCCCGGCTTGGCAGGCCACCCCCCCATGCGTTCCTGAACCTCCTGTATGAGGTCCTCGCTGACTCCGCTCGCTTTCGCTATATGCGGCTGCTGCCCGATTGTCATCGTGACGTGGCTCTTGGCCAGCTCCACCGCCTTGTCGGCATCCTCGTCCATCGAACACGCAATGAGCTGGGGAGAGTCGATCTCCTTTGGGTTCCTGTGCGCCTTTTCGGCCCCCCTCCTGATGCTATCCCACGCCTTTTCGTTGTACTTCGGTGAGACGAGATAGTTCAGCAGGACGCCGTCTGCTATCTCCCCGGCAAGCTCGAGCATCTGGAATCCTGTACCTCCGATGTAGATTGGCACGTTCCTGGGTCTGGCCCCGGTACCGTGAAGCGTATCGAGCTTGACCCCGTCCATTCTTACGAATTCCCCTTGGAACGTTACCTCTTCAGCCCTGAAGAGGCTCCTTATCACCTGGACGTACTCCCTCATGCACTGCAGAGGTTTCGTCCTCTCTATGCCCACCTTCTTGGCGAGAGGGTCCCACCAGGCGCCGAGTCCCAGGATTACACGTCCCGCGGAGAGCTCGTCGAGCGTGGCAAAGGTCTGGGCGATGAGGGCGGCGTTGCGGGTCCAGGTGTTAATCACCCCCGCCCCGATCCTGATCCTGCTCGTGTCGGTAGCTATCGCCGTCACTGGGACGATGGCGTCCCTCGCGAGCCTCGACTCTGCAATCCAGACGGACTCGAACCCGTGCGCTTCTGCAATCTGGGAATACTTTACCATCTCGCGGACGTGCATGTCCTGAAGGTAGAGTCCCAGCCTACTCAGGGAGCCCGAGGTCTTGGACAAGTTGGTTCGCCACAATCGTCCGTTTGCTTATTCGATTTAAAGGCTCCAGCACACCTCCACCCTTAGGACTACGAGCCGGGCACAGCCGAGTCCACGACTTCCTGGTCTGCCTCGGGGAGCTCGTACCACTTCTTCCGCTCCCCCACTCTGGCCCTCATTTTCCATCCCATTGACTTGGGTGCTGCTTCGATGAATCCTTTCAGCTTCCCGACCTGGTCCACGATCCGCCTGTTCTGTTCCTGATCGAGTCCAATGCGTTCCGCATAGGAGGCGAGTCTATCCAGGTTCATGCTGAACGTCTTGTAGACTCCCCAGTCCTCGGCACAGAGTTTCGAAATATAACTCGCGTCTATCACATCCAACCCTTCGCCTTCTGAGACTTCGTGGTCCAGAAGTATCGCGAAGATGTCCTTGACGTCTTTCTCGTTTATCTCCACTATCTGGAGTTTGGTGCAGAGCAGGTCAGAAAGCGGGATGGTCTTCGGTTCCAGCGCCAGGCGGTCCCTGAAGTCGAACTTGTGACACATCTGAAAAACGTCGAGAAACACGTCGACCCTCCTCTGGTTCATTATGTCGTTGAAGATGAGCCTGGATCCGTGGAGCGCGTTGAATCTCTCCCTCGGCCTGTATCCCAGTTCCTTGAAGAGTTGGTTGATCTTGGCCGTGTCCCTCCTTCGGCCCACAACATCTATGTCGACGCGTCGCCTTGACAGCGGGGGCTTGGACGCGGAGGGACACTTGATGCTGACTGCCATCCCTCCCAGAAGACGCAGGGTAATCCCCTTCGCCCCTGCACCCTGAAGTATCCTCTCTGCTTCCTCATCCAGGGATTCGCGAGGAAGTGCGGAATCGCTCAACCAGTCTTCACAACCTGACGAGAAGGAGCGTCTGGCCGACGTCTAAGAAGCTTTCCACTGCTGGAGGTGTGGAAGGATGAGGGGCGGTGCCCCCACGTAGGGATAATATAGAGACGCACATATTATTGATGCTAACCTTAGCAGGACAGCCCACCGTCAAATTGGCAAGCTTAGGGCTGCTCCTTAAATAAGCGACTGGGGCAAGTCCTGGCGAGCAAAGCCACCCTTGAGCGATCAGGAGAGGCAAGCTGAAACAGCGCCGGCGCCTGCGCCTGGCGTCTTCGTCCGCGAAGCTACGGGTCTCGTCAAGAACGTTTCTTTCTTCGACAGCATCGCCATGAACATGAGCAACATGTCCGTGGGCGCCCTTCTGGGAGTCATCGGAATCTCGGGACTCGTCCCGATGTTCTTTTCCGGTCACGACATGACAGGAGTGAACCTTGTATGGCTCTCGGTGATCGGGTTTGTAGTTTCTTTTCCTCAGATTGCGGTGTACACCATCATGTCCAGGAGAATGCCGAGGACGGGCGGGGATTACGTCTGGGTGTCAAGAACGCTTGGGGGGCCCGCTGGTAGTGTTCTTTCGTTCATGGGCTACACCACCGAAACGACCGCTTATCTGGCTCTGATCGTCCTTTCGACGGTGTTCGCCCTCGGGGCGGTCGGGCTGTTCTTCAACCCGACCAGCACTACACTCACGGGCCTCGCTGTCCCGGGCGGAAGCCCAGGAGCGAGTCCCCTCGACCAATGGGTGGTAGGTGGCCTCATCTTCGCTTTCTTGGTAGGAATCAACATCATCAGACCCAAGGCTGGTTATAGGCTGGTTTCAATTCTCACCATCTTCGGAATCTTCGCAATCGTTCTAGCGATTGCGTCCTTGCTTTATGGGGGTTCGAGCGGGGTCCAGAACTATGTCAACGGACTCGGGCTCAACAGCACGACGTTGGGGATAAACGGAACCGGCACCACATACGCTCTTGTGTCGAGTGCAGGGTCCACAGGGTTCAACTTCGGAAACACCCTCTACCTGCTCCCGCTCATGGCTGCCTTCATCTATCCTTGGCTCAACGCGGCCCCTGCGGTAGCCAGTGAAATCAAGGGCAAGTCCGCCGTAAGATGGAACGTCCCGGTCGCCGCCATTGTGGTGTTCGTCCTGGTCACCAGCGCCCTCGCGACGATGTACTATGTTGCTGGACAGGCGTTCACCAACGGGGCCTATTCCAATCCCACACTGGTTTACGATTACTCGTTTAGCTTCTGGACCCTCGCCATGGGTGTTTCGAGCAGCAACATAGTGGCCTTCCTCATAGGCCTGGGATGGATTCTGGCCAACATGAGCGTCCTCGCCTACGGTGTGATAGTTATCTCGAGGTACCTGCTCGCCCAGTCCTTTGACAGATTCCTCCCCTCCCAGATATCCGATGTCAACCCGAGGTTCGGGTCCCCGGTGAAGGCATTCCTCATTTCCCTCGTGGTAACGCTCGTCCTCGTCGGGATATCGGCGTTCTACTATAGCGGTGTCAGCGGTCTATTCGGCGCGACGATCGCCTCGATGATATACTTCGCATTCGTGGGACTGACGGCGGCCATTTGGGGCATTAGGAAGGAGAAGGGCTCATCGAAGGTGATACTAGTCGTCGCAGGGATTGCTAACATCTTTGTCTTCGGTTTCCTCACGTACCAGTACATCACCAACGCCGCCCAGTGGTCGCTCAACAATCTGACCGTCTACTTTGTGGTTGGCACGTTCATTCTTGGCGGCGTGATCTACGCCGCGTCGAGGGCGTACCACAAGGCCAGAGGGGTGGACATCGGGCTGGCCTACAAAGAGATTCCGCCCGAGTAGGCCCTACCCCGTCGTAAGCATGTGGGACTTTATCCTGTCTCCTTCTATTTCAGTGAGGAAACCTCTGAGAACACCCTCACCGTAGTCGCTGCCTGGGTTGGCACAGAGAGTCCTTCCTATCATTACAAAGCCGTGGGACTCGTGGATGTGGCCGTGGATGCCGAGCATCGGCTGATGCTTCTCGATGGCTCCCCTGCAGGCTGTGCTGCCAGCGGAAGTCATCTGGACCTGCCCAGCCCTCACCACCACCTTCAGGTTCTCGTCGACCATTGGGGCCCTGTCTATGGGCGAATCAATCGGAGGAACGTGGATGTTGAAGATGGCGGTCTTCATGTTACCGATACCGGCCGCCAGACTCTCTATCTTCCTCCCCAGCTCTTCCTCGTCGACCTCTCTCGGACTGTGCCAGGGGGTGTGGTTCGTGTACCCCAGTGTGATCATCTCGTGCTCCCCGTCTATGGACACGACCTTGCCTTCTGGGTTAATCACGTAGCTTGATGAGTTGAGCACGGGATCCACGTCGAAGAGGTCGTCATTTCCTGGTGAGATGTAGCACTTCACGCTCGTACTACCCAGCCTTTCCTCCGCGAGGCGCATCCAGTCCACGACCCGGTCGACCATCGCTTTGTTGAAAGCCGCGGTAACGTTCTCCGGGTCGGCTGAGACCTCGTCGAACTCCTTCCGTGTCATGATTCGCGTGTAGAGGCCGGAGTCCGTCGCCCGTGCGACCACTTCGTCGACCTCCTTCCTGTTCTTCAGTGTAAGCTCGTTGCCCTCGAACCTGCACCTGTAGGTGCCGTCCCCCTGGTCCACTATCGGAATCAGGATCTTACCGGTGAGGTCGCCGCCCAGCACCAGGATGTCTGCCTTGTAGAATTTCGCCGCATTCAGGAACTTCTTGAAACATCTTGTGGAGCCATGCACGTCCGTGATGAAGAAGACTCGGGACTTCGCCATGTCTGATGGCGGCGAATACCGAGTAGATTAAGGTGCAGTTGTGGCGGCTCGGCACTACTCCACGTTTCCAGCGAGGAGGGCGAGCACCGCAGCTCTGACATAGAGGAGGTTCTCGGCCTGGTCGTAGATGACGCTTCTCTGTCCGTCCATGACCTCGTCGTCCGCCTCCTGCCCCCTGAACACAGGGAGGACGTGGGTTACTACCCCGTCCTTGGACATCGTGTCAGCGAGCTTCTTCGTCAGGCGCCAGTCCTTGTGCTTGTCGTGCATCGCGACCTCCCGCTCCTTCGTGAAGCGGTTCATCCCCGTCATGACGCATTCGTGGCTGGCCCAGCTCCTTGGGAAGACTACGTCGGCCCCCTCCATAGCCCCGAGAGGGTCGTGGCTTACCTCAAGGCTCCCCCCTGACTTCTTGGCGTTGCTCCTCGCGGCGTCGACCATCTTCTCGTCGAGGTCAAACCCTTCAGGGTAGGCGAGGACCGTGTCCATGCCGTACTTGGTCGAGATGAGCATCTCGTCCTGCATACTCCCCCAGCTCCTGATGTGGTCACTGTATGTCCAGAGGAGAACATACCTCTTCTTCTCCAGCCTGCCCCCCAGCTTCTCCTTCAGGGTGAAAACGTCTGTTATCGCCTGGGTCGGGTGGTACACGTCATCCGCCATGTTCACCACAGGTATGTCGGCGTACTTGGCGTACTCCCGGATCGCGGCGTTCCCCTTGCCGTACACATAGTCGACGGCCGACTCTAAGATCCTGACACCAAGCGCGTGCCCCATTCTCTCGTACATCTTCGCCATGTCCTTGATCGATTCCCCCTCGGAGCCCCTGGTCGTGGCGAAGTCGATGAACTGCGAATGCCCGCCGAGTATCGTCGCAGCAGCCTCGAAACTGGACCTGGTCCTGGTCGAAGTGTTGTAGAAGAGCATGAAGAAGGTTCTGTTCTTGAAGAGCTCGGGAACGGAGTTCAGGCGGTACTTGCGCTTGATATCCGCCGCGTAGTCCATCAGACAGTCGATTTCTTCCCTGCTCCATTCCTGGGTGGAAATCAAGTCCTTGCCGTGCAGATCTTGGGGACGCATGACAACGGGCCGAGAGTTTCTGCTTATAGATGTAAAGGCCTCTCTCAGGCTAGCCTCTCTTTCTCGCTGCTTTTAGAGCCTCGATCTGCTGCAGGTAACCCGTGCACCTGCAGAGGTTCCCGGACAACAGCCGCTTGATTTCGACATCCGAGGCCCCGGGCGCATGCTCGAAAATCCAGGACAGGGTGACAATCATCCCGGGTATGCAGTACCCGCACTGTACCGCGTCCTTTTCCACGAACTCCCTTTGGACTGGATGCGGAGCCGACCTGGTCCCCAGTCCCTCGGTCGTGACAACCTCGCGGCCGTCGACCTGGGGGGCCAAGACCAGGCAAGAAGTGACAGGCGCGTCGTCCAGCAGGACTGTGCAGGCCCCGCACTCCCCTGTGTCGCACCCTTTCTTCACGCTCGTCGTCCCGGCCACGTCGTGCAGATAGTCGCAGAGCGCCTGGTTGGGTTCTATTTCGTCTGTCCTGCTCGCCCCGTTGAGCCTGAATCTTACCTTCACTTTCAAGGTGTCATCGACTCCGAAATGATCTGTAGAATCAATCGCTTTGTCAGCACCAACACCAGGCGCTTCCTGTAGTGCGCGCTGGCCCTGATGTCCGATATCGGCCTTGCGTCTTCGGCGGCCAGGGCCGCAATTCTTTCCACCTGGTCTGCGGTCGCGGCGCTCCCTGTCATTGCCCCGCTGGCCTTTTCGGCTAGGATTGGCGTAGGCGCGACAGCGCCCAGCGCCACTCTGCTCGGACCGAATCTGCCTTCCGTTATGGTGGAAGCGACCGCCACCGAGACCGTGGACAGCACGTTCTCTTTCCTCACGGCCGACCTGGTCCAGGCGCTCCGAACCTCCTCGTTGACTTGAATCTCCACGGATGATACGATTTCTCCAGCGCGAAGTCCGTTCTTTTTCGGCCCGGAGAAGACGCTCTGGACGGGCAGTGAGCGTTCCCCTGACCCACTCAAGAGAGTCACGGTGGCCCCTAGGGCGATTAGGGGAGGAGCCGAGTCTGCGGCAGGAGAAGCTGTCGCCAGGTTTCCACCCAGCGTTGCTATGCATCTGATCTGAAGTGTTCCCACATTCGCTGCAGCCTGACGGAGGGCGTTGGCGTACCTTGAGACGAATGGACTCGACTCGATCTGGGAGAAGGTGGCAAGCGCGCCTATGCGGAGAACCCCGTGTTCGAGCGATATGCCCCCGAGCTCTTTCCGGAGCCGGCGCAGGTCCACGACGATTTTCGGCACCACCGCTCTCTCCTTCAGGGCTATCATCAGGTCCGTCCCCCCCGCTATGACCTGGAGCTCCTTCCCATGGCCGCCCAGGGTCTCGAAGAGCTCCGAGAGTGTCCTGGGGGCGACATACTCGAAGGGCGGGATTGGGGCGAGGTACTGGAAGGATTTCATGTTCAGGATCCCATTTCCTCAATCGCTTCGGAGACCCTTTCCGGTGTGAACGGGAAGCGGCGGATCGGGAATCCCAGCGCGTTGTAGACCGCGTTCGCAACAGCCCCGGCCACGGGTTCAATCCCCGCTTCACCCGCCCCCTTCGCACCATACGGCCCGAAATCATCGGGCGCCTCGACGATGATGGTCTTGATGCTGGGGATGTCGGCCGCGGTGGGAATGTGGTAGTCCAGGAAGGTCTGGTTCCTTATGATTCCGTCCTTAAGGATTAGTTCCTCCATGAGTGCGTACCCGAGCCCCTGGGCCACTCCCCCCACGATCTGGCTCTCGAACTGCGCCCGCGAAACCACCGTCCCAGAGTCGTGGGCTGCGGTGTAGCTTACCACGTCCACTTTCCCCGTCTCCATGTCCACTTCCACTTCGGCGACGTGGGCTCCGAAGGCGTAGGAAGGCGCGAGGTCCCCGCGTCCAGCCTCTCTGTCCCATGCGGGGAGGGCCTTGGCGACCTGTCCCTCCTCCTTAAGCACAATGCCCCGTTTGAAGCACTCCGAAACGAGCTCAGCGAACTCCAACCTGCTGTTTTCATGGCCCAGCCTCCTCACCGAGTCTCCCTCGAAGACGAGCTCGTTCACCGGGCAGGAGAGCATCTGGGACGCCACTTCGGCGAGACTGCTCTTCAGCTTCTGGGTTGCAATGAGAATCGCCTTGCCCCCGAACACGGTACTCCTGGAGGCGACGGTGGGGCCGGAATCGGGGACCAGGTCCGTATCGGGAGAGACGACCGATACCCTGTCAGCGGCCGTGCCCAGGACATTCATGACTATCCGCGTGAAGCCCGTGTAGATTCCCTGGCCGTATTCGGTGAGGCCCGTCTTGACCACCACTCTCCCCATCGGGTTTATTTCGACCCATGCGGTTGCCGCGTCTGCCTCACCGTTCAACCCTTCCGGGTGAATGGTGCACGCCATTCCAATTCCGCGCCTCCTCGTGCCGAGCCCGGGTCCGATGTGGCGCTTCGCATCCCAAGCCGAAGCGGCCCTGGCCCTAAGAATGCACTCTTCAATGCCGATTCCCTCGGGAAGGGTCTGACCAGTGGGGGTGATTGAGCCGACCTTTAGGATGTTGAGGAGTCTGAATTCCGCGGGGTCCATACCAATCTTGTCTGCCGCCTCGTCCATCTGGAGCTCGGCCGCGAACGAAGCCTGAGGCTTGCCGAAGCCCCTGAAGGCCCCCGTGGGCACGTTGTTGGTGTACACCACCGAGCCGTCGACGTAAACGTTGGGGATTTCGTAGGGACCAGGGGCCACCACCACAGCCACGAACAAGACCCGCTCGCTCAGGGAGGCGTAGGCGCCACCATCCGCCAGGATGCGTGCTCTGACTGCCGTTATCTTTCCGCTGGAGCTCACCCCCATCTCCCTTTCGAAAACCATCGGGTGGCGCTTAGGATGGAACGCCGTGGACTCCTTTCTGGAGAAAGCAAGGAGCGCGGGCCTCTTGGTCAGCCAGGCGCCAAGGGCTGCCATCGCACAGACTTCGTCTGGGGCGTCCTGTTTCCCTCCGAATCCACCGCCGGTGGGAGCCTGAATTATGCGGACATTTGACACCGCTTTGCCCAGGACCGCCGAGACCGCCTTCTTCACCATGAAGGGGTTCTGCATCGAACCGAGCACGACTACGCTGTCCCCTTTCGGGTAGGCCAGGGCAGCTTCTGTCTCCAGATAGGCATGCTCCTGTACGGGTGTGCTGTACACTCCCTTGACCACGTAATCAGCCTTCGCAAGCCCCTTCTCGGCGTCACCGATCCTGACGAAGTGCCTTGCAGTCAGGTTCCCAGAGGGGTGGATCGCCTGCGCGCCAGGCCGCAGCGCTTCGCTCGCATCGAAGATGGCAGGGAGCTTCTCATACTCGACACTGACGGCTTGGACTCCGAGTTCGGCTGATTCCGGTGTGTCGGCCACCACAAGGGCCACCGAATCCCCGACGAACCTTACTCTGTCGTGGCAGAGCAGCGGCCTGTCCTGGACTACGTAGCCGATGTAGTTGGACCCAGGAACGTCTTTTGACGTCGCAACCCTCAACACTCCCTGGACGTGTTCCGCTCTGGAGGTGTCTATGCGCTTAATCAGTGCATGCGGGTGGGGGGACCGGACGACCCTGAGATAGAGAGCGTCCTCCTGTACGTTGTCCGTCGTGTACTTCGTCTCGCCGAGTGCCTTCGCCAGGGCGTCTACCCTAGGAATCTCGACGATTTGCTGGAGGGGCTCTTCGAGCTCCACCGATGTCATTACATGAATGGGACCGGTCGGCCTTTAAATTCTATGTGCTGGCTGGGCGGCGCCACAGAATCAGGGCCGATTCCGGCTGCCTCTCTTTACACCCCCCGCATTCCTTCCCTCGAACATCTCGATTACCCTGTCGGGCTCTTTCAGACCTGAACCCGTCACGAGGACCACCACCCTTTCGTTCCTGTCGATGGCACCCGCTTCCAGCACCTTCTGTAGTCCAGCGAGACCTGCGGCTCCCGAGGGCTCGGCAAAAATCCCTTCGAAGGCGGCCAACTCCCTGACGGACCGGAGTATGTCCCGGTCGCTAACAGAGATCCCCGTCCCGTTGGTCGACCTTACCCCTGCCATGGCGGCGTCTCCGTCCCATGGATAGGGATCCAAGAGGCCCCCGGCTACGGACGCAGGGTAGGGCTCCGGGACGATTTTCTCGAAGGGCGTCCCCTTCTGAATCGCGCTGACCAGAGCCCGGTTGCCCGCTGGCTGTACCGCAACGATCCGGGGGTAGGCCCTAATCAGGTCGAGCTCCCTCAGGTCTCGGAGGCCCTTCCAGATGCCGGTGAGGAGACACCCTGACCCGGTGGGGACCAAGATGGCGTCCGACCCCTCCCACCCGCTCTGCTCGTAGAGTTCGTACACGATCGTCTTCGGTCCTTCGACCTGATAGGGGTTGAAGGGTCCGAAGCTAGGGCAGGGGTAGTATCCGAACCTGTCAACTGCGTCGAGCATCGCCTGCACGGTCGCATCTTCCCCCTTCTTCACCTGCGCACACTTAGTTATCGAGGCGCCGTAGAGGAGTAGCTGCGCGATTTTCCCGGCAGACGCATCCGGGGGGACGAAAGCGTGGCATCTCATACCAGCCCCTGCGGAGTAGGCGGCCAGGGAGGCAGCCGCATTCCCGCTCGAGGCTATTGCGACGTCCCTCTTCTTCAGTTCCACCGCCTTGGCGGAGCCCACGGCCATGGCCCTGTCCTTGAAAGACGCTGTTGGGTTCCTTGTATCGTCCTTGAGGTACAGTTTCTTCATCCCGAGCTTCGCGCCAAGGCGCTGAGCGTGAACAAGGGGGGTCCCTCCTTCACCCAGCCTCACGGCGAACCCGGAGGAGACAGGAAGGAGCTCTTCGTATCGCCAGATGTCTCTGGATTCTCTCGACCCGAGGTTCCTGCGGTTGAACCGTTTCGACACCTCATCGTAGTTGTAGACGACGTCGAGCCTCCCCAGGTCCTTCTTCCTGCACATTACGGGGTTCTCGGCCGGCTCGTACTTCGTGCCGCACTTGGAACAGGCCAGCCGTTCTACGAAGGACAAGGGGACTTGCTCCGAGGAGCGCCTATTCCACTACGTCGAACCCTTTCTGGTACTTTCTGAGCTGCTCCACGGTGTACGGGTCGAGCCTCTTGCTTGTTCTAGTTACTGTCTGCTTCTTCTTCATGCCGAACACCTCAGTAGAGAGGTACCTCCCGCCAGAGTCGTTGATCACGGTCGCTATCCTCCCCAGCTCCGGATGCTTCCTGGCGAGCTTCACGGCCGCAGCCACGTTGCACCCCGAGGATATGCCGCAGAAGATGCCCTCCTCCTTCGTGAGCCGGCGTGTCATATCGATGGCCTCGTCAGATGTAGTAGTCACGACGCCGGTCAGCAGGCTAAGGTCTAGGTTTCTCGGGACGAAGCCGTCACCGATGCCCTCGATCTTGTGAGTCCCCCACCTGCTGTGAGAGAGTATGGGCGCCTCCGAGGGTTCGACGGCGTAGAGCTTGACCTTCGGGTTTTTTTCCCTCAGGTATCTCCCGATTCCTGAGAGGACCCCGCCCGTCCCCTGGGATGCGATGAAGGCGTCGACCCTGCCTCCCATTTGGCTCCAGAGTTCGGGACCGGTGCTCTTGTAGTGAGCCTTCGGGTTGTCCGGGTTGTCGAACTGGGCGGGGAACCAGTACTTCCCCTTGTGCTTTGCCATCAGCTCATCGATCTTCGTAAGGCAGAAGTCGACGTCGCTCTCGCCCCCAGGGGTGAGTATCAGCTCCCCTCCGAACGCCTTGATCATCTTCTTGCGCTCGTCACTCATCCCCTCTGGCATGACGATCGTCACCCTGTACCCCATCCTTGTACCGATGAAAGTACAGGCGATGCCCGCGTTGCCAGTGGAGCCCTCGAGTATCTCCATGCCGGGCTTGAGGTCACCCCTGTCGATTGCTCCAAGTATCATCTCCTTGTAGATTCTGTCCTTCAGGCTCTCGGTGGGGTTGAAGAACTCCAGCTTTGCAAATAACTCCGAGTCCAGCTTCTCTTCGACGGGGATTCTCGACAGCCTTATTGTGGGCGTGTTCCCTATGATGTCAAGTATCGTCTTGGCTTGAGCCACCATCTGACTACACCTGGGAGATCATCTGCGCTTGGAGCCCATCACCATGGCCATGACTGCCTTCTGGACGTGCAGCCTGTTCTCCGCCTGCTCGAAGTAGAGGGAGTACTTCGGGCTGTCTATGACCTCGTCCGTCGCCTCCTGGCCCCTGTCTGCCGGTCCGCAGTGCATGTACTTCCCCCTGTTCGTTAGGTCCATCATCTCCTGGGTGCACTTCCAGTCCTTGAACTGGTCCTGGTACTGGGACGCGCCATCCTTGTTCACCGTGTTGCTGTAGGGGGGGACGAATCTCTTTGGAGACCAGGCCTTGGGGTAGACGAAGTCAGCCCCTTCGAATGCCTCCTTCATGTCGTTGGAGACCTCGAAGCTCCCACCGTATCTGTCCGCGTTCTTTTCGCAAGCCGTTATGACTTTGTCCTCAAGCTCGAACCCCTTGGGGTGGGCCAAGACCACGTTCATCCCGAACTGGGTCCCTATCAGGATGCAGCTCTGGGGTACAGCAAGGGGTTTGAGTCCCCCTGAATATGCGTAGGACACCACGAACTTCTTCCCCTTCGGCTTCGGGCTGACGTCGATTATGGCTTTCATGTCAGCCAGTGCCTGGAATGGGTGGTACAGGTCGTCTTCCATGTTGAGGACAGGGATGTCGCTCCACTTCGCGAACTCCTGGATTATCCTGTGCCCCCTCCCGATGGTCCACTTCGCGGCGTCCCCGTACACCCTGATGGCGATTGAGTCACCATATCTGGAAAGCACCCGCCCGACATCGGCTATCGCCTCCGTCTGGTACGGGACCATGTCTTCCGGGAGAGTCGGCGTGTAGACGTCACTGGGACTCAGGAAGTGCGCATGGCCACCGAGCTGATAGATCCCAGCCTCGAAGGAGTTCCTGGTCCTGAGCGACCTGTTGTAGAAAAGCATGAAGAGCGTCCGGCCGGGCAGATAGTGGGTCGGGGCCCTCTTTCTGAACTTGACCCTCAGGTCCCCAGCTGCCTTCAGGATCTTTGCAATCTCCTCCTGTGAATGGTCGTTTGTGTCCAGGAAGTCTCTTCCTGCCATTGAACCGACATACGGTGGTGCTTTCATAACGGGACAACTCTCGCAGCAGCTACTTATACGCTGTTCGAATGCGAGGGCTCCCGGGAGCAATTCAACTGCTAGAGAAGGTAGTTGGGGCGCTGCATAAGGCATGAAGTTTTTAATCCTGAGAGCCCGCTCTGATGGTAGGCCGTTGTAATGTCGACTCTGGAACTCTACTCCCCCACGGACCTGAGTGACGCCCTTCGGTTCATAGAGCACGATGGCAGAAGCTTGGCCGTCATAGCCAGCGGGACGGACCTCCTGCCGCGCATGAGGAGGAAGCAGACCTCCCCCTCCGTGCTGGTCGACATCTCTTCATTCACGGAAGACCTGAGATACGTACGCCGGTCCGACGAGACAATCCGCCTGGGGGCGTTGACCACCGTTGCAGACCTGCTCGAATCCCCCCTATTCCACGGCAAGCTTTCGATAATCAGAGAAGCCGCGATGCTCTTCGGGGCACCGCAGGTGCGGAACGTCGCCACGATCGGGGGCAACATCTGCTCCGCTTCGTCATCGGAAGATCTGATTCCCGTGTTCATGGCCCTGGATGCCAACCTAAAGCTTGTCAGCGCCCGGGGGGAGCGGACCGTACCGCTGGAAGACTTCATAGTAGGAAAGAGGGAGACCTCCATGAAGCCCTCCGAGATACTCGCCGAGGTCAGCTTCAGTCCCCCGGGGGAGCACAGCTGGACCGCCTACGAGAAGCTGGGTCGAAGAAACATGCTCATCCTCGCCATCGTAAACGAGGCCCTATCCCTGACGCT
>DASPPO010000060.1:0-43420 GCA_035625455.1 Nitrososphaerales archaeon | reverse complement strand
CACCTCCAACAGAGTGAAGCGTGTGTCTTTATGCTGGCAAGGATGATGACACCTACGAGACCCGATTGAAGGAATACTGTGAGAGTAATCTGCGGACACCGAGATTCCCCCGAATCGTTTCGTTTGACTGTGTGAGCAAGGTGATGGGTAGTTTTCAACCTCCGAAACCCCACCGCTAAGGTCGTATCTCCCTAGAAGGTGCCTTGCCATGCACCTACGGACTGCAGACCGGTCCCGTATTACAGAGGGCGATGGCGCGGATGGGCTGAAGAATGGAAAGAGTAGAGTTCAGGCTTGAGGGGTCGATCACCAGGAGACTCCACCTTCCGGCAGTCAGAGTTACATTTATGGTACCATTGGTCACAGCGCCCGTGGTAAATGTGAAGCCTGTTACGCTTCCCAGGCCCCTGTAGAGAGAGGCCGAAAGCGTACCGAGGCTGTCTGTAGGGGTAATGAAGACGTCTATTCCGTTCGAAGAGGTGAAACTACCAGTAACGAATGAGGTTGTGTTGAGTCTGAAGTTCTGCCAGTATGCGATTGCCCCACCTGCTGTCGCATTATAGAATGGAGTGAATGAAAGCTGCGCTTCATTTCGAGGCGAAGGAAGGTTTGGATGGGGAAGAATCGTGAAAGGCGAGACAATCACAGGCGCAGAACCCACGTACGTGACGACTGCGAAGGCAGCGACCGCCACCACTGCCATTAGAACCACCGCAAGTACAATCAACTTTCTGACTCGGGTTCCGCTTATTCCGCTGGCAACCCTCAGGGGCATGCCACCAGAGTTACCAGCCGGTTTCTCCAGCATGTATGAGAGCCTCAGCGCCTCTACACCGTAGTCCGTCAGCAAATACTTGCCTTCAGAGTTCTCCCGGACAAATTCGCCCATCTTCCCAAGATGAAAGGCCAGCAACCCGTTGCTTTCAATCCCGAGCGAATGCTTCAGCTCTGAGAAGCCCAAAGGTCCCGTTGCGAGACTTTGCAGGATTCTGATTCGGGTCGGGTGGCCCATTGCCTCAAAAAGGTCGGCCTTGGACACGTCCCGATCGCTATTCCTTCCCTCCATCGCGGTAGCGGTACTGTGGCGGCGATTTATTCCCTCAGTAGTTGACAGCCTCCTTACTTCAACTAATGCTCCGTTTCTCCCAAATTGTTCCGGAAATTCGGCCTGGCTAGGCATTCAATCCGGCACACCATTCATCATCATACGCATAGTGGCAGCTCCTCGGCGCCTCCCCGAAAGGCCCAACGCTGGAATGCCCCAATCTAGCGACGCAGAAAGCGGACTCTGAAGCCGCAGCGTATCAGGGCCAGCAACAGGTTTGGTCCATCACTATCGTGACGCTCGCGAACTCACGCTGCGACGAGTCGCCATAACCCTGACCCACAGTGAAGGAGAATTGGAAAGTCGTGTTTGAGCCTCCGGAGACGCTGCAACTATTGGCTTCGTATGAAGGCGCCGACTCGTACGTGCAGCTAGGAAGAGTCGTGAAGTTTAGATATTGAGACTCCGAGGAATAAATGACGAATACAACCCGAGAACCACCATTCCCGCTTCCTGCATCCTTGTTGGTAACATTGAGATCAATCGTGCCAGAGTTCCCACCGTTGATGAAAACTGGACAGACTGCAACCGTTTCGGTCACCTGACAATTGGATTCCCCTGTCTGGATGACATGCGCACCGGCTCCCTGGATTGCAGGGTATGGAATTGAACCGCAATTGAGCCCCTGACAGAAGGGCTGGTAGCTGAAGTAGGCAAACAGCCCAAGAATTGCAATGATTAACACGATGGGAATCGCAATCAACCGCCACCTTCTTGACTTCCTCACTTCGGTAGCTCTTGTTTCCAACCTAGGTCGAAGGAGAAGATGGGACGCTATATACTACTAATCCCAAGAACAGCTCCTCCTGACAATGCCGACCCAAAATCGCCAAACCTTATTTCTTGTTTGCTCACTGAAAGGAACTGCATTGGCCCGGCCACCGGAGGCTCAACCAGCCAAGTCACGGCACCTGAAGAGGAATTTGGTGATAGTGGTAGCTGTTCTTGCGGTCCTTTCCGCCAGCATCATCGCGGTAACTGGTTTTGCCTTCGGCGTGTCAGGCTGCCCTGGTTGTCCGGCTGCCCCATCCCCGGTCCAATTCACGTCAGTCTCGTGCAGCGTCAAGAACAACTCGTGCGAGCTGGTTATGCTGAACACAGGGACAGTCACCGCACGGGCGGGATGGTGCGGGTTCAACGAGATTTTGGGCCCAAAGAACGGCGTCAACAACTCCGTCATCGTTCCGGGAAGCTCCGGAGTCCTGTCCGACAAACCAGGAGGGTCAGTAAACCAGACGATACCAATAGCACCAGGGGCTTCAGTCATCGCTTATTGCACGCCCGTCGGAAACCATCCCACGGCAGGAACCCCTGTTCAGGGACAGGTCGAGTGGGTGGAGCCCGGAGAAGACTGGCAGTACCCGGGTTTCAGTGCAACCTGGGCATAGATGATTAGGCCCCCGTGGGGGGCAAGGTATATGATCGCGGTGGGGTTTGAATCTCCGTTTGTCGCTAGATGGGACTGGGGCACTGTTCGGGCCGATGAGCCCCCTGCTCCAGAGAGGTTCGCCTCGGAGAAATTTGAGAAGTGCCCACTTTTCCAATTCTGACCGTGGGGAGAACAAAGGACTTGGCTCTTCTGTCCGATACCTGATTACGTGGAGGGGGAGGGGGTGTATGGTTGTTTGTTTGTTTGTTTGTTCCCAGGTCCGTCACACCAAGCGGGTTCTGCTCGGCTTGGTTGACAATAGAACGTAGTGGAATATCACTAGCAGCTGCCAGTGGTCGATTACGGCTAGAGGTCGAGCTTAAGGGTCACATTGGCGTTCCATTTCCTGTGAACCTGATACGCGCTCTCGCCATCTTGGCACTTGCCGTTGTCGGAGCGTTCTTCTTTTTCGTGAGCGGCCTCGGCTACTCTTCAGGGTTCCCGTCTGAAGGTCTTCTACTCTCCTTCATTGCCTCCCTCTCCATCCTCTGCCTCTTAGGCTCAGCAGTAATAGCGCTAGGGTCATTCAGGAGGCCAGACGAGGATTCACACACGTCACAGAGGACCCTTGCAGCCGTCTATCTCGGACTCTTTCTCGCCTTTGCGGCTCCGTTTATTCCCTTTCCTGTAGGGTGCAACCTGGACGCCTGGCCCTACAATCTTACCAACGTGTTCCATGGCTGCCCAGCAAGCCCTGTAGGAGTCTGGTCGACGATATGGCCGAACGCCCTGACAACCTGTGTTGGCGTGCTATTGGTCACTACGGGGTACGGAAAACTAAGGTCGAGGAAAGCTGTTCTCCCGGGGCTAGGGATGGGATTGATCGTGAGCGGCTTCGTCCTCTTGGTGTGGGGGTTGTCGATCGGCTACTTCACGAGCTGCCCAGCGAACGGCTGTCCGCCCCTGACAGGAAGCCAATGGTGGTCGCTATTCTGGCCCGACGTGGTTGCCGACATCTTGGGAATTGTTTGCATGGCGGCAGGCTTGGTAATCTTGATTGAAAGCTGGCGACTGAAGCCAGAGCGGCCGATTCCGAGCGTACTGAGCCCGGTTAGTTCACTCAAGTGACAGTTGGTTCTGGACCGTATTTTGCAACTTCCCCAAACTTCCTAGGCCGATTTGGCGAGTGCTTGGAGGAGGGTAGCATGAATATTACGATTCTTGTAGACTTTATGGCGTTCTTTACCATACCGTATGGTATCGTATGAGATAGCATACAAATATTACTACTATCGTAACTCTGCCTTGTGCCGATAGTAGAAGAGACTACGGTCTTCCGCTGCCAGTGCCAGAGATGTGGCCACGCTTGGACGGGCCGCAAGGAGACGCCGCCGCTTGCGTGCCCCGGATGTCACAGCCGTTCTTGGAGTACGCCGAGTAGGAACCCCGTCAGAAAGACGGCTAATCGAGAAGGCGGGAGCCTCGGCAGCTCCCGCCCTGACGTCGCGCCAGGCCGCTCCCGTTCTCCAACGGAGGGATCCTAGCTGACCACTAAAACCAACATCCTCGAGCGCATGGACCTCTGCCTCAGGATCCTCAAGAACGCCAGTGAGGCTCCTTTGTCCGAGAAGGAACGTGCGGCTGTGAGGAGGGTGGCACTTGCCATCCTAGACACAGACCTAGGCCTCGGGCCTGGAGAGGGAGCTTGACCATGTCCGGGAAAGATGTTGTATGTTGCTGCATGCAAGGCTGCTCCGGAGGCATTGGGAGTCAGTTCGGTCCACGCTCAGGAAGATGTCGATTGGTACCGTTATGCACAGTTAGAGAGTATAGTATATTGTATATTGGTACCATTGTACCAAACTACTACTACACTGGTACCACGGCACCAAACTGCACGATTCCTATCCCTGGAGGGACCTGATTGGCCGAACACGGGGCCCACATCAGGGGCATCGAACCCGCCGTTCTCGAACAACTAAAGCAATACTGCATAAGGTTCTATGGGACCTACCACGGGAAACAGGGCGCAGTAATCACCCGCGCCCTGGAGGAATACCTCTCCAGCAGACAACATCATTCAACATATTCCCCTCGAACGACCTTGCAGCTGAGGGCCGACGTCAAGGCCAGAGTAGAGAGGATCAGGGAGGACCTCGTTCTGTACATGACAGATACAGGTAACGAGACAGGGCAGATTCCATTCGTCGACCTCCTCTCAATCGTCAAGAGGGTCGTGCATGATCAGAGGTCCCTCAAGAAGTACGTCAACGAGATTCTTCCCAGCCACAGGCTTGTCGAACGGCTGAACGCCAGAATCGTTCAGGTGGACCTTGGCTGGCTCACGCCGAGTGCGGTGGTTCCGAAATGAGACAGAGCTGTCTTTTTCCAACGCCGTCTGATCAAGGGTGCAAGTGCGGGGCTCACAGGCTTCACAGAGTCCTGAGGTTCGCCTGGGAGAACCCCTCGGCCAGTAGAGGAGACTGTGCCAAGGCCCTCAAGATGTCCTACGGCAATGTCCTTGGTGCGTTCTACAGGCTCAGGAAGCGGGACCTGACACGCTACTGCATCGAGTGCAACAGGCCGACCCTATTCAATGGCGTCTGCGTGAACTGCGGTGCAGAGAGGGAGGCCCCGCGGATTCTGACTGCAGCCGTCTATGACAGCCAGTCACCAACCAACTGGCTCCATCCGGGGAACCTGCTCGGATTAGAGACGGACTATAACCGAATTGGGTTGGTCAATCAAGGGTTTGTCTTGAAGCGGAGAGTCGAAAGAGGAATCGAGGATCCATTGATCATAGCGGTCAAATCAGAAGTAGAGAACGAACTCAAGAGGACCTTCCCTAGCGAGGCCATCACTGACGAGGCTGGCAGGCTTGTCGTCAAAGAGATCCTCGAGTTCAAGGCACGATACCCTACCCTGGCGAGTTCCAAGAACGTCAGGAAGCAGCTGACGGAGAACGTAATCAACAGGCTGAGGCTCCTCCACCCTCAGCTTCGGCCCATTACCGCATTACCAAGGGAGGAGAGGACAGCTTGACGGAAACAGAGGAGGAGACTGTTGTGATCACGAAGGGTGAGCTTCGGAGGATCCTGGCATTACTTGAGAAGGCGCAGCGGATAATCTCGCAGTCATCTGCTTCCTGAGCTCTTCATACTCCCTCAGCCACTGCTGCATCTCGAGGGTGACCTTGGCCAGCTCTCCTGCCTCCAGGGGTGTACCGCATCTCCCACAGAACCTGATGCCTGGGGAGTTCTTCTCTCCGCATCTCGGGCAGATCGAAGGGGAGAACTCCGGCTTGGCTGGCTCGACTGGCTTCCCGCTGTAGACCTGTTCCAGTTTCGGATCTATGTCCCTGGCTGACAGGTGAATGTACGTCGCTGGCATCCTCGATCCCATGGTCCATCCGTACAGGATCTTGAGCTCGCTGTCGGTGAAATGCTTGGCTGCCTCTGTTGCCGAGCCGTGCCTGAGGAGGTAATGGTGAATCCTCTTGCCACTAACACCAGCTCTCATGGCGACCTCTTTCATGATCCTGTTCCAGGCGGTCCACGTGAGTCTCTCATTCATGTGGTTCGTGGATTCGTTGACCCAAAGGGGAGCAGCTGGGTTATCCTTCAACGGATGGGACTCCAGGTACCTCCCCAGCAAAGACGCCCCGCGATTATCCTGAGGAGCCGTTCGCCCGTCTTACTCTTCCTCACTCGTATCCTTGCGCCCATGGCGTCAAAGGTCACGTCGCCCACATTGAGCAGGAGTAGCTCGCTGGGTCTCAACCCTCTTTCGAATGCGACGCTCAGCATGCACTTGTCTCTGAGCCTCGTTGCGCACTTGATCAATGACTCGACTTCAGTGGGCGTGAAGAACTCGGGCTCCTTCCTCTCGTTGGCCTTCTGCCTGACCTTGAGCCACCTGACCTCCTCCGGGAATGGGGTGTCGTGGTCAGTGTTCCCGCTCCGAACAAACTTGTAGAAGTACTTGATAGCGAAGAGTGAATCTTGGATCGTATGAGGGGAGTAGCCCTGCTCCTGGACCCAGATCGAGAGCTTCTCGACATCCTTCCTTGTCGCGCTCCTGATGGGGACTCCCAGGTGCTCCGTCAACCGCCTGATAGTGAACCCGTACTTAGCCTGCCTCCCGGTGCTGACCCTCTTGGCCCTGAGGTGCTCCAGGAACTCTCGGATGAGCTCCTTGTCCCCTTCTGAAAGTATCTCCGATTCGTCCAGTCTTTTCAAAGAATTCCTTAGAGAGTAGCTGTAGTCGTAGACGTCGTCCTCTTCTTTGTGGTTCTTCACTGCCAGTAGTGTATAACCAGGATTTGTCCCCATGGCCTAAGATGCGGGGGGTGGGATTCGAACAAGCATACCCCATACAGTGGACATAGTTGTATGGGGGTAGGGTCTCTCAAGCATCGTTCAACTTGTTACGTATTCGCAAAGATATGCAACTAGACTAGATACTTTGCTCATCTAATGAAACGGTTCCGGCGGAATCCGAGGAACGAATAGGCCGCGACCACGCAGCCGTACGCCGATACCGTCGCGCCTATGTCGGTGTCTACTTCGTTTGCTGCCCCAGAAATGACGTAGAAAAAGGCAATATTCGAGGCCATGATCAGCCCAACACCCGAGAACAGCAACACCATCGCAAGCACGAGGTAATTCGTCGCAGTTGGTCCTGGTAGACCGATTTCGGTACACTCACTGCGTAGCATAATCGATCCCAGCAACGCTAGTGCGGCCGAAACTGCCAGTAGAGCAGTGCCAGCGATGAAACCCGAGAGTGAATTGAGGCCTACGGCGACCACGACCCCTAAGAGTAGAACGACCAGACCCGCTCCCTGCAACAGGAAGTTTCTCCGCACGGCTGCATGCGTCCTGTCAAGGCTTCTCCTCAAAGCCAGCAATCCAGCTGTGGGGAGCAAGAAACCTGCGACTATCAAGATGATTGTTGCAACAAGCGCCATTAGGGGTACCGACGACGTGCCATTGATTGTAAGGAGCGCAATCAAACCCACAGCCTCTACAGAGTAGCCAGAGGTTATCACTCCAAGAGCACCGTGAGGAAGCAGAACGACAGGACTAGGATTCGTGCATGACGCTGAATTCATGTCAGCCGCCCCCCTGCGTATAAGATTCAAAGAATCCCACCATGACCTGAGCTATCTGCACAAGACTTGGATTGATAGGCTGTGAGCCCACCTGCACAAATTCGTGCCCCGCATTCTGTACCAATATGAGTCGGGTCTGGGCCCCAGCCGTTGTAAGGTCGTTGTAGAGCTCTATCGACTGCGACTCGGGAACGTTTGTGTCGTTCACCCCCTGGATGATTATCATGGGAGAAGCGTTTCTTGAAGCATAGTAAGTGGGACTGGCTAGTACCAATTGGCTCGCGTTACTACCAAAGACCCTCAGAAAATCAGAAGCTGAGACCGATTCCTCCGTCAAGTTCGCGTCGCCGAAGAGGTCCGCTGCTGCTGTCAGGCCGCTAGCTTCATTCCGGTAGGGTCCGACATCAAAGGACGAGTGAGGACCTACCAAGGCAGCAAGTGACACAAGCTCTCCCCCGGAACTATCTCCAAAGGCGAACACTTCGCTTCCATTGATCCCATATGCCTGGGCGTTGCTCCGAAGAAACCTAATGGCGCACTTCACATCCTCAATTTGTGCAGGGAACTTGTATTGTGGGGCGAGCCTATAGTTCACGCTTGCGACCGCAAAGCCAGCCGAGGCGAGCACATTGAGGAAGGTGGGGTTAATGTCAGACTTGTCCCCCGCGCTCAAGCCTCCTCCGTGGACATAAATCGCAACGGGGAGGGGATGGGCAGCTGCAACTCCGGGTATGTACAGATCTAGGGTTTGCGAGTTGCAGTAAGTTATGTCGTGGTCGGTAGTCCCTAGGGTGAATACTACATTGTGTGGTGCATTTGAAGAAATGACGCCGTCAATCGTGTAGGCAGAGTAGAGACTGATTACAAGTATCGCCACGATGACGACGACGGCCTGGGGTGATTTCATTCCCTACCCATTCCATTCCCTGCGGCCAGGTCTGTTCGTGTTATCCCAGAACGGGTTGGGATGCGATACTTATGGTTGACGCAACCCACTCCACTGTAGAGGATAGTCCGGCCGTTCGACAACGCTCGTCATGCCGGTCAGAGAGTGACCCGGCATTCTCCTCAATGCTCACACTCTAAAATGACTTGGCTGGACAACCCCCTACAAGAAAGGGGTTCCACCATACACGTATTTCGTGGTCGTTTTTCGACCCTTTTCCCGATAAACGACCTCCCGTCCGATAGGGGTACTGGTGCGGGGGGTGGGAGTCTAACCTTAGGTTAGAATCGCACGCTAAACAGATTTCGAGGCCAGGAGAAGAAAGGAATGTGCGAGCGTGGGATTCGAGGATACAATTTTGGGCTAGAATCCTGCGGTGAGCGATGGACTCGGCAAATTATTTGCAGACTGTCTGCATTTCAAAGATAGTGACGTTGGTCCTCCCCGAGGGAAGATACAGTGTCGCGCATGTTATCGAAACTGGTCGCAGTTCTCCCGACAGGGAATAGTTCTGTCCCGAGTAACTAGCAACTATGGAATATCCCGCGTTGTTATAGCCATACAACCTGGTCCATTCTGTCCCATCCGTCGTGAACGTTTGAGCATTTTGGGATCCTGCGGGTGTGCCGTTGCAAAGTGCAGGAGTGTTCGTTGCTGTCACTTTTACGCCCGCAAGAGGTTGAGCGGTGCCATCGGATAGGATTCTTAAGTAGAAATCTCCAGGTTGACCTACAATATTGCAGGTTGTCTGGGTGGTCTGAATTGTATTCGATATCGAAGTGATCGTCGAGGTGGTCGTTCTGTGGTTTGTGACACCGACAAAATACCCGGCTGCTCCACTTGCGACGACAGCCATAATCAATAGGATGGCAACTATCCCATTCTTCAATCGGTTCAGAAACAGGTTATAGCGAGTGGCTATTTACTACTAATGCCGAGAACGAGCCCTAATGACAAATATTGGCCTATGATTCTTGGCTGGGACGCTTCTCTTTCGGAATCCGACGCAGAGCTCGATGATTAATGAAACTCCAAAGCCATATGACAAACCTCCGAAGGTGCGGAGTCTCCGCACTAAACCATAGGTTAGAATCGCCACCAGTCCAATTCGTCTCATAAGGGGTCAGGTGCGGGGGGTGGGATTCGAACCCACGAACCCCTAAGGGATGGGAGCCTCAGTCCCACGCCGTTGACCATGCTGGGCGACCCCCGCGCAAAATCCGGCCCATCCATCTGAATCTAAAAACCCTCCTAACCCTTATCGGGCCATCGAGGGGCTCTGAGACACCGTGCCATCAAATGAACCAGTGAACAGGCCCCCATTGCTCCTTGGACTTCGGTGCTCTCGTTGCGGCACAACCTTCAGCGCCGACCGTCCAGCCAACACATGCACCAACTGCGGGTCGATGCTTGGCTGCGTCTACGACTACGAGAAGACCAAGGAGCGGTTCGTCCCGACTTCCGTGGCCACCCGAGGGAAGAGCCTCTGGCGCTACCGCGAAGTGCTCCCCGTCCTGGGCCAGGAGAACGTCTGCACCCTCGGCGAAGGCTTCACCCCACTGCTGAGACTAAGGGACGGCACCCTGATGAAGGACGATGGCCAGATCCCCACAGGGACCTTCAAGGCCAGGGGCATGGCTGTGGCCGTCTCCAGGGCGAAGGAACTGGGGCTGAAGAAGTTGGTCGTCCCTTCCGCCGGGAACGCAGGCGCAGCGCTCGCCTGCTACGCCGCAAGGGCGGGTCTCACCGCCAGGGTGTTCATCCCGCACGAGACCCCAGAGTTGATCATCAGAGAGTGCAGAGTCTATGGAGCCGAGGTGATTCTGGTGGAAGGGAACATTAGCGACGCGGGGGCGAAGATGAGGGAGGACATGGGCGGTTACTTCGACATGTCAACGCTGAAGGAGCCGTACAGGCTCGAAGGGAAGAAGACCATGGGATACGAGATTGCCGAGCAGACAGGATTCGAGCTTCCAGACGTCATCCTATACCCGACAGGCGGGGGCACAGGGCTGATCGGGATGTGGAAGGCGTTCGACGAGATGGAGAAGCTGGGCTGGATGGGGCATAATAGGCCTAGGATGTACTCGGTGCAGTCGGATGCCTGCGCACCAGTGGTGCAGGCATTCAACACGGGAAAGGACACCACCGATCCTTCGTTCCCTGATGGCAACACTGTTGCAGCCGGGCTGAGGGTGCCGAGGCCCTTCGCTGGAAGGGAAATACTTGACGTTCTCAGGGCGAGCAAGGGAGAGGCGGTGAGTGTATCGGAGAAGGGAATCATGGAATCCGTACGTTCTCTTGCAAAAGAAGGAGTGTTCGCATGCCCCGAAGGCGCGGCAACCCTCGCGGGTTACAGGAGACTCTTGGAGGACGGCTCGGTAGACCGTCGAGAGAAGGTGCTGCTCTATAACACTGGAACAGGTCTGAAGTACCTCGACTTGTTCACGTGAGGTCAACCCTTTTCAGCGTGCCCCTTGAGGCACAAAACGAGCCGGCGTAGCTCAGCCTGGTAGAGCGTTCGCCTCGTAAGCGAAAGGGCCCGCGATCGATGCGCGGCGCCGGCTTCAATTCGCAATCCATGCAAGTTTGGATTTCAGCGTCCTTAGCGTGACATATGTATCGTCCTCGAAGAGTAGTGTGTTCCGTACTACGCTCACGTCAGGGTGTTCGGCGAATAGCTGATCCACTCGCTTTTCGAGCCAAGGGGGCCACCTTGCCTTGAACGTCCGGGCGCTCGCCGGTCTTCTGAAGAAGAACGCCTCAACAACCAGTCCATTCTGACTGGGTCGTATGACGTGAGTTGATCCCTGTCTAGACCCAAGCATGCTGTGTAGAACCAGACGAACACTTCAGAGAAGTAGGTCATCCACCGATACATACCGTAATTATTTCGAACGCGAGGCGGGCCGTCTCTTATCCGGCCACAAGTCACCCCAAGGGAAGAAATGCAGTTCATTACGAAGTTCCCGAGCGGGAGATTCTGAGGATGTTTACGGCTCAAATCGAGTTCGACGTGCGCCCACGGATGTTTGGTTGAGAAATTCTTGCCTGCGTCGCCCACCAGCCAGCCCAGAAGGTAGTACATCATATCCAAGAAACGTCCGTCTCCATGGGAACCGGTGTACGCTCGGCGAATTGCTAGGACTGACTTCTCAAATTCGAAGGCACTCTCAATCCTGAAAGGCAAGACGAGCGTCTTCCAGACGTTCGAATTCGAGGCAGAACCCGGTTTCTTCAAAGGCCAATCCCCTTTGTCTAGCGGAGGCGGGTGCAACTAAAGAAGAGATAGCGACCTGCCGATTCGTAATTGGGACCGGAGTGTGAAAGTGCTCTACGACGCAATTGAGGCGCTGCCCCGTCTTCACCACTCCCTAGTACCCTATCTCCGAGCTCGGCCTGAGGTGGCGCATTGATTTGACCCTCCCACAACGCTTGCACTTGTACATCCCCCTCCCCCTTGGATTGTAGTTCCTGGTTTCGACCACGATTTCGTGCTCGGTACGCATCATGCACTTCTCACACCAGCGATACTCAGCCAACTGAAACTCCGCGTTGCAGCCCCCGCAAAAACCTTTATCGGGATTCTCGCCCTTCCGATCCATGCCCGATCTCGTCCTAGTGGGCTTCCTGCTGATTCTTGTAGGATTCGGAGCGATTGTCGTCTCGATGCTGTCCCAGACTAGGAAGGAGGGGAGCGAGGTGAAGGGGGGAGGAGTGGTCATGATCGGACCGGTGCCGATCATATTCGGATCTGACATGAAGTGGGCGAGCGTCGCCATTGTTCTGGCAATTATCCTGATCGTGTTGACCGTGGTGCTGAGCCTGGTGTAGCGGTTGCAGAGACTCTTGCTCGCGGGCGTGGTCATCCTCCTGCTCGGTTTCGGGCTGATAATCGTCGGCTCGGCCACGCAGACAGGGGTATCGACTGGCGGTGTCGTCTTCATCGGGCCGTTCCCCATCGTCTTCGGGTCCGGCCCCTCCGGGTCGAGCCTTGCCCTCGTATCCGTAGTCATAGGTGGCGTCATGGTCGCCCTTGTGATGCTGTTTGGGTGGCGGATGCTTGGGAGGGGTGGTAGGGAGACCGGGTGAACCGCTTCGTTACAAGGAAAGACGTAGCCCGGCTTGGCAGGAACGCTCCAAGAAAGTATTAAATAGACTGAGTCTAATATTCCGACAAGTATGCAAAAATTGCAACCGCTGGTCATGTTAACCCCTCTTGCGAGACAGAAGTTAGGGGAGGTCCTCGAAGAGGAGAAGGCCACTGACTCTTACCTGAAGATCGAGGTCTACCAGGGCGGAGGGTGCGCCTGCAGCGGTGGTTACAGGTATGCCCTGAGTCTTGAGAAGGTCCCTGGCGAATCGGATGTGGTAGAGGAAGTCAGCGGCCTGCGCATCATGGCTGCCAAGGCAGATGCCGAGATCTTGAGGGGCTCAAGAATCGACTTCATCGAGAGCCTGCAAAAGACTGGGTTCAAGATCGAGAACCCGAACGTTCACGCCGAAGCGTGCGGCTGCGGCGGGCACTAGAACCTCCGTCCCAGCAAATTCCTTAAGAGTAGTAGGAACCCCGCACCTAACTGTGAAGTACGTCGAGGGTTCTAAACGCGTTTTTCTTAGCACAGGTACAAGGTTTCCGAGAGAGGTCATCTGGGCGGTCGGGGCGATAAAGTACTCAGCAGCGAAGGCAAACATCGAGCTGGGGCTGCTCGACAGGGACATCGGGAGGACGATACAGGCGAAGGCGAAGGAACTTATGAAAGGGGTTCACGATGACTTGATGTCCGTCGACGTTTTCCAGACGGGCTCTGGGACGGGCCTCAATATGAATGCCAACGAGGTCATAGCCGAGCTTTCTTCCGAAGCACTGGGGAGAAAGGTACATCCGAACGACCACGTCAACATGGGTCAATCTTCGAACGACGTTGGCCCGACGGCCATCAGAGTGGCCGCTGCTTTGGCGGTGAGCAGAAATCTGATTCCGGCGTTGGAGGGGTTGAGCAAGAGCCTCAGCGCACTCTCCAGAGAGACGTCCACAGTCTACAAGTCGGGAAGGACGCACCTACGGGACGCGCTCCCCGTTACGATGGGCCAGGAGTTCGGGGCCTATGCTGAAGAGTTCGCGAGAGACGCCAAACTCGTCAGGCAAGCCATGGAGTACACCCTCGAGCTCCCAATAGGCGGGACCGCCGTAGGGACTGGCCTTAACGCCGACCCCAAGTTCGGCGGAATGGTTGCCGGGGGAATCGCGAACCTCTCCGGTCTTCGGTTCACCAGTGCGAGGAACAGGTTCAGGCCCACCAGGTTCCTTACCGACCTGTCCTCGCTAAGTGGGAGCATGCGATCGGTCAGCATCGACCTCTACCGGCTCTGCCAGGATCTGAGACTGATGTTCTCGGGACCGCTCACCGCGCTCGGCGAGATAGACATTCCCACCCAGGAGGAGGTCGCCGGGAGCAGCATAATGCCGGGGAAGACCAATCCAGTAACCGTGGAGAGCGCCCTGCTCGCCGCAGGAGAAGTGATAGGGCTGGACGGGGCCAACGCCTACGCGGCGTCCCTGGGGGAATTCGAGCTAACGATGGGGGTGCCCCTGATGGGATACAACGTTGTTCTGCAGGCAAAGCTCCTGTCGGAGGCCCTGAAGAAGCTGTCCTCGCTTGTCATCGACCATGTCGTGCCCATGGAGGAGAAGGCTAGGAACTACGCGGAGACGAGCCCTGCCCTAATAACACTGGTCTCCCCGAGGATAGGGTACGATAGGGCGAGTGAGATGGGGAAGCAGATGGCCAAGGGAGTGTCCATCAGGACGGCTCTCAAGAAGCTGGGATATGGGGAGAAGGAGATCAACGCACTTCTCAACATGAGAAGATTAGTCGAACCGGGGATACCTTCAAAGAAGGTCTAGGACGTTTTCAGCTGGAAACGAGTGGTTTCAGCGCCTAGCCTTAACCCCGATCTTCTCCATCAGCTTGCCGAGCTCGGAGTCGTCCACCGCGTCCATCCTCAGATACTTCAGAATCTCATCCTCGTCCATCCCCACCCGACGCGCCTCGGCCACGGTGGTCCGGTATGCCTCGAGCTCCGTGGGCCTGTCCACGTACTCGAACGCTTGGTCGTAGAGTTCCTTCCCCTCTAGAAACTGCCTGACGTGGACGAGGACGTGGATGACATCGAGGTAGAGGAAGTCGCTCTTTGCAGTCGTAAGGTGCTTGGAGCCGATGCAGATGGTGCCCGTGTCCCTGTCCAGCCAGAGGCCGGAGTCGTTGCGCTCGATCCTGAGCTTGAGGTGCTTCAGGATCTTTGTCATCTGTGATCTGGAACCGAATACCTTGAGCAGGGCGGAGGAGAACTCGAGCCCGGTGAATATCTCTGACAGCTTGTACTCTCCCACCGGTGCGCTCCTCTTCACCCGAAATGATTTGATGCGCAAACGAACTCTTTGGGCGTCTTAGCAATCAAAAGTGAGGAACTCAAAAAGTAGTATTGGCGCGGTAAAGATTGGTTCACAACAACTTTGGATTCGCCTTCGCTACTGTTGGATGCACCCTTTTCTATTGGGAGTGGCCATCAGCCTGTCGATGGGTATTGAAGGGGCCTTCGCCCACCTCCCCTCCTTCAACACCGAACGGCTCCAGATCCGGCCCATGGAGGTCTCCGATGCAGAAGCGATGTTCGCAATCAAGTCTGACCCGAAGGTCACAGAGGCTTACGGGACAGAGCCCCACAGGTCAATTGTGGAGACCCAGAAGTGGGTCGAGGGCCTTCAACTGGGCGCCTCCGGACAACGGGATTCCCTGTTCTGGGTTTTCGTGCCGAAGGGGGAGCGGGGTGCCATTGGGAGCTGCTGCTACTGGCACTTCGACCTGGGGTCGAGGTGCGCCGAACTGGGGTACGAGTTGCACCGGTCTCACTGGGGGAAAGGAATCATGACCGAGGCTCTCGAGCCGGTGCTGACCTACGGGTTCGACGGCATGGGACTCAACAGGGTGGAGGCCTGTCCCTTGGCCGAGAACCCCGCCTCTAACGCACTCCTTCTCAAGCTGGGCTTCAAGTTTGAAGGTACCCTCAGAAAGCGGGTGTTCTTCAGAGGCCGATTTGTCGACCAGTACTACTACAGCCTCCTGGAATCGGAGTGGAACCGCAGGGTCACGTGGTAGCGGGCACGAACCCGGGTGAGGCTGGACCCTTGAGGGAAACACAGGGTCAAAACCCTCAGTTTATCTGCAATGGGGCCGGTGAAAGGAGGCGGGAGAGTTGATAGCGTCCCTAAGCGGAATCAGAGGGGTCCTCAACAAGGACTTGGACCTGGCCGATGTCTCGAGATTCGCCGTCAACTTCGGGAGAGCGACGGGCTCCAAGGAGTTCCTGTTGGCGCGCGACGCGCGGAGCACGGGCCCGGTAACCTGCAGAGCCGTCGCAGCCGGACTCACGTCCCTCGGCGGGACCGTCCGTGACTATGGCATCATCTCCACACCTGCCCTGTTCAGAGAGAGCAGGAGGAGCGGACTCCCGGCCGTCGTGGTGACCGCCTCCCACAACGAGCCAGAGTTCAATGGTCTGAAATTCTTGGTTGGAGGGGTAGGGGTGGATCAGGAGGTATTCGAGCAGATAATCGGAGCACAGGCTGCAAGGTCGACCCCCTTTGAGCGTGGAGTGGTGAAGAAGGCGAGGGGACCCGCCTATGCAGCCGATCTTGTCGAAAGGTTCGGGGCCAAGTCCTGCGAGGGTGTCAAAGTGGCCGTCGACCTCGGGGGTGGGGCCGCAATCACCCACGCTGTCCCTCTGCTCGAGCAACTCGGGTGCGACATCACTTCGATGAACGACTCGTACGGAGTGTTCGAAAGGAAGGTTGACCCTGTGGCCGACGAGCTCGACCTCCTCAGAAAGACGGTCAAGCAGAAGGGGTGCGACGTGGGGCTGGGCTTCGACGGTGACGGTGACAGACTGGTGATAGTAGACTCCTCTGGGATGAAGAGGACGGGAGACTTCATGCTCACCCTCGCCCTTTCTGAGCTGCTGGCACAGACAGGAGAGAAGAAGCTGGTCGTCTCTGTGGACACGACTCAGGCAGTCGATGACGTGGCCAGGAAAGCCGGAGCTCACGTCTTCAGGTCGAAGGTGGGGGAGGCCAACGTAGTGAGGGAGATGAGGGAACGAGGGGCGAGACTCGGGGGAGAGGGGAGCAGTGGTGGCCTCATCGACGGCTCGTTCAACTACTGCAGAGACTCTATGCTCGCGGCGCTTTCAATCATAGGCGCGCTTAAGAGGAAAGGGCGAAGGGTCTACGGATCCGTACCTGTCTACCAGCAGGAGAGGGTGGCCCTTGTGGTCCCCAAGGCCAAAGCCCTGAAGGGGATCAAGACACTGGCAGCCCAACACAAGGACGCAGACCTCACTGACGGCCTGAAGATCGAACTCACTGACCGGAGCTGGGTCCTGATCAGACCCTCGGGGACGGAGGATGTGGTAAGAGTCTCGGCAGAGGCGCCCTCCGCAGAGAAGGCGAGGGTGCTCGCGAAGTCGTTCGCGAAGAAGCTCAAGGAGATGAGTGCCTAGCACGCCCGACGAGCTGGGCGTCATCAGGTCCATCGTGAGCAGGGCCAGGAAGCTCCCCAAGGGCTACTCGAGGATCGGTGACGATGTAGCCGTAGTCCCTGTCCGGGCGGGGAGGCTCGTGCTGAAGGTAGACATGCTGGTGGAGCACACAGACGTGCCTCCGGGGATGACCTACCGGCAGGCGGCGCGGAAGGCGGTCGCCATGTGCGTAAGCGACTTTGCGGCCAAGGGAGCGAGTCCCGACTCGTTCGTCGTCTCTCTAGGCGTGAAGAAGGGGGTCAGCCAAGAGCAGGTGGACGCGCTGGCGTCGGGGTTCAGGGACGCCGAGACGGAGTGGAATGCCCTCCTGGTGGGCGGGGACACCAACGAGGCTGAAGAGCTGGTGATAGACTGCGCCATGGTCGGTTTCGCGAAGCACCTGGTGCCCCGAAGAGGGGCAAAGCCTGGGGACGCGCTCGTTGTGACCGGCCTTTTCGGGTATCCTCCTGCGGGGCTGAGAATTCTGAAGGGCTCCGCGGTAGCCAAGGGTGAGTTCGGAGAGAAAGCCAGGGCGAGCGTGTTGTCCCCGACGCCCAGCCTCGAGGTCGGCATGGCGCTCGGTCCGCTCATGTCTTCAGCCATGGACTCCAGCGATGGGCTGGCGAGGAGCCTGCACACGCTTGCGATTGAGAGCAGGGTCGGATTCGAGGTGACCATGCTGCCAGCTGCGAAGGGGGTACTGAACTTCGCAGAGGCGAACGGGTTGAACATGCAGGAGTTAGTTCTCGAAGGGGGGGAAGAGTACGTAATCGTCGGGACCATCCCAGGGTCAAGGGTTGCGAGTGCGAAGGTTGCCGTCCAGAGAGCGGGGGGCTTATTGCTTGAGATAGGAAGGGCTAATTCAAGAACAGGAGAAGTCGTACTCGCCACAGGGAAGACAAAGCGTCCCATCCGGGATGTGGGGTGGACGCACCTACGCTGAGGCAGATTTCACTATTTTCTCGAATTTCTTGACAAGCTGCTCCGCAGCTTCTTGGCTCTCAGCCTCCCCGAAGATACGCACGATTGGCTCGGTACCGCTCGGCCTTATGAGAACCCAGGAACGCTCCCCGGTCCAGATCTTGATACCATCTGTCCTTTCGACCTCTCCCTTCGCCTGGCGCTCGACGGCTCGCATGACGGTGTCAACGCTCTTGCTTCCAACCCCCACCTTCGTCTTCGCCTGATAGTAGCGAGGGACAACGAAGGAGAGCGCCTTTGAGAAGGACATGCCCCTCCCCGCGAGACATTCGAGCATCAGAGCGGTGGTCATCCCCCCGTCACGGACCGCGATGTGCGGCTGGTAGAGGCACCCCCCGTTTTCTTCGAAGCCGAAGACGGCCCCCCGCTCGAGTATGGTACGCGCGATTTCGACCGCACCCACCCTTGTGCGGAGAACTTTCGCGCCGTGCTTCTTGGCAACAGCCTCTATGGCCTGGCTGGAAGCTACAGAGGTGACGACGGTGCCTCCCCTGTGCTTGCCGAGGACGAAATCTGCCACAAAACACCCAGTCTGGTCTCCCCACAGGACTCGACCGTTCTCGTCACAGAACATGGATCTGTCTCCGTCCCCGTCGTAGGCGACACCGAGGTCGGCTCCCACCGATCTGACAGCGGCGGAAAGGTCCTTCAATGTGTCAGGGGTCGGCTCCGGCCCTCTGCCTGGGAAGTTACCGTCGACAACAGAGTTGAGCGTTATCAGCTTGCACCCAAGGGACTCCACCAGGTAGGGCGCGGCGACAGACTGGGCTCCGTTGCCCAGATCCATCACCACCGTGAACTTTCTTTCGGCTATCGCCTTCGCATTGACCTTTGAGGTTACCCCCTTGATGTAGTTGATGACCACCGAAGGCTCCTGGCGGGACACTCCTATGGACTTCCAGTCTGCCTTCGTCTGGGACTTGTCGAAGTAGATCTTCTCTATCCTCTGCTCGTCCAGATGCGGCACCTCTACGCCGTCGGAGCTGGAGACCTTCAGACCGTTGTAGTGAGGAGGGTTGTGGGAAGCGGTCACCATTACACCACCCTTGAAGCCCATCGTCTTCACGCCGTACTGGAGGGCGGGCGTTGGGACCAACCCTGCTTCTGCCACGTCCCTGCCGGAGCTCAGGAGGCCTGAGACGGTGGCGTTAGCAAGGGCGGTACTCGAAAGACGCCCATCCTGACCGAGAAGGACCTCGCCGCTCCCGAAGTAGGTGCCTATGGCCTCGGCGAGGTCGATTACAAAATCGAGGTCGTGAGAGACCCCAGGGACGAACCTTACGCCGTTGGTACCGAAGAGCCGCTGCTGGGAAGCAGCCAAGGGCCGACGATGCAGGTCGGACGGGATAAAACCTTCCTATTTTCAATCGTCTCACGACTACGTCGAATTCGCTGCGGCAAACGCTTATGTCAAGACCTGAAATGACGGCCATCGGGCCCGTAGCGCAGATCTGGTCTGAGCGAAATACGGATAGCGCGGCAGCCTTCTAAGCTGTAGGTCGTGCGTTCAAATCGCACCGGGCCCGCGGTAGATATACCTGGAATAAGCTTTGATTGACGAAGGGAGCTCGGCTCAGGCTATTTGGATTCACAGGAGGCGGACCCAAATTAGGTGTTGAAGATCTCTGAGTGGCAGAGCCCGTAGGTTGTCGCCCGGGGGTTTCTTCCGCCTTACACATGCTGAAGGCGCGGAACCGATGTGGGTGCAAGATGCAGTACGAGCGATTCGCTGCACCCTCGTCAGCCTTGTCCAGGTTGTGCTTTGGCCAGCGTCCCCAAGGCCTGGTATTTTGGTCGTCAGGTGCACATTTGGATTAATTGCGCCATAACCCTTTTCCGCAATCCCGGGGTTTGCACCTTCATGGATTTCAGAGTAATGCAACCGGCAGATGTCGTGATGTCGTACATTTCCGCTTTGGACCGCAAGAAGTACGAAGAAGCGTTGGGTTCTCTGCACAACAGCGTCCAAATCAAGGGTCCCGCCAGAGAGACCTTTGGGAAGCCGTCAGAATTCGTCGAGATGCTGCGAAAGTATAGCGGAAGGTACGACGTCAAGAAGGTGTTCGTCGATGGAGACGACGTGTGCGTCCTCTACGATCTTATCACCGTCGGGCCAACGGTGTTCATGTCGTCTTGGTACAAAGTCAGGGAAGGAAAAATTGTTTCGATACAAACGGTCTTCGATTCGCGGCTGTTCGGTCAACCGCCGACACAAGCAAGCGGTGGGGACAAAACGAAATGAAGTCCATACGAATCCACAGACGCGGGGGTCCCGGAGCCCTGGTGTACGAGGAAGCCCCTCTACCCAGCCTCCCTCCTGGCAACGCATTAGTCGGAGTCCACGCCGTAGGGATTACTCCGACTGAACTCACCTGGAATTCGACCTATGTGACGCATGAAAGGGAAGACAGGACACCCATCATTCCTGGGTTCGAGGTGGCTGGAACAGTCGAAAGGGTGGCCCAAGATGTCACAGGCGTGTCACCTGGCGAGGAAGTCTACGGGCTCCTCGATTTCTGGAGGGACGGCGCGGCGGCGGAGTACGTCGCTGTTCGCGCATCCGACCTGGCACCGAAGCCTGCGTCACTGTCTTTCACATACGCGGCGGCCATACCGCTTTCAGGACTGACAGCGTGGCAATCCCTCTTTGATTATGCAAAGCTGTCGAAGGGAGATACCGTCCTCATACACGGGGCAGGCGGGGGGGTAGGGACCTTCGCGGTCCAGCTCGCCCATTGGTGCGGCGCGCATGTGTACGCCACCTGCTCCAAGGAGAAGGGTGATTTCGTCCGTGGCCTTGGCGCCGACAGGGTCATCGACTATTCGAGCGTGAGTTTCCAGGATGAACTCAGCGGTCTGGACGCTGTGCTCGACACGGTCGGAGGGGAGGTGCTCGAGAACTCGTGGGGCATCCTTCGCCGCGGAGGTTCTCTCGTCACCATAGTTGGTGACGCGCCAGAGGAAAAGGCAGCGAAATACGGTGTAAGGGGATTCTCGATTCTCGTCGAGCCCAACAGGAGGGAGCTTGTCGAAATCGGTCGACTTGTCGACGCCGGGGAGGTGAAGCCTGTGGTTGACGCCGTGTTTCCGCTGTCCCATGCAAGGGAGGCGTTTGAGAGTGGACTCTCGGGACACAACCGAGGGAAGCTGGTTCTGAGGGTGAAGGAATGATCGACAGGAAGGTCCCGATAAAAGGTAAACAAGACTCGTCAAAGTGTTCACGTGAGCCCTAGTTGAAGAATTGAAGGAATAAGAATCACGGGGTAAAGCTGATTCTGTTGACTAGACTTCGGGTGCTTGGGGTCGTCGCGGCCTTGGCTGCTTACCCGTTCATCCTGGCCTCGATAGTCCTCTCCCCCTGGTTCAACCTCTACAACAACGCCCTTAGCGACCTCGGGAACACAGTCGCGAATGGCCAGGTCGGCTATGTGTATGACGCGGGCCTCGTCGTTGCAGGTGCCTTCGTGTTGACCTTTGGCGTCCTGCTCTCCAATAGATCACACGATCGGAGGACACTTGTGTGGACAGTCCCTCTGATGGTTGCCGCCTTCGATCTTGCGATGGTCGGCGTCTTCTCGGAGAACACGGGTCACATCCACGGAATAGTCTCTGAGATCTTCTTCCTGATGATCGTTGTGGCCATGCTCGCCTACAGTTATGTTTCCTGGCCCCTTGGATCCCCCCGCATCGGCGCAGTTGCACTAGCCTTCGGAATCTTATCGGCGTTCATCTGGTTCAACAGTTGGCCCTGGAGCGGAGTCGCAATCCAAGAGTCGGTCACGTCCGGGATGACGGCAGTCTGGCTGCTGCTCGTCGCGTCCAAGTGCTAGGCGAGAAATCCTAACAACGAATCGAGACAAGAGGACCCTAATGATAGCACGAATCTGGAAAGGGGGTAACCAAGAAGGAGACTACGAAGAGGTATCTTGCACACCTGAAGGCCACTGGATTGAAGGACTACGATGTCACCAGAGGCAACTTAGGATACTATGTGCTAACCCGCCAAGTTGGCAGAAACACAGAGCTTCTGCTCCTGCCGCTCTGGGAATCCATGGATGACATCAAGGGATTCGCAGGGGAGGACGTTGAGAAAGCAGTTTACCCTCCAGTGGACAATGAGTTCATCTTGGACCTGGCCCCGACGGTCGACCATTACGAAATCGGCGTAGCACCCTGAAGACAAGACCGGGGATTCGAAGCACCCCACGCGCCACCTTGTTTTAGGGACATTTTTGATTAATCGCGCGTCATCCCAAGCGAACCGTGAGCGGACGTCGTCCTCTCCGATTGTTTCGGGACGGGTGGACATGAGAGACTTCCTTGCCGACCTCGATTCCACCCACGACATGGCCCATGTCAGGAGAGAGGTATCTAGGAGATACGAGATCGCCGCTCTGTCCAGCAAGCTGGACGGCAAGCCGATCCTCTTCGAAAAAATCGGGGAGTCAGAGGGCTACAGGGTAGCCATGGGCGTCTGCGGAACGAGGGCCCTGCTCGCGAGGGCCTTGGGGGTGGAAACGGGTAACCTGCTTCCTGCGGTCCTCGACAGCATAGAGAACCCCAAGCCGTTCCGAATCGTGAATCAAGCTCCATGTCAGGAGGTGATCGAGGACGAAGTCGACCTCTACAAGCTCCCGATTCTGACATACTGTGAGAAGGACGGCGGACCCTACGTCACGGCGGGCATAGCGGTTGCCCACGACAGAGAGTACGGCTACAACGCGAGCTATCACAGACTGATGTTGCTAGGCAAGGACAGAGTCGCTGCGAGGATACTTCCCCGCCACCTGGATGAATTCATCAGAAGAGGGGACCGTGAGGTGGGCATCGCTATAGGGAACCATCCTGCGTTCCTGTTCGCGTCCGCCGTCTCTTGTGAGATTGGGAAGAGCGAGCTCGCCATAGCGAATGCACTGAAGGGAATTAGCTACGCGGAGTGCCTCACAGTCGATTCGTTGGTGCCTGCAGATTGCGAGATCGTCCTTGAGGGAGTGGTCACAGACGAGCTGGTTGATGAGGGGCCCTTCCCGGACATCGTTGGCGCCTACGACATCGTGAGGAAGCAGAGAGTGATCAGGATCAACAGGGTGACTCACCGCAAGAACCCAATCTATCAGGCCATCCTCCCCGGCGGAATCGAGCACATGTTCCTGATGGGGACCCCAAGGGAGGCGACGATGTTCAGGGAGGTCAGCAAGGTGTGCGAGTGCCTTGACGTCCGTCTCACTGCGGGGGGATCATCGTGGCTCCATGGCGTTGTAAAGATAAGGAAGAAAAAAGAAGACGAGCCAGAGAAAGCACTGGAAGCGGCCTTCAAAGGGCACCCGAGCCTCAAACAGGCCGTGGTTGTAGACGATGACATTGACATCGAGGACCCGAATGCTGTGGAATGGGCTGTAGCCACGAGAACACAGATGGACAGGGACCTAACGCTCAAGCCGGGGGAGCTCGGGTCGTCGCTCGACCCTTCAGCCGACCAAGTCACCAGAAAGACGTGCAAGGTGGCCATCGACGCCACCATACCGTTCGGAGCCAAGAGAGACGGGTTCCTGAAGTCGACAATCCCAGGGGCGGACGACATCAGGGTGGAAGACTACCTGAGGTAGGATCAATTGCACCTCACGAAAGAGGAGGAAGCGATGCTCGCCGGGGAGAAGGGATGTGCGACCCAGAAGGCGATGCAGATCCTAGTCGCCCTTGGGAAAATCTACGACGCCGAACGGCTGGTGAAGGTCTCGAGCGTGCAGGTTTCAGGCGTCTCCTACAAGAACTTGGGAGACGCTGGGCTCGAGTTCCTGAGCGAGCTCGCCACGGATGGGAGGGCACGCGTGAAGACTACGCTCAACCCCGCGGGCATGAGCCTGACAGACTGGAAGTCTCAGGGGATAGACAGGGGGTTCGCAGAGAAGCAGCTGCAGGTGATAGACGCCTACGGGAAGCTCGGGGTCGAAATCACATGCACGTGCACGCCGTACCTTGCTGGCAACGAGCCCAGCTTCGGCCAACACATCGCCTGGGGTGAAAGCTCTGCGGTTGCCTATGCCAACTCTGTCATTGGAGCGAGGACGAACCGGGAGGGGGGGCCCAGCGCCCTGGCTGCGAGCCTCACCGGGCGCACTCCCCTCTACGGGTTGCACATCAGGGAGAACCGGGTGCCGACCATCGCCGTGGACGTGGAAGCACAGCTCAGGTTGCCGGAGGACTTCTCTGCCATGGGGTACTTCGTGGGCAGGGAGGTGAGGGACGGCATACCATACCTCAGGGGAGTCCGACGGGCCAGCCTCGAGGATCTGAAGACCCTTTCCGCAGCGCTGGCGAGCTCAGGGGGAGTCGCCATGTTTCACGTCGAGGGCCTGACTCCTGAGTTTGGATTGGGTGCGAAGAGCCTTGAGACGCTGACCTTCACCAGGAAGGAGCTGGCGGAGACCGGTTCCCTGTTGAACGATGAGGGGGCTCCTGATTTCGTTTCGGTCGGCTGCCCGCACTGCTCGCTGATCGAGCTGGCGACCCTTGCGAAGCTCCTCTCCGGGCGCAAGGTCAGGCGTGAGTTCTGGGTCTGCTGCAGCAGAGAGGTAAAGCGGCAGGGGGACGCGGCGGGTTTCTCCAGGTCGATTGAAGCAAGCGGAGCCAAGTTTGCACTAGATACGTGCATGGTGGTCGCTCCCGTCGAGGAGCTCGGGTACAAGGTGGTGGCGACGAATTCGGCAAAGGCATGCCACTACCTGCGGAACGCGGGCCTCAAGGTCAGGTTCATGCCACTCGAGGAGTGCGTGGAGGAAGCGACGAGAAGCGGTTGAAGCTGAAGGGGAGGGCCATTTTCGAAGGGAGGGCGGAAGGTCAGGCATTGGTTTCTTCACTCCCCATGTCTTTCTACGGCGGGGTGAACCCAGACACAGGCGAAATAGTAGAACGTGGAAGCGAACTGGTGGGCCAGTCGGTCAAGGGGAGGGTGCTGGTCTTCCCCTACGGCAAAGGGTCCACAGTCGGGTCGTACGTTCTCTACAGGATGGCGAAGAACGGTGTTGCCCCCAGCGCAATCGTCAACGCGAAGTGCGAGACCATAGTGGCCGTCGGAGCAATAATCTCTGGGATCCCCTGTGTGGACATGATAGACGTGAGCAAGATCAAGCCGGGCGCCAGGGTCAGGGTGGACGGCGCTATTCTGGAGTTGTAGTTCTGGCCCTTACCCCGCTCCGGGCGGACCCGCTCTTCCCTCGTCCCTCCCATCTCTTCAGCAGTTGGTGCTCAATTCCCAGCACGTCGAAGGCTTTACCCACAACCTGGTCGACCAGGTCTGCGACCGTTTTTGGATTGTTGTAGAATGCTGGCATCGCGGGAAGGACCACTGCGCCTGCCCTCGTCACCGTCGCCATGTTCTCTATGTGTATGAGGGAGAGGGGGGTCTCTCTCACAACCAGGACGAGCCTGCGCCGCTCCTTGATGGTCACGTCTGCGGCCCTGAGGAGCAGGTTGTCGGAGTAGCCGCTCGCGATACCTGCAAGTGTCTTCATGCTGCAGGGGATGATGAGCATCCCACTCGTCATGTACGATCCGCTCGCGATCTTCGAGGTTAAGTCGTCCGGGCTGTGAGTTTCTGTGGCCAGCTTGACCAGGTCGGCCTTCTTGAAATCCGTCTCGAGACGTATCGTCTCCAGAGCAGCCTGTGCCACGACGAGGTCGGTCTCGACCCCGAGCTCTCGCAGCGCCTGCAGGGCCCGTACTCCGTAGATGGCTCCGCTGGCGCCCGAGATGCCGATTATGAGGCGCACAGGCGGCGAAGCTCCTCAGGCTGATTTAAGCGAGTTTCTCGAACTCCGGCGCCATTCTACTTCCAGGTGGCGATCGCCACGGCCAGCAGCATCATCCCCCCGCCCACCGCTACGGAGAGAACGATTGGCTCGTTCAGTAGCAACGCTCCCCCGATCACGCTGACCAGCGGGATCAGGTAGAGCTGGATTGAGAGCCGTGTGACCGCTCCCCTGCTGACGAGTGCGTAGAACATCAGGTACCCGAACACAGTGCTGAGCAGGCTGAGATACAGGACCCCAGCCCATCCCTGGGCTGAAAGCGCCGATACCTGACTGAAGAAGCTCTGGGAGAGGAGCGGAAGCATCATCGCGGTGCCGACAAGCCCCGCCATTATAGTAGTCGACGCCGAACCGTACTTGTGCACAAGCGGCTTCGCGAGCACCGTGAAGAGCGCGTAGCAAAGGGCGGTGATGAGGTTCTCAATTATCCCCGCGTAAGACGAGAGGTCGCTGAACGAAATCGAACCCGTCGAAAGAACAGCGGTGCCCGCTATGGCGAGGAGGAGTCCGATAAGCACCCTCTTCCCTGCCTTTTCGCCCAGGAGAAAGTATGACAGTATAGCAATGAAGATCGGCCCGAACGATGTCAGGAGCGCCGAAAGGCCCGCGGAGAGGGTGGTCTCGGCGTAATACAGGGAGATATGATAGCCAGCCACGTTGGCCAGGGCAACGATCAGGAGTCTGGGGATATCCCGCCGTTCGAACTTGGCCTTGGGCCTGCCGATTAAGGGGAGAAGAATGAGGAATGGTACACTGGCGACGAGCCAGCGGAGTAGGGCAAGGTTGACGGGGCTGAGCTCGGTTACGACCTGCTTAATGGCCACAAAAGCGAGGCCCCATATAACGCTCAGGATGAGAAGTCCGGAGTACGCGGTGAAGCTCTGCCTCAGCTTTGACATCCCAGCTCAGTTGCCCGTCGTGGCAACGAGTGCCCGCTCATTCGAGAGCAGGACCTTCTTGCGACCGACTCCCAATCCGTACCCCCCCAGGCTCCCGTCTTTTCTTATTACCCTGTGACATGGTATGATTAGTGGTACCGGGTTAGATGCGCATGCGTTGGCGACCGCTCGGACCGCCTTGGGCTCCCCTATGATGCGCGCCATGTCGCTGTAGGATCTGGTCTCTCCCACCGGGATGTCGCGGAGCGCCATCCACACCTTAAGCTGGAAGTCCGTGCCTCTGACGTCCAACGGGAGTCTGACCTCCTGGCCGCTGAGGTGCTCGTTCAGGGCCTCTAGGAAGCGCCTGGCTCTCTGACCCTTCGAGATCTGCGCACGGGGGAACTCCTTCCGAAGAGCACTAACAAGCGAGTCATCGCTCAGCCCCGCCTTGACAGAGCACACTCCGTGCGCTGTTGCCGCTACGAGGAGGCGACCGAGTGAGGAATCACCCGTAGCGTAGGTTATCAGGGTCCCCGGAGCTCCGTTCCGATAGGTGGCCGGTGTCATTCCAAGCCGTGTCCTCGAGTCCTCGTAGAGCCAGCTCTGGGCAGAGTACCCGGTACCCCTTATGGCGTTCACAACGGGCTCCCCCTTGGCTAGCCGCGTCCTAAGATGGTGGAGCCGGCACTCTTCCAGATACTTACGGGGAGACATTCCCATGACCTCTGTGAAGACCCTCTGTAGGTGAAAGGGGCTCACCGAGAACCTCTCGCTTAGGCTCCGAAGGGTAATTTTCGAGGTGGAATTCTCCCTGATGAAATCACAGATCCGGCCCACAAGCTCCGCATTCTTCGAAGAGCCCTTCGACTCTGTGAGAACCCGCTGCATCCTCAATCACTCCGATGCTGGCCCCGTTCGGTAATAAGCCGTTTTGTCGGAATCTTGCGAAACGCGGGCTTCGCTCAGCTTGGGAGCCACATTGGAATCGCAAGAGCACCCTTGATGCCTGGAAACTCGGCGCTAACGAAGGCGCCCAGGAGGAAAACGAGTATGGTCGTTCCGAAAAGGATCCCAAGGATCTCGACGAAGTCCCTGAGGAACGGCTTCTGCTGAATTACCGTGCTGTACCAAGTCGTGACTGCGAGTATCGTCACCGCTAGGGTCAGTGACGAGCCAAGTGCCAGAATCATGCTAGACGTCAGAAAGTATGGAGTCGCCAGGATGATTGCGGTTATGAAGTAAGAGACGCCTGTGTAAACGGCGCTCAGCCTAGCGGAGCCGCTGAACCCCTGCTTGGCCTGGGCAAACGCTGCCGAGGCCATTGCCAGCGACGCCGCTCCTCCTGCCACGACTCCCGCGAGCCCTGCTATCTCCGTCTTTTCGAACAGGCCGAGCCACCCGGCGTGAATGCCCGATATCTCGACAAGGGCGTCTGCGAGTCCGAGGACGACGAAGGCGATGTAGCGAACGGCAGAGCTCTCGACCTTCAGCGCGAACGCCTTCTCGTGCTCCTTTTCGTCAGCGACCATCTCGTCATACGCGAGCCGGTCGGACTCGGGGATGAGCCTAGAGAGCCCCTCGTACTCCTTCACGACTTTCGCTTCGTGCCGGTCGAGGTACCTAGTGGCGAACGTGAGACCGAAGAATTTCCTAAGGAAGAGGACCCAGTAGAGCTTGAGCTTCGCTAGCTTCGGTTCCTCCCCCGGGACATACTTCCTCCAGAACTCGAAGTGCCCGTGTTCCGTGGTCGAGAGGTCTTCAAGGACTTCCTTGAACGGGCTGTCGGAGCGGACCGTCCTGGACAGCCTTTCGTAGAGCGTGTAGTCGGAGAACTCGTCAGACATCCTCACCTTCGCCACCGCCCGGAGAGTCGCGTCTCCCGACGACATTTGACGATGCGCGGCCTCGGTGGACGTATTTGAACCCTGACGGGCAGTTGTTCCTGAAGAATGTAATGCTGGTGAGGGTGGTTTTAAGCCGGGGAGGAACCATCGAAGAGCGAGGAGATCAGAAACGACGGTTGCCTACTGCGTGAAGTGCAAACAGAAGCGGGAAATAAGGAACCCACAGAGCATCACCATGAAGAACGGTCGGCACGCCACCTCAGGGACGTGTCCCGTGTGTGGAACACGGCTCTTCAGGATCGGGGGCTAGCCAACAGGGGGTATCTGCCCCTGTTTCCGTTTTTGTCTTCAAGCCTATTCCAGGAAGAAGGCGGGCTTTGTGGGCAGCGCGTCTTTCGCTTTGTTCGCTGGGTCGTGAATCTCCTTTGCCCCCGCTCTCTGAACGACGACCAAGACTCCGAGTTCACTGGACATGAAGTCGGACGCTTCGGAGAGGGTATCGAACTCATCGAATCCCCTGTGGGCCAGAAGCTTCGCGAGCATCTCGTCTCCGATTTCGAAGCCGAGCCTGAACACTCTGTCTGGTTGGATCTTCAGTGGGGCGAACTTCTTTACGACCTGGCCCACATTCTCGTTCCTCCTCTTGGCCGTCGTCAGCTCGAAGAAGTAACTCCTCGCCAATTCAGAACAGACATAGATGTTTAGCTTCGTCCTCGGGCCCTTCACGACGTTCAGCACCTTCCGGGCGTCCTCAATCACCCTGTTTAGCATGGCCTCCGCCAGCTCCGCCTCTTCGTCCACAGGGAAGTCCTTGGAGGACGGCCAGTCGGCTTGGCACACGAGTCCCTTCCCGCCCAGTTCGTGGTTCAGGTCCTCCGCCATGAAAGGGGTGAATGGGGACATCATTCTCACCCAGGCGCCGTATACGTCTGCCAGTGTTTGCTTCCTCGGGTTCTTCGTCCTATGGAGGTAGTATCTGATGTCATTCCACAGGTCAAGGTAGACGGTGGCAGAAGCGCGGCGTATCTTCATCCCCTCCATCGCCTCTGTGGCCGTGATAATCCTCCTGTGGAGTGAGGAGATGAGCCATGCGTCGAGTTCGTTCTCTTCTCGGGCGGTGGCTGACTTCAGTGTTTTCCTCACGAAGGAAATTACAGACTCGGTCTTCGCCTTGGCGTCCTGGGCGGTTCGGTCCCTCCAGTCGGCGTCGTCCATGCCGTCGGCCGTGAGCGCCAGTCCGAGTCTGAACCCATCCGCGCCGTACTTCTCCAGGGCGCCCTTCCAGGTGACGAAGTTCCCTTTCGTCTTGCTCATCTTCTTCCCCTCGACCAGGATCATCCCGTTGATGCCGAAGCCCCGGGGCCAGTCCCTCTCGGGGAAGAGGGCTGCGTGGTGAAAGGCGTAGAAGGTCAGGTGGTTCGGTATCAGCTCCTTGGCAGAGTTTCGGAGGTCTACCGGATACCAGTAGACAAACTCTGCTCTGATTTCTCGAAGACGTTTCTCTGTCATCTTCGCGGCCTTGGCCACGTTCGCAGGGTTCCCTCTGCCAAGCAGGATGTAGTCGAGCGCCTCCATGGTCAGATTCTCCGGTCCGATCTTCTCGAGGTTGACGAACTTGCTGATGTTGTAGTAGGCCATGTAGATTGTAGAGTCGCTGAGGGTCTCCACTATCCAGTCCTTGTCCCATGGAAGCTTGGTCCCCATGCCAGAGCGCCGGGCGCAGGGCCAGTCGTTGAGCCACTCTATGGTCGAGTAGAACCACTGGCGTGCCTCTTCGGGGTACACGGCCGCCTTCTCCACCACGAGCTTCGCCTTGGCCTTCCAGGCAGGGTTCGAGTAATTCAGGAACCATTGGTTCTCCAGAATTTTCACATAGCATCGCGTCGAGCACCGGCAGACCACCTTTTCAGGGAGCTCGTACATCTTGCCGAGGCGGGCCGTCTTTGCCATGAGTTCCAGTGCCTTGGCCTTCGCCTCCTCCACCCTCAGCCTGGCCAGTGGTCCGGATGCCTCGGTGAGGATGCCGTTGTGGAACTCGGCGCTGTACAGTTCTTCTGTCGCATCCTTTAGCTTCGGGTCTGTGGAATCCTTGATCGCGTGCCTTCTGATGGCGTCTTCCGCTGGGACCGGCGAGTAGCCCTTCACAGCGAGTATGGGAATCGGGGTCAACTTGTCCGCGATTTCCTTGATCTGCCGGGGCACCTGTACCCTTCCCACTTGTATGTCGCGTAGGGCCGTCAGGTCGTAGGGGGCGTGGGCAGGGACGCTGTAGACCACGCCCGTCGCAATCCAGTCGTCCACGAACTTGCCGGGGAGAATCGGGAGGGACTTGCCTGTCAATGGGGCCATGGCGTACCTTCCGACCAGATCCGAGCCCTTGAAGGAGCGCACCGGGACGACACTGTGCTCCTGCTCGGAGAGCTTAGTTAGGGAGGCGGAGCTCACTATCCAGAGTTCGCCGTCCACCCGCGCTTCGCTATACTCGGCGTCGGGGTTGACCCACAGGTTGGTGGCACCGTAGATCGTCTCAGGGCGGAGGGTTGCGGCGACCAGCGCGAACTCTCCTAGGTGGAACTTGATCAGGTTGAACTCTTCTGGTGAAACGCCTTCTCCCTCCATCCTGTCGTGGTCTCCGGTGGGGCTCTTGTCGAAGGGGCACCAGACCACCGGGTGGGTGCCCTGGACCACGTACCCGAGTTCCCGAAGGTGCAGGTACTGCCACTCGACAAACCTCCTGAATGCGGGGTCAACCGTCCGGAACTCGCGACGCCAGTCTATGGAGAATCCCGTGTCCTTCATCACCTGGCGGCTCACCTTGGTGTAATAGGAGGCCAGGTACTCCGGTTCGACGAACTTCTCGACCTCGTCCTCGGGGACGCCGTCGGCGGCGAACGCCCTCCTGGCCGAGGGGTCTCCCTGCTTGAGCCGCTGGCTCATGCCCACGATGGTCTTCCCTGTCCAGTGCCAGGCCCAGGGGAATAGAACATTGTATCCTTGGAGACGCTTGAAGCGTGCATAGAACTCGACCCGGGCGGCTGTGAAGGCTGTGCCGACGTGGACGGCCGCGTTCATGTAGGGGAAGGGGACAGTCACGAACACCTTCTTCTTGCCAGCAACAGGATCGGGCTCGAAGACGTGCTTGTCGTTCCATACCTTCAGCCAGTACTTCTCTCTGGTGGACATGCGGCTCAACTCTGAGGAACGGGCTCGAGACTCTCGGTAAGTGAAGCAGCTTCGTCCATCCTCTCGACCAATGGTCCGCCTCCCTGGGCGAAGACTGGCGATCCGCCGCCAGAGCCGCCCAGGACTGGGGCAAGCTTCCGGACAATATCAGATGCGGAGTACCCTGCCTGCCTTGCCGAAGAGCCCACGAAACACACTATCCGCGCGGACTTGCCCGAAGGGAACAGGGCCAGGTAGATCAGGGAAGGCTCGGACGCTACGCTCTTCTGTCCCTGAGCAATAATCTGATCCTCGCCCATGGGAGGGTTCCTGGCGACGTAAATCTTTGCCCCCCTGATGCTCTTCGCTGAGGAGCTGATGCCGGCGGAGGACAACTCCTCCATGGCCTGGCCCAGGCTCTTCTCACGCGAGCGTGAGGTCTCAAGTTCGTCAAGGAGGGTCTTTGCCGCCCTGGGCAGATTCTCCCTCTGGGTGCCGAGAAGTGCGGACAGTTCTTGGAGCTCAGAGTCCATCCTGTGCACGTAATCGATGGCAGCTTCGCCGGCGACGAAGTTGATGCGCTCGACGCCATCCTGGATGCGCTCGACCTTTGTTATCTTGATGAGCCCGACCTCGCCGGTGGATTTGTTGTGGGTACCGCCGCAAGCCTCGATGTCCCACCCCCCGATGTCAACGACCCTGACCAGCCTGCCGGGGACCACACCTCCCTGATAGAGCCTGAAACCATACTTCTCCTCGGCCGCCTGTCGTGGAATGAAGGTGTTTTTCACCTTCAGGTTCTTTCTTACTATCTCGTTCGCCAGGTCTTCAATCTTCTGGACTTCTGCGTCGGCCAGGTGTGCGAAGTGGGTGATGTCAATCCGCCCGTAGTCCTCTTCCTTGAAGGCAGAGTGCTGCCAGACCCATGGTCCCAGAACCTGGCGCGACGAGCCGTTGATGATGTGCGTCGCGGTGTGTGTCTGGGTGATTCTCCTTCTCCTTCTCGTGTCGACATGACACAGGACGACTGTACCCGCCCTGGGAGCCCTCCCTACGACCTTGTGGATGACGACTTCGCCGTACTTCTCGACGTCAACGACGTCGGCTCGGGCGATCGTCCCTCTGTCCGGTTCCTGACCGCCTCCTCGCGGATAGAACACCGTTTGGTTCAAAACGACGTACCCCCCGGGGAAGACCCTGAGGACCTTCGCCCTGAAATCGAAGTCAGGGTTCTCCTCGTAGTACAGCAGCCTGGTGGCAGGAAGCTTACCCGTGCCGAACTTCGGCTTCGGCTCTTCCATTCGACGGGATATGTGCCTCGCCTGGACCTGCTCGTAGAAGTCCTCGGGCTTGTCAATCAGGGCCCCGGCCTCGGCCAGCTGCTCCGGAGTGACGCCGTCGGAGTCGTAGAGGCGGATGAGCTCGTCGGTGGGAACGGGCTTCCCCGCCAGAGAGAGGGACGAGACAATCTTCGAGACTCGCTCAGAGGACGACGCGTACCGACCCTCTTCGACTTCGAGAATCTTGGCTACGTCGTCCCTGTGCTCCTCGAGCTCGGGGTACATGGCAGAAAGGTGGTCGATATGCCAGCTGACTACGTCGGCGATTGTGAGAGGGAACTTGTAGTGCTTGATGAAATTCATCGCTCTTCTGTAGACGATCCTGAGGTTGTAGCCGCCTCCCGAGTTGCTCGGGAGCATCCCATCCGCTATGGCAAAAAGCAGAGTCCTGGAGTGGTCGGCTATGGCGTACATCGCCTCCCTCGGCCCGAGTTGTTGTTCGAGGGCCTTGCTGTCGATGCCCAGTTTCCTTGCGATTATCTCACGCTGGCCGGAGAGGGAGCCGAACTCGTCGACATTCATGGTTCCTGCTAGGCGGGAGTAGGCGAGGAAGAGCTTCCTGTCGACCTCGACCCTGCACAGCTCGTTCATCCTCTTCAGTACAGCGCCGAAGTTGGCGTCGTAGTTGGTCGGTGTACCCTGGCTGATCCAGGCCCAGCGCTGAAGCCCTGTGCCCATGTCGACGACCTTCTCCTTCATCTCGCTGTAGTCCGAGATGTCGCCTTCGAACGCCGTGAATACGGCGTTGCCGAGTTCTAGGCCACGAACGAAGTACTCCAAGGAATAGCCGAAGGCGCCGTAGCCGACCCAGACGTCCTCGTTGAAAGTAATCTCCTTCTTGTCGATGCCGAACACTCTTGTCATCAGTTGGAAGTCTAGGTCGATGCACCTGTCCTTCCAGTACCCCTCCTTGTCGGCTATGCTGTGCTGGCCGACCATAACGAAGGACGTATAGTGCTTGCCGCTGACCCCGACGTTTGGTATGTCGTTGAATCTCATGCACATCTGGGGGACAACGAGAGGGTTCGCAGGGAGCTGGAATACGACCTTCCCGGCCTCGACCCTCTGGAAGTCGACTATCGAAGCGACGGTGAAGTAGAGGTCGGGCCTCCAGCGGCTGACTACGGGGTATCGCTTGACGCTGGCGTGGTGGTTCTTGACGAAGAAGCGCTCAATAGCCTTCCAGGATTCGACCTCGTCGAACCTCCTGCTGGTCTGGGGTTCGCCTATGAAGGAGTAGGCCGAGCAGGGCTGGTCGTCGCACCTCTTCCTCGCAGGGTCAAGGGTCCAGAAATAATTCCCGCAGCTCTCGCACTTCTTCCGGATGTAGCCCTCCCGCTTGAAGAGCTCGACCAGGTAGTAGCGCTTGTAGTCTGTTGAGAACTTTGCTCTCAGGGCTTCCTTCTTCTCATTCAACTCGGATTTTGAGACTCCTCGCCCTGAACTAGATAAAGGTGGGACGAAGACCCTGCTTGAGTTGCCTCAGGAGATGACGATTAGGCGGGCGAAGGATAACGAGCTGCCCTGGATCAAGGAAAAGTCCATCGAGGAGCTCCCGGCGGAGCTGGACGACGACGAGCTGAAGTTCGTGCAGAGGGCAAAGGAGGTGTTCGGGAAGCGGCTGGACGCCCTCTTCGCGCGGAGTGGGAATGAGTTCTACGTGGCACAGGTAGGAGCCGATGAAGGAATGGCAGGATACGTCTGGTTCGGAGTCTCCCAGAGGCCCTTCAGTGACACGAAGGTTGGGTGGATATACGACATCCTGGTGCTCCCCGAGCATAGAGGCAAGGGGGTAGGGGAAGCGCTCATGAGGCATGCGTTGAAGGTGAGCAGGGAGAGAGGGTTCGCCCAGATGGGTCTGATGGTGAACGCGAAGAACAAGGCCGCCTGGTCGCTTTACGAGAAGCTCGGCTTTCAGACAGAGTATCGGATAATGAAGAGAGAGGAGAGCTAGGAAGGCTCTTTCGTTCAAACAGTTATATACGGAACTGAGACCGCCTGCCTGCGAAATAACATGGAGTATGTTTACGCTGCCCTCCTGCTTCACAAGCTGGGGAAGCCCGTCAACGAAGAGAACCTGACCAGCGTGGTGAAGGCGACGGGCGCCACCCCCGACGAGGTACAGATCAAAGCACTAGCTTCTGCCCTCAGCGAAGTCAACATCGACGAGGCTCTGAAGAACGCGGCTACGATGGCTGCTGCTCCGGTGGCGGCTGCTGCGGCTCCGGGAGCACCCGCTGCGAAGGCGGAAGAGAAGCCGAAGGAAGAGGAGAAGAAGGAAGAAGAGGCACTACAGGGCCTCGCTTCTCTGTTTGGCTAGGAAGGCACAGCCTTTCTTATGCGGTAAGTCCTTTCTTCTTAGCCTCGGCAGTAAGCGCCGCTGCTTCCGCCTCGGCCTTTCCTAGGATGAGGGGTGCCGTTTCCTTTGTTATGAATCCCGCTCCTACGGCCACGCTCACTGCCTCCCTGTACGCCTTCGCGATCACCTCGGGTGCGGTCTCCTTCGTGACGTAGCCGATGAGTATCGAAAGCCCCCTTGCCGAAGTGTACGCGTCGACCAAGTTCTGCCTGTATTTTTCGAGGTCTATCGCCACCAGATCTCCGGAGTAGATGAGGCCGTCCTCGTAGGCGAGCGCAATCGTCAAGCCAGCGCGAATCGGCTTGATGTTGAGCTTCGACAGTAGGCTGGCCAGCTTGGGGGTCACCTCACCTCCCTTCTTCAGCGCGACCGAGTCCCTGTTGACCCAGATGCTCCCACCTTCAATCTTCGTCGAAATTCCCGCTTCCCTGAACTCACTGAGGACCGGGCCGGCTGGGAGGCTCGTGTTGCCCGCAGGGACGATTATGTCATTGGGGGCCTTGTCACCCGCACGGGCATGGAGGTAGACGTGGCTCTTGTCGAGCGTGAGGAAGAGCTTGAATGGATCGTAGGTCGAGAAAATCAGGGCGTTCTGGCCGCTGAGGTGGGAAAGAAGCTGGTCGGCGTTCTTGATTCCCGCGTTCTTGAGGCCGAGGATTGCTAGCTTGTTCTTGACCACGTACACCTCTGCATGGCCTCTGAGGGCCTTCCTCACCGCCATCAGTTGGGTTGACCTTACCTTAGAAAGAGTGGTGACCGCCATCACAGGGTACTTCTTGGCGAGCTCAGTGACCCTTTCGACCGTCTCTGCCTTCTTGGGGTTGTGCTTCCGTTGGACCTGGACGGTCTCGCTCATCCTATTCCACCAACTGCTTCGCCGGCTTCCCCATCGTCGTCTTGACCATGATAGTCCTGATGTTCTTGTCCCCGTTCGGGAGCTTCTTCGAGACGGCGTTGACCACCGCCACGATGTTGTCTGCAATTTCGGGCTCTGAAAGTTTGCTGTCCCCGACCTTCGCCATGACGCCGAGAGACCCCCTGCTTCTTATCCTGACGGCCGTGCGCATTCTGTTGATCATGGCCTCGATGGGCGAGTTCGGCGGGACAGGGGTCGGGATTTTCCCCTTCGGACCGAGAGCCTGGCCTAGCACCTTCCCTATCCTGGGCATCAGCGCTGTGTCTGCAAGGAAGAAATCGTACGACCGCGCGAGCTTCTTCGCCTCCCTCTTGCTCCCTCCGTAGTTCTCCAGCTGCGAGGGGTCCATGACCAGATTGGCCTTGGCGTTCTTCGCCCTCACCGCGAGGTCCCCGGACCCGATGAAACAGAGCCTCGCCTGCTTCGAGGTGGGGTGCGGGAGGTAGACTATCTCGTTGATGTTGAGGTCGGTCTTCTTGGGGTCGACCTCTTTGAGGCTTATCATTACTTCTACGGACTGGGTAAACTTGGTCTCCTTTGCCTGTTCCTTGCCCTTCTTGGCAAGCTCTGCGAGCTGCTGGTTCGAGAGCATCCTCCTTTCACGAATTCCTTGCCGAGCCTTGGAACATCGGTTAAAAGCGTTGTGTCCTGATTCTTGACTTTCTGGGTGGCGGTGACGCCTCTACTCGAACTTTGAGTCCCACTTTCCGGCGTCTATCTCTTTCATGAACTCCCTGGCGTCCTTTCCTTCGACCTTGACCCCCATGCTGACGCAGCTCCCGACTACCTCCTTGACGGCGGACTTGATGCTGGCGGCGTAGGAGCCGGCTATCTTGCTCCTGGCGATGCTGATTACCTTATCCATGGTCAGGTCCCCGGCGAGTTCCGTGTTGGGCTTGGCGGACCCCTTCGGTATTCCTGACTCCTTCGCTATCAGGGCAGACGTGGTCGGAGTGCCCACGGAAATCGCGAACTGCTTGGTCTCCTTGTCGACCTCGACCTTGACTGGCACTCTCATGCCCTTGAAATCTCCGGTCTGCTTGTTGATCTCGTTAACGATTCCCAGGACGTTCACGCCGAGGGGCCCCAGGGCTGGTCCTAGAGGGGGGCCAGCGGTTGCTTCCCCACCCGTAACAAGGACGTTGATGATCTGCTTATCTCCCATTCAGCATCACTTGGGTTGCTCCGGCTTCGCTCGCTCCACAAGCTTGGTGAAACTCGCGTCTATCGTAATTGGCATGGCGAAGGCGGTGTCGAGCAGGGTGACCACGACCTCCTGCTTTTCCTTCTCCACCCTGGTTATCTTGGCTCTCATGGTCTTGAATGGACCAGCGACAATTTCCACGGTGTCGCCTTCGTTCAGCTCTGCGACCATCGACTTCGTCACAAGATACTTCTCGATGTCTGAGTACTGCATCATGCCTGGGATCTTGCTCCTAACGTGCTTGAACCCTTGGATGCTCTCGTCAACCACCTGGCTGTTGGGGGCCTCGAACAGGACGTACCCTTTCCATGTGTCCAGAGCGAGCACCGAGTAGATGGGCTTCTTCTTCTGCATCGCCCTGTTGGCGACGAAGGTGGCCACCGTCTTCTCCTGTCCCCCGGTGGTCTTCACCGGGAAGATGGAGTTGCTTCTCTCAGGTTCACTCAAAACCGACACTTCGGAGACTGCCCGATTTTTGTTGGCCTAATAACCTTTGTTCGTAACAGCACTCCTCAAATTAGTCGGGCTGCATCGTGACTACGACCTTGCCTCGGGCGTGCCCCTCTTGCAAGTACTGGAAGGCCTTGGCGGCTTCGGACAGCGGGTACCGCCTGTCAATGAATGGCTTCATTTTTCCTGTGCCCATGAGCTCGCCGAGGGCGGCCAGGTCCTCAGGGATGATTTTCGCAACACCCATGAAACAGATCCTCTTGCCTGACCTCGAGGCTAATCGGCCCAACAGCGCAACTTGGAGTAGCCCAGTCAGTGCCTTGTGACTTCCTAGCAAGACGAAGGTCCCTCCCGGGGCCAAGGATCGCCGGATGACCAGCACGGAATGGAACCCGTTGACTCCTGCTATCAGATCGTAGGTCTGACCGCTCTTGGTGAAGTCCTCTCTTGAGTAATCGATTACTTGATCTGCCCCCATGGCTCTGGCTTTGTCTAAGTTCGGCGCACTGCAGACGGCGGTGACCTTCGTTCCAGATGACTTGGCGATTTGAAGGGCGAAGGTGCCCACCCCCCCAGAAGCTCCGTCGACCAGAACTTTCTGCCCCGCTTTGATCCGCCCCTTGCCGAGACCCTGCAGGGCAGTGACGCCAGCTACGGGAGCGGCGGCGCAATCCTCGAATGAGGCGCTAGGTGGTTTTACCGTCAATCGGTCTTCCCGGGCCACCGCATACTCGGAGAGAGCGCCCGGGCCTGTTCCGAACACCTCATCACCAGGCTTGAACCGGGTCACGGCTCTGCCAACGAGCTCCACCTTCCCCGACAAGTCCCTGCCGAGCGACCGGTCTTTCGGTTTCAGGACTCCTCCTCCCATGACCATACGGATGACTAAAGGTGGATGGAGGTCAAACAAATCGGCTTTGTTCAGGGATGCGGCATGAACCTTCACCAGAACCTGATTGTCGGCGGGAGTCGGCTTCTCGAAGTCCTTCATCTCGATGATGTCTGGCGGTCCGTACCTCGTTCGGATGATGGTCTTCATTATGACCTTGGCCTCAATCAGCTTCATTTGCGCTCCTTCTTAACAAGCTTGGGGGCTGGGGAGGATTACCCTCAGGCGTCCGTGGTCCGGGTCGAACTCAATGCCGCTGAGATGCTCGGCCCAACCCATTAGACGTGCGGTCGAGGGGGTTTGAACCCACTTTCCGTCCTGTTTGGCGGCTGTTATATGAAAAATCAGTTGACCAAAGCCGGTAGCAACCTTTCAGCCGGAACCGCCAAAGGCGAAGGTTCCAATCAGCTTGATGAGAAAGCCGATGGTCCCGACCACGGCGACCCCCAGGGCCACCAGTTTCAGGTACAGTGTGAATTCGTCCCTGTCGCTCTTGTGAGCAAGCTTGAATATGGCGTTCGCCGATTTGAAGAAGTCGCGGACTCCCATGGTCGAACCTCTGGGGCGACCCTGATTGTTTTGCTTATATCCTTAGTGCTGCCAAACTCAAGTCACTAAGGGACCAGTCCACCGTTAATACGCCAAGCGAGGGGGCCCGGGCGTCATGAACCCCCAGGGGGAGCCGGCGACGGTCATCATCGCCTCAACCACCGACCTGGCCTCGCGGACCCTGGCGGAAGCCCTAGTGGAGGTGGAGGGATTCCAGTCGACCGGGGTCAACCTGCTGGGTCAGCCCATCTTCCAAAAAGACTCCTTTCTCCTGGCCCGTTTTGAGGGGGTGATCGTCCACCCACCGGCACTCGACGAGTACTTCAATCCCCAGGCGTACATTTTCCTTTCTCGTCACAGCGCCGAGTCGGGCATCGCCTCGCTTACCGCTCACACAACTGGGAACTTCTCAGCCGAGACGAGGTTCGGAGGATCGGGGAAGGAGCTTGGACGGGCAGATCCGTCACTGCTGAAGAACTACCTCGTTGCTCTCTGGAAGCACAGAAGCGAGGTGAAGGAATACGAGATCAGCATGGAGGCAACGCACCACGGACCGACCGCCCTCCAGAAGCCCGTCCTCTTCGTGGAGCTGGGGTCTTCCGAGAAGTACTGGGGGGACAAGAAGGCCGCTTCCGTGGTCGTCAGGGCGCTCATGGAGAGCCTCAGAGAGAAGAACATCTGGAGCAAGGTGGCGATCGGATTCGGGGGCACCCACTACCCGGAGAAGTTCACAAGGCTCCTGATAGACGGGGACGTGGCTTTCGCTTTCGTCGCCCCGAAGTACGCCCTAGAGTACGTCGACGAGAAGATGGTCGGACAGATGATCCAGCGCTCCGCTGCCCCGGTAAGGTACGCAGCCCTGGACTGGAAGGGACTCGGGCCCCACAAGGAGAAGATCGTCTCCCTCGTCAGGCAGTACGGGTTGGAAGAGATCAGACTGTGAGTGCAGAATAGTCCTTCTTGGCCAGCATGAGGAAGCAGAGGAGGGCCTTCTCCGTGTGCATCCTGTTCTCTGCCTCGTCGAAAACAACCGAGTGAGGGCCATCTATCACTTCGTCGGTGACCTCATCCCCTCTGTGGGCAGGAAGGCAGTGCATGAAGATGGCGTCCGTCTTGGCCTTGGCCATGAGGGGCCCGTCCACCTGATACCGGGGGAGGAATGCGTGCTCCCGGCGGAGCCTCTCCTGTTCCTCGCCCATGGACACGAAAGTGTCCGTGATGACGCAGTCCGCGCCCGACACCGCGGCCATGGGATCATTGATGATTTTGATGCTCCCTCCCATGGTAGGAGTGATGCCCAATGCAAGGCTGACTACTGACTGCGGAGGCTCGTAACCTTTGGGAGTCGCTGCGACGAACTCGATGCCTGTCAGGGCCGCGCCGATCGTCCACGAGTTGCAGACGTTGTCACCGTCCCCCACCCAGGCCACCTTCAGCCCCTTCAACCCCCCCTTGTGTTCCCTCACGGTGAGTAGGTCGGCGAGTATCTGCACGGGGTGGTGCAGCTCGCTGAGTCCGTTTATGACGGGTACCCTTGCCGACCTCGCCAGGCGCTCGAGGTCCGAGTGCTTGTTCACTCTCGCCATTATGCAGTGGACGTAGCGGGACAGCACGTGCGCTGTGTCCTCCACCGTCTCCCCTCGCCCCAGTTGCAACTCGGTAGAGCTTAGGCTGATGGCGCTCCCCCCGAGCTCGCTGATTGCGACCTGGAAACTGACCCTGGTCCTGGTGCTCGGCTTCTCGAAGATCAGGGCCACGCTCTTACCCTCGAGGACCTTCGAACCGAGGCCTTCCGCCCGGTAGAGCTTCAGCCGCTCGGATAGGTCCAGCACCGATGTCAGGTCTCCCGGCGTGAACTCCGCGAGCGTGAGGAAGTCCTTCCCACTCATATCCCGACACCTGTCCCTAGGGCATCCAACTGTCGGATGGCCTCTTTCAATACTTCGATGCTACCAAGGTAGTCTTTGATCTGTACCATCTCTCCGTCGGTGTGGCTCGTCCGAGACAGGCCGGGGCCGTAGGTTACGCAGACAGCACTCTTCTTGTGAGCGAAGGTGTTCATGTCTCCGGTGCCCGTCTTTCGTACGAGGCTCGGTTTGGTCTTTAGCTTGAGAAGGATGGCCCTTTGGAAGGCACGGACAAGAGTCGAGCTGGTGTCCGCTTCGTAGGCCTCCGTGGGCTCGCCTTCGATGATGTCTATCATGACGCCTTCGTCTGTCTGGGTCGCGAAGTCGCGAATCTCAGGAATGGCCCTGACGGAAGGAATCGAGGGCGGGAGGCGAAGGTCGAGGGTGGCTTCGCACGTATTTGGGATGACGTTGTGATAGGTCCCGGCCCTCACCAAAGTCGGGGAGATGGAGACGGACCTGAAATGGTCCCCCGGGAGCTCCTTGGCGCGTTCGTAGCGCTTCAGCCTGGAGAGGAGGAGGTTGAACTCGTCGAAGGCACTCCTCTGGGCCCAGGGAGAGCCCGCGTGTCCCCCCGCGGTCCTGATCGTGACGTGTAGGCTGACCCTTCCCCGGTAGCCGACAGTTATCCTGTTGGCCCCGCTCGGCTCGCCGAACACGGCGTAGTCGAACCTATCCCCGCTCCGGATGAGCTGCTCGATGCCTGCCCCCTCCCCTTCCTCCTGAGTGACGCCCGCGAAAGTGATACCAATACCGGAATCGGCCGATGCGGCTCCCGCCAAAAGTAGCGCACATAGGGGGGACTTGGCGTCGGCCGCGCCCCTCCCGTAGACCCTCCCCTGCTTCTGGCTCACCGGCAGTTTTCCTGGGACCGTGTCCATGTGGCCGCAGAGGAGTAGCTTCGTCTTCCCCTTTCCGATCTCACCAATCGCGTTCCCTGCCCTGTCAACGTGGACCTTTGAGTACCCCAGAGGACTCATCCTGTCCGCCAGAAAGGACGCGAGCGCTCCCTCCTGCGTAGTAGGGGAGTAGATCTTCAGAGAGTCAAGGAGCAACTTCACAGGACTGCCTACTGCACCTGTCATCTCTTGTGTACAGAAATCAGATAATCAATAACCATTCCGGGGATGTCTACGCCGGTGGCCGGGACAGTGTTCTTGAACTCTGTCGTGTTGTTAACCTCGTGGACAAGGAGCCCGTCTTCTCCCTCCATTAGGTCCACTCCCACGAACTCTCCACCGACCGCATTTGCAGCCTTCACAGAGAGCTCATCGAGCTCAGGGGTGATCACGCAGGCCTCCGCCTTGCCCCCTCTGGCAGTGTTCGTCCTCCACTCTGAGCCTCCCGAGTATCGGTAAATCGCGGCGATCGTCCTGTCCCCGATTACGAAGGACCTGATGTCGCGTGGAGGCCGTTTGACAAACTCCTGCATGTAGTAGATCTGATAGAGGGGGAACATCTGCTCCCTGTCCTCGATCACAGCCCTGGCCGCGTCGCTGTCTCTGATGAGGGCGGACAACCTCCCCCAGCTTCCGACAACGGGCTTGACCACCATGGGGTACCCCATCTGCTCCATCGAACGGAGAGCAGAGTCCTCCGCCATTGCGAGGGTGGTTCTAGGGGTCGGGATCTGATGCTTAACGAGCTCGAGCGACCCGAACAGCTTGTTGCCGCACACCCAGGCGCAAGCGAAGGAGTTGACCACCTTATGACCCGCTGCCTCGAGGGCGGCTGTGGAGTGGACGTTGCGGAAATAGCTCACGCACCTCTGGAGGACCACCCTGTCGGCAAGAGGCAACTCGCCGGAGCTCAGGGCGATCGAGAGGGCCTTGGAGTCCACGAGGTTGGCTCTGACCCCGCGCTTTTCGGCGGCAGCTACGATTGCTTTCTCTTCCCAGCGGATGGTGTCATAGAGTAGAGAAAAAGACGCCAGCCGCTCACTCGCCCCAGTCCTCTTCTTCCAGCTCCGCGGGCCGGAGGGTAAAGAGGCCTCCCGACTGCTCCCTCACCAGTTCGAATG
>DASPPO010000059.1:0-24019 GCA_035625455.1 Nitrososphaerales archaeon | reverse complement strand
CCCAACTGGGTCGTTACCTTCAGGAAGCTGCGCAGCCGGATTGGCGAATCACTGGGGGATCTCCCACTTTCAATCGACCATGTGGGAAGCACCGCCATTCAGGGAGCTGCCGCCAAGCCTATAATCGACATCGACGTCGCTCTGAAATCGCTAACCGACGTGGCGAAGGCAATCAGCGCCTTGGAGGAAGCAGGGTACAAGCATCTAGGAGACCTGGGGATAACTGGGAGAGAAGCGTTTGAAAGCCCTGCCAATCTTCCGGCTCACCATCTCTACGTGGTCGTGCTAGGCAGACGCGAACATGCACGCCACGTGAGGTTCAGAGATTATCTGAGGAGGCATCCGGAGACGACGACGGAGTATTCGGTCCTCAAGAAGTCATTGGCCCAAAAGTTCAGGAACGATAGGGAAGCATACACGGAGGCGAAGACCGCCTTCATAGAAGCCATCCTGCGACAGGCAGGCGGCACAGAGTAGATCTTCATCGCAATTCTGGCGAACGAAATTCAAACAACCGGCTGATTCGGGGCTCTCGCACAGCACCCTGTCCCCTGTAGGAGCCTAAACGGATAATACAACATCGCAGTCGCGCAGTTCTAGATTTGAGCCAGGATTCTGTCAAGCGATTCTTCGCCGAGCACGCGCAGGGCTATTCCAGAAGCCAGAGTCACGCCCAGGGAGCCGACCTCGACGCCCTGATCAGAGCTCTGAAACCTAAGACCTCTGAAGTCGCCCTCGACGTCGCTACGGGGACGGGGTTCACTGCTGTAGCGCTTGCGGGGAGGGTGGGTCAGGTAACTGGCATAGACGTAACGGACGAAATGCTCACCCAGGCAGGCAGGCTGGCGAGGGAAAAGGGGCTCACGAATGTCAGGTTTGAGCTGGGCGACGCCCTGAAGATAGGTTATCCCAACTCGTCGTTTGATATAGTCACCACCAGAAGGGCAACCCACCACTTCCACGATGTACCGAAGTTCCTCCGAGAGGCCAGACGTGTCCTCCGGCCTGGGGGGCGGCTGGGCATTGTCGACATGTCACCTCCCGAAGGCGCGGAGGCCTTCTCCAACAGAATCGAGAGGTTGCGTGACAAGAGTCACGTTAGAGCCTTCACACAGACCACTTGGAAGTCGATGGTGTCGAAGGCCGGCTTGCGCGTCCAATCTTCTGAAATCATAGGGGAATCCATCACCTTCGGGGGGTGGCTCTACCCGGTGGAAGCCGGCGGAAGGGAGGAAGGATCAATACGCAGGGCCTGGAGTTCGGCGCCGGCCAGTGCGAAACGGTTACTGGCAGCAAGGCTTGAGAAAGGAGTCGTGGAGGGGTGGACGAAATACAGGATTATACTCATCGCATCCAAAACCCCTTAAACGACGGACCTTCAGGAACCCGATTCTTGCCCAGGGTCATCGGTCACATCGACCTCGACTACTTCTACGCGCAGGTCGAAGAAGTGGAGAATCCATCTCTGAAAGGAAGGCCCGTCATGGTCTGCGTCTTCTCCGGAAGGACAGAAGACAGCGGCGTCGTCGGCACTGCCAACTACAAAGCGAGGGAGCTCGGGGTGCACTCCGGGATGCCCATTGTCCAAGCCAAGAAGAAGTTAGAGGGGCACGACCCTGAGGTAATCAGAATGGACCACGAGAAATACGAGGCCATTTCGAATAGGATCATGGAGGAACTCGGACAGTTGGTGGACGCACTCGAGCCAACCGGCATCGACGAGGCGTTCTTCGACATCACAAATTCGACCGGAGGAGATTATAGCCGGGCCCGCAGTTCGGCTGAATCAATCAAAGCCGCAATCATCAGAAGTGAGAATCTTACATGCTCCATAGGCATAGGGCGCAGCAAGGTCGTCGCGAAGCTCGGTTCTGACATCGCCAAGCCCGGAGGGCTTACCGTAGTTTCTCCCGAAACCACCGAGTCTTTCTTGGCGCCTCTGGACGCCTCGAAACTCTATGGGGTTGGACCCAAAACCACATCGGCCCTGGAGGAGATGGGCATCAGAACCGTCGGGGAACTGGCGAAGACCGACCCTCCAGAGCTCGAGAGACGGTTCGGGAGGAAGTTCGGAGGATACTTGCTTGCAGCAGCGACAGGAACTGACGTGGACCCCGTCGTTGCGGGACTCGAACCGACCCAGTTCAGTCGCATCGTGACCCTCAATCGGGACACCAGGGATTCGAGGGAGGTAACCAAGCAGCTCTCCGCGGGGATGCAGTACATCCAAGACAAACTAGCATCATCAAACAAATCATTCAAGACGGTCACCGCCATCGCAATCCTGTCCGATTTGTCTACGAAGACCAGGAGCAAGACCTTCGAAACCACCATCAGTGACCTAACCTTAACTAGGGAGACGGTGTCTATGCTCTTTGAAGAGCTAAGCAGGACCACCGGGAAGGAGTTCAGGAGGGCCGGAGTTCGGGTCTCAGGACTGGAGGACGTCGAAGATCAAACCTCACTCTCCGAGTTTCTCCGTCAGACCAGGTGAGAGGACGGGCGAAGAAACTGATGCGCTCCGTGCCAAGTTTCCGGGGTACGCGAAGCACGGATCGAAGTTCGACAGGGCAATCGACACTGTCCTAGGAGGCGGGGTCAAGGAAAGCCTGTTCCTCCCCAGCGGGAGAAAGGTGATCACGGTCGTTGGGAGGCTTGGGGACGAGTTCATTGATCCAGAAAAGCCATACTGCTCCTGTAGTAACTTCTTTTTCCGCGTGCTCGGGGGGAGGGAAGAAACGTGTTATCACCTTCTCAGCTACAGGATGGCAGCCGAAACAGGCAAGCTTGACGTGGTGAAGTTCAGCGACGAGGAATATGGGGCATATCTCACTGCAATGGTGCGCGACGTCTTCGAAGTCCTGCAGAGGAGCACGAGCTAGCTAGGACACACGCCTTCGGGACGGTGCGGATCCGAAATCGGCGCCCAGCGTCCCATTCGTTTAGGACCACGTCTATGCAACACACCAAGATGGAATGGATTTCTTGTCAGGTACGAGCCAGCGGCGAGATTCGATCTCGCGACCCCCTGCTTTCCTTCACGAGGTACAAGGCAGGTGCTTGGGTCGGTTTCCCTCTAACCAGGCTGAGCTACGCTGGCCCGACCACGCTCGCCCTGAACTTGCTTTATCTCCCTTTCTCGCCACGAATAAAGCCCGGCACTAGGGAGCTCAACCATGGAATACCGTCAGCTGGGAAGGACAGGAGAGAAGGTCTCAGTCATAGGGATGGGTTGCTGGGGACTCGGGTTGTCAGAAGACAGAGGCGAATGGGCCCGAGAAATCTCATCATTGCAGAGAGGCGTCGAGCTCGGGATGAATCTCATCGACACCGCCGAGAGATACTCGTCAGGCAGGTCAGAAGCGCTGGTGGGGGAGGCGGTCAAGGAATGCCGTGATGACGTATTCATCGCAACCAAAGTGGCCCCGCCGAACCTCCACCACGACGCCGTGATTAGGGCGTGCAGAGACAGCGTCAGGAGGCTTGGTGTGTCCTATGTCGACCTCTACCAGATTCACTGGCCTGACCCTGGTGTCCCGATTAACGAGACGATGTCCGCGATGGAGAAGCTCGTTAACGACGGCTTGGTGAGATACATCGGAGTGAGCAACTTCAGCGTTTCTGAGACCGACGATGCAAGGGCCACTCTGGCAAAGAACGAAATCGTGTCAAACCAGGTTGAATACGCCCTGACGAACAGGTCGGTCGAGACTGACATCCTGCCGTACTGCGTCAGGGAGAAAATCACTCTCGTGGCGTACAGCCCTCTCGCCCACGGCAGAATCGCCCGTGCCATCCCAGGTGACATCGTGCGGAAGTACGACGTGACACCCGCCCAAGCGATGCTCAACTGGGTGACTCGCAACGAGCAGGTGGTTGCAATCCCCAAGGCAGGAGACATCAAGCATCAGGAGGAGAACGCTTCCTCCATCGCCGTTCGGTTCAGCGCCGCAGACTACCAAAGGATGTAGGAGGCCCTAATCTGTAGGTAACGGAATAAGGCAGCTCCTGCACGTACTATATGCAACCTGGAGCCCATCTCCCAAGTCGAGACGAGCGTCACACCAAATGCATCTGTTGGGTGCGACCGATGCTTGCATGGCCTCGAAAGGCACCGCTTTGGTATATAAGATAAAGCAAAAAGCGATTACGAGTTCTGCGTTTAACGAACTACTTTGTAATATGGTGCATCCTGACGAGGTCTTTCTCGAACTGCTTCAGATTTGGCGGTATCTTGGTGGTAATCGAGTCCTTCAGAGCGAGCCCCTTGTCCTTCTTTGTCTTCCAGACTTGGGCGTTGAACTCCATTATACTCTGGCTCACCTTCTCACTCACATCGAACCTCACCGGCTTGGGGAAAGGCTGCAGATGGATGCTTTGGGTGCCATACATTCTCCTCCAAATGTAGTCCGTCATGTATGGGATAATCGGCGCTAGGAGCAGCAGCATGCTCTTGACCACCGTATGCAGGGTGTACCAAGCCGCCTCCTGCTCCTCCTTGGAGACCCCGTCCCCGTAGGCCCTTCCCTTCGCCATTTCGAGATAGTTGGAGGCGAATATGTTCCAGAGGAATTCCCTAACTTTCGTCGACACCGTGAAGACGTCAAAGCGTTCGTAGGCCTCTACGCATTCCTGGGTCAGTTTGCCGAGTTCGTTGAGCATCCACTTGTCAGTCCATGTGAGCTCAGCCTTCTGTGGCATGGGGAAGGAACTGATGAACCTGCAAGTGTTCCAGAACTTGGTCAGGAACTTCCCGGATCCTGCTATCCTCTCCTCGCTGAAGCGGAAGTCATATCCAAGCCCAGCCTCCGAGGCCCCCCAGAACCTGAAGGCGTCTGCCCCGTACCTCACCAGAATGGGCTCCGGATCCACGAAGTTCCCAAGACTCTTTCTCATGGCTCTCCCCTGAGCGTCCTGGCCTAGCCCTCCAATCCAGGCGTGCCTGAAGGGCTCTTTCCCGGTGAGCTGGTAGCACTTTAGAAGCGTATAGTAGAGCCACGTCCTCACAATGTCCTTCCCCTGCATTCTGATGGTGGCCGGATACGTCAGCTCGCTGAACTTACCCCCCTTCAGGTACTTCGAGATGTATAGCGGGGAGAGGCTCGAGTCCATCCAGGTGTCGAATGTCCTCGTCTCACCGATGAACCTAGTGTTCCCGCACTTCTTGCACTTCTTGAAGGGCGCTTCGTCCCTCCAGGGCCTGTAGTACACCCCCGGCTTGGGGAGGTATGGAGTGTTACACTTACTGCAATACCACACTGGGATTTCAGTGGCGTAGTACCTGCGCCTGGATATCGGATAGTCCGTGGTGAGCACGTCAATCCAGTCGAGCAGTATCTGACGGTGCATCTCCGGATGAAACTCAATCCTCTTTGCGATTCTTCTGAGCGCCGGCTTGAACTCGAGCTGCTTCAGGTAGTACTCTTCCATAGGGATGATTTCGATTGGCGTGTGGCTCCTTTCGCAGAGCGGGGTCCTGTGCTGGATTTGCTCCACCTTGATGGCGGCGCCCATCTCCTGCAGGTCCTGTATGATCTGGGATCTTGCATCCTTTATGGAGATGCCGGCGTACTTGCCGGCGACCCCGGTCATCTTCCCGTCCATGTCTACAGCCACAATCTCCTTCAGCTTGAACTCACGGAACAGCATGACGTCGTTGTAGTCCCCATAGCTGCACACCATCACTACTCCACTCCCGAACTTGGGGTCCACGCTCTTGTGCCCCCTGATCGGTACCTCTCTGTTGTAAATCGGGACAACCGCGGTCTTGCCGATGTATTTCTTGTACCTCCCGTCAGCCGGATTCACAACCAGCATCTGACAGGCCGCCAGCAGCTCAGGGCGAGTGGTGGCAACAGGCAGCTCGGCCCTGCTCTCCTTCACCCTGAAGATGTTCGTAACTAGGAAGGTAGGGAGCTCCTCATACTCGATTTCGGCATCTGCGATGGTGGTGTTGCAGTCTACGCAGTAGTTGTTGGGCCTGTTCGCCACGTAGATTAGCCCCTTCTTCCAGAGCTCAATGAACGACCACTGGGTGAGCTTCCTGTATTCCTCGGAGTCGGTCCTGTACTTGTTGTAGTAGTCACCCGAAATCCCCAGAGTCTTCAGGAGGCCAATCATGTACGCCTCCAGGTCGTCTAACGCATGCTTGCAGAGGTTGATGAACTCCTCCCGGGGCGTCTTCCTCATCTGCACCCTATACTTCCTTTCAGCGAAAATCTCCACCGGGAGGCCGTTCCTGTCGATCCCCACCGGATAGAGGACGTTCAGCCCTCTCATCCTCGCCGCCCTCGCCGTCATGTCGATCTGGGTGTACTGAGTTAGGGCCCCCGGATGCCAGGGCTTCCCCGACGGGTAGGGGGGAGGGGTGTCAACGACGAAGTTACGATTTTTGCTGTCCGAAGCCTTGAAATCAAAGATTCTTCTCTCTGTATCCCAGATTTGCCTCATCTCAGTCTCTAGCTTTGGGTCCCAAGAGGTCGCTTCAAGTTTCGCTGAGAACTGTGGCTGCAAACGGCGCGGCTGTCCCTTGAGAGAGTATATGAAGTTAAGAGGGGTTTCGGGTCCGAAAAACCGGGTTTCTCGACGTAGTCCTGTCGACTGCCTTCAGAAGTGGGTAACCGACAATCCCAATCGGCACGATTTCACTCCCAAGGAATTCGACCCACCCGACCCAGAAGGGCACGCCTGGAGCTCCAGCGAGGATGACAACGTAGGTCCCCACAATCACGGCAACCACCGCAATCTCAAGGGAGATTGCCAGCACCCAGCCTCCTCGGAACTTCTTTCTCGTGATAATCCAGGCGAGGGTTGCGGCGAGGAGATTGGCCGTAGGCCCTCCCACTATGTCCACCACCCCAAGATTGGGACCGAGCGCGTTGCCAATGAAACACCCGACTGTCACCCCAGCTATTGCGGGGGGGCCGAACAGGACTGAGAGCGGGAGCAGGGCGTCTACCAATCTGAACTGCAGCGGACCGAAGCTGATGAAACCGAAGTAGAGAACATAGGCGGCATACAGGGCGGCTAGTAACGCCGCAAGCGCTACATTACGCGTGGTCCAGATTCTCTTGTCGTTCAATTCCTCCCACACCGGGATTTGTAAGGCGGATCGGGTGGAAGTTACTCACCCGCCGAATCAGGGCCCTCACAACGGCGATTTAAGCCATCAGTGGAACTGTGAGTCCAGTTCCTGTCGATCGCTCTCGGAGAGTTCCCACCCGCCAGCTTCTGCGTTATCCCTGACGTGCTCGGGGTTCGAAGCCCTTGGGATGGGGAACACGTCAGGCTTACCTGCAAGCCATCTCAGTGCGATTTGGGCCCTGGTCCGCCCGTTGTTTGAACCCACCCTGTCCAGCCTTGCGTCGTTTGGAAGCTTGCCATGGCCGAGCGGATAGTAGGCAAGCAGAGCAATCCCCTCAGCGTCACAGTACGGGAGAATTTCTCTCTCGACGCCCCTCTGTACGAGGCTGTAGTCTAGCTGCACCGAGGCAAGCTCGGACCTCGGAAGAGCGGACTGTGTTTCTTTAATTTGCTCGAGGTTGAAGTTACTCACTCCGACGTGCATGAGTTTCCCTTCTCCCACCAGTTGTTCCATGGCAGCCATCGTCTCTTCTATGGGCACTTTCGGGTTGGGCCAGTGGACCTGATAGAGGTCGATGTACGAAGTCCCCAGCCTTCTGAGGCTGCCGTTGAACGCCTTGGTCATTGCGTCCCTGTGCAGGTGGTTGGGCCACACCTTCGTTGCCAGGAAAATCTCGTCTCTCCTCCTGTCCTCAATTGTCTTCGCTACCAGCGGTTCCGACCTATAGATTTCAGCGGTGTCAACGAGTGTGATGCCCGATTCCAGTCCGGCTTTGATTGCTTCCACCTTCGTGCCGGCTCCTCTCCTCCATCCCAGGAACGCCGTCGTAATCCAGAGGGGGTCGTAGTAGGTGCCCATCCCAATCTCAGAGACCTTCCTGCCGGTCCTCCCAAACTCCTTCAACCGCATGGCAAGAACGTCCCCAGGGGCCGGTTAATGAGAACAGCGAGGACTAACAAATCACTATGAGGCGCCCTTCTTTGCAGTCTCCCCAACGATGACCTCCTTGGGCAGAAGCCAGTAGATATCCGGGTGTTCCGTCTTGAGGGTCGAGAACGTGGGAGGGAGAAGCCCGTTTCTCCTGGCTCTCCGCACGTTGTACTCGACGAACCGCTTCATTGCGCTCGTCTCGCCGGCGGCAGCGACGAACGCCCTGATCTTCTCGATTGCCGTCTCGTCGTCGAGCTTCTTGACGTTGACCAAATAGGGTGCCAGCACCAGCCACACCAATCTGTGCCTCCCATCGGAAACTGGGTGCGCCAGGAGGTCTTCCACGTAGAGGTACCCCTTGTTAGTCTTGGGCTTCGGAGAGGGCACATACTGGATTACATCAGCCTTCACCCCCAGCAACTGCTTGGGGAACTGACCCCTTCGCAGGTTCCTCACCCCCTCGGCGATCGCGGCGAGCGCCGAGTCCCCGAAAAGGTCGTTGAGCATGTTGTCGCCAATGTAGACAATTCCCCTGTCCAGTTCCTGTCTTACCAGCTTCCACCTTGGGTTCTTGGCGAGTTCGTACTTTGAAACCAGAGAGAGGTATCTCTCGAAGGGCATCGAGTAGCTGGCCCGCCCGTCTGCAAGGTCGACCGGCGATGGAGCGGCGCCGAAGCACTCTCCCATGACCTCCACCTTTGCCTTCGGCTGCTCTTTCACGAAGAACTCCTTCGCCCTCTCAGCTTCCTTCTTGGAGAACCTCGACGTCAGCACCGGATCCTGGCTTGCGACCAGGGCGGCTGCAAAGAAGCTGGAGAACTCGACCAGCTCAGACATGTGTGGCTCGTACTTCGCCCTCCCCAGGGAGCTAAGGAGCCTGCTTTCAGTCTGTCCTACCACCTCTCTGCTGGCAAGCCCCTCCTCGACTGGGATGGACTCGAAGAATCTCTTCGACCGCGGTGCGAAGGGGTACCTCGCCTCTAGATCAGACAGTAGCGGCCCACCATACGGCATCTACCACCACCTGACGTTCCGGCCTTTCAAGGCCCTTCTTAGCCTTCTTTCGCCGTGGAGACTATCGAAAGTACGTCCCTGTCCCTTAGCACGTAATTGGTCGGGAGATGGAGCCCCGTTCTAACGTCGATGGCATAAAGGAGCCCCCTGACCAGATCCGTGTGTATGTCCCTGGCCAGGTCCTCCACGGTGGACCCGCTGGGGAGGAGGTACACATCCGGGAGTATCCGTCCGTTCTTGTCAGAAAGCTTCTGAGGGTCGTGGACAGGGTATACGGCGTTTTCCTTGAGGAGTTTGAAGGTCACAGAGTTCAGCGCGAACTGTACGCCTGTCCTCAGGTACTCCCCAAAGACCTTCCTCCTGATGTAGGCCAGGGCACTCTTCTGGGCGTCGTTCAGATCTTGGGGCTTTAGTATCTCGAACCGCTCCTCGCCGGGGACGTACTTGATGAGTCCCTTCGCCTCAGCCCTCCTGAGAGTAAGTTCCGCCTCCCCACTCGTCGGGACCACGATGAGTCCTTTGAACTTCTCCCGCAGCTTCTGGAAGTTTTCGGCAGCGAAGGGAAGATCCATCTTGTTCGCGATTAGCAGCGTCGGCTTCGAATATTCGCGCAGAGACCAGCAGAAGTTCTGAACGTCCTTCTCGTTCCAGGAGTCGAACTGCTTCTCCTCGAGCATCGCCTCCTTCATGGCCGCTATGACGTGCTCCTTCCTTACCCCAATCCCCTGCATCACCTCCTCTACAGCAGCGGGGATGCCGTAGCCGGGCGCCTTCGAAAGCTTCGATATCTTCGGTAGGTTCGTATTGAAGAGCTTCGTGTACCAGAGGACCAGCTCAAGCTCCACGTCTGCGAAATCTGCGATGGGGTCTCCAGTCCCTGGCTCGGATATCTTCCCGTCCTTGTCGACGCTCCCCGAAGCGTCCACCACGTGTAACAGCGCATCGGACTGCGCGGCAACACTCAGGAACTGGTTTCCCAGCCCCTTCCCCATCCACGCTCCCTTAATCAGCCCAGGAAGGTCTGTGACCTCGACAGGTATGAACCTCCAGCCGTCTTCGCACTTCGAATTTGCAGGGTTGTCAGTGACCCCAAACTCCTTGTGGACGCACAGGGTGACGACATCCGCGACCCCAGTCTCCGGCGACTTCGTGGTAAACGGGTAGTTAGACACCTCCCCCGAAAGCAGAGTCATCGAATTGTACAGAGTCGTCTTTCCCGCGTTCGTCTTTCCGATTATTCCTATTCTGATAACCATGGTCTTGGCCTACTTTCTAGTACCCATTACCGGATAAAAAGTTGCATGTGCGGCCCTCTCACGGAGAGGGGGATGAACGCCACGCCCTCACGGCTTCGTACCAGAAGGCGGCAGCCGCCACCACCAAAATGACAGAGAACCATTCGGCCACAGGCGCGACCCCGAAGTAGGGGTAACCCACATAGGTGAGATAGACTGCGAATACGGTGAAAACCACTGCGTAGAAAACGAATCTGGGTACAATCAGGGTTCCAAGCCGAAGGAAGTCTCTCATCACGTCTACCTTCACCTCCGCGACGACCTCGTATTCCCCATTGTTCTCTGAAACGAGCCCGAGGTCCTTCAGCTTGTTCAGGTGATACTGGGCCAGAGAAGGATTGGACATTACGAGAGCCCTTTGGACCTCTCTCACTCCCACTCTGCGTTTCTTGAGAGCGTAGACGTACACCCGGAGGGTGTTCCCCTTCAATTCCGCGTCGACCATCCCCTTTGTCCGCTTCTCTAGGGGAACAGGAGGTTGCTGCGGCGACTGTTTGGTAGACTCGGTCACGAATTGCCCAGCTCGCTTTGCTTTTCGGGTGGCACGTTCAAAAACGTTGATGGACAATAACCAAGAGATTGAGCATCGTAACAGGTGGACGGCCTGTCGTTAGAGCCCGGGATGAGGCCGTAACCTAGCTCCTATACCTCAGGATGGCACCCACACCGCCGAAGCTCTTGAACATGCTCCCCTCCTCAGTCCCTGACGAAATCACTTCGACCTTCGATCCCACTTGGAAGGCGAGCTCTTCGAGCACGTCCACAAGATCCTTCTCCACCACATCATAGTCTGTCGCCCCGCACTTCGTGCAGGAGGTGGATGTCATGTCTTGCCGCACCTGAATCTTCTTCGCCGCTGCGACTGTCTCTGTCTTGACGGTGCCGCACTTCTTACACGCGGCGTCGATTCTCACCATGTCGAGATCGTCGGAGACGAGGACCACCTCGGCGCTCGCTTTCTGGAGGGCATCCATGACCCTTGGGAGGCCATAGACGGCCAGGCCCGCCTGCTTATTCACCTCGGCCAGGAACCTCTGGACAAGGCGCTTCTCCTCGACCAGACGGACATCCTTCAGTACGTCCGACCCCTTCTCCACAAGCTCCCTCACTCCTTCCCGTCCGGAGTACCCCAGGTCGAGGACAGCGAGTATCTTCTTCTGCAGCTCATAGTGTAGATACTCTCCCTTCAGGAACTCGTCCTTTGTGGGTCCTGGACCCCCGACCAGTAGGCCCGTGACCTTGTTGTCGTCGATGAATATCCGCGTCGCATGCTCCCCTACCCTGTTGAAGTAGTAGGTCAACTCCATCTCCCTCCCACGTTCGTACCTCCTGGCGGACTGGCCTCCCTTCCTTGTCTTACCTGAGATGCCCGAGGTCAGCACGTCGGCTACCTCCAGCCTGTCTCCGCTGAGAATCCCCATTCCGGTCTCGCTAGAATCTATGGCAAGGATTCCGTAGACTTTCTCCTCCCTCAGCATGTCCCTGAGCCATTCGACGTGGAAGTGATCGTCGCACTGGTAGAGGTACTGGGTGACCGGCTTTGGCGGGACAATCTCCCATACATTGACGACCTCGCTCCCCGGGCCGTTGGTCGGGAGGGCCCCGGAGAAAACCACGAGGCCCGTGTCCGGTGCACTCCTGTAGAGCTTGAGCCTCTGCATCGCCTTGGTGAGGGCGTCCTGGACGTGGTTCCTGGTGGTGTCAGATTTGATGTTTCCTGCGGTCCCCCATTCCTCCCTCAGGTTTGCAATTGCCTCATGGATGGGCTTCTTGGGAGGAATGTAGAGGGAAACCAGCTCTGTGCCTCTCCCTTCCTTGTTGCTGAGCTCGGAGATGAGCTTCCTTACCTTGTATAGCCTAACTGAGTCGGTCTTAGACAATGCAGAGCTACCTCTAGGTCAGGTCGAAGAAACCATCGCTTCGAAGGAGGCAGCGGGCATCAGATGCTCAAAATGTCCCTGACCCATTTATAAAACCTATCACTTTCTAAGAATGCCTCGGCGAGGACTTGGAACAATGAAAGCTGTGTTACGAATCGGCGGTTCGGTGCTCGGATCTCCTCCCTCTGCCAGGGTCGTTAAGGCCTACGCCGATGTGATTGCAGACCTCAATTACGAGGGACATTCTGTCGCGGTCGTCGTCGGGGGCGGCGAAATCTCCCGGGAATACATCAGGTCTGCTGCTGCCATGGGCCTCTCGACGTACCAGCAGGACACCGTGGCAATCCACGCGTCTAGGCTTAATGCCCGTCTCGTGGCCATGAAGCTCGGGGGCGTGAGCAGCGTCCCCACGTCAATCGACGGCATGCTCCAGCGCCTCGCCAGGAACAGGGTGGCCGTGATGGGCGGCCTGAAGCCAGGCATAACAACCGACACCGTGGCTGCAGTTGTGGCTGCGAAGTGGAGGGCGGACGTCTTGGTGAAGGCCTCAGACCAAAACGGCATCTACACCGAAGATCCTAGGGTCAACAAGAAGGCGAAGAGACTCGACAGACTGACCTACGAGAAGATGAAGCAGATTCTGGGTGGCTCACACAGACCGGGGATCCACAGCATCGTCGACCCCGTGGCCGTCGACCAGCTCGTCGAATCGAGGGTGAAGCTGGTGGTGCTTAACGGCGCTGATCCCAAGGGAGTGATAAGGGCAATCCACGGCGAGAAGATAGGCACCATCGTAAGCTGAGCGGGGAGTCGGGAGCAACAGGAATTGGTCTCGGTCATAGTTTATGTCGCACTCCTCGCATCGGTCTTTGTTTCTTTCTGGTCCTCCCTTGTCGAAGCGACCTATCTGACCCTCCGGCCATTCTCTCTCAGCTCTTCCATAAAAGGAGGCTCGTCGAAGGCTGCCACCGCCCTCGAAATCGTGAGCGAGAAGACGAGGCTGGTAAGCGTGACGACCTTCGTCGACACAATTTCCAACGTGGTCCTCGCCACCACCATCGGGCTGATACTCTCCGGCATTTTCGGTCCCATAGGCTGGGTCTACAGTGCAATTGGTGGTTCGTTCGCGATCATGACCCTCCTCTACCTTCTTCCCAAGGCCATAGGGATTGAGAACGCCCTGAAGATGTCGATGGTCCTAGCTCCTTCGACGATGAAAATCATGTCGGGACTTGCGCCCATAGCAGTCCCGCTGACAAACTTCGCCCGAGCCCTCTCGGAGAGGCTTGTTGGGAAGCCAGGGTACAAAGAAGTAGACCTGGCCGCAGAGTTCGAGGATGTCGTCACGATGTTAGAGAAGGCAGGACACATCGAGCCTGACGCCGGACGGCTCCTGAGGGCCCAACTGGCCTCCTCAAAGAACAACGCCGCCAGCGTCCTTACACCTCTAGACGAGATAGTGTCTATAGACAGCGGCTCTACTGTTTTCGACGCACTCAGGACCATGGGTCAGACCAATCATCCACGAATGCCCATCTACGACGCGAAGAGAAACACATACATCGGCGCGGTAACTTCAAGGACCGTCTCGAGAGCGGTCTCCAGAGACCATACCGACTCTCCCATCTTGGACTACATGATACAGCCCGCGAAGGTCTCAGAGGACGACAGTCTCCCATCTGTCATTGACAAGATGCAGGACGCAGGCACTACCATCGCCTTCGTCTATGACGGAGACAAGATGATAGGCATGATCACACTTTCGGACATTCTCGAGCGATTGCTTGGCATCAAAGTCTAACAGGCCTCTCCTGAACATCGGACCTCCTCGGTTGGCCCACTTCACTATCGTGGGTTGGTTGGTTTCTTCGGGAGAGCGAGAGAGTTGAGCTCATCGAAGGTGATGGCGCCTTCGATCAGCGAGCTAAAGGTGCCCCTCCCTCGAACTTCCCTGGACGCGCGCCTGAGGAGCTCCATGGCAGCGCATGACGCCGTGGGCCCGAAGCTCACCCTTGCCACTCCCAGCCGCTTCAGCTCCGGCACAGTCGGAAGACCCTTCCTGACCATCACATTTGTGGGAAAATCCAGGGCATGAACGAACCTCGAAATCGACGCGGCGTCCGTCAGCCCCATGGGGTAGACGCAGTCCACCCCGAGGTCCCTGTAGATTTCAGCCCTTCTGATGGCCTCCTCCAATTTCTCATCATCGTTTCCGGGGGCATATCGCAGCGCGTCTGTTCGGGCGTTGATGACGAAGTGGACCTTAGATGCCTCGCGCAGGCGGATTAGCTCCCTGAGTTTCGCCTTCTGTTTCTCCACCGGGAGGAGCTTCTTCGCTCTGTGTACGAAGTCCTCTATGTTAATCCCCACCGCACCTGCCCTGATGACGGCCCTGACGCTACTGGCCACACCCTCAGGGGTGTCCCCAAATCCTCCGACGACGTCTGCGCTAAGAGGAACGGAGAGCACGCGAGCAATCCTCCTTATCGCTGCGTCGAAATCCTTTGGCGGGATTTCCTCACCGTCCGGGTAGCCGAGAGACACCAGCATGCCGGCACTTGAAGTAGCAACGGCCGGGAATCCCTCATCCTCGAACACCCTGGCACTAGGAACGTCCCACGCGTTAGGCAGCACTAGGACCTCCCTGCGGTCGTGGAGCCTGCGGAAATCTTCTGCCTTCTCGACCTGAGAACTCATCACTCGGGCGACCCTCCATGGAACGGACTGGTCATTCATGGCATCGGCTTCAATGGGGCGCTAAATTGTTTCTGGAGTCCAATCTTCCATCCCGAACACCCTCACTTCGAGCTTGAAACGCCCCGGACGGCTACCTCGTCGTCTCAACTCAGGCGTCTCCAATTCAAAGTGTTGGACTCGCCCCGCCTCTTGCCGGCGCATATATTCGAATCATTTGACTAATTAGGGGACAGGAGTAAAAGAACGCGCAGACCTTATGATGGGAGGATCAAATTGAAGATACCGATGAACCTGTTCGGCAACTTCAGACCGACGGAGTGGAACGAAAGCGCCTACATCTCCAGCCCGCCCTTTACTGTGGAAACCCTGTCGGGGCGGACCTACCTGGTGCCACGCGACTATCACGTGGAGGAGACGCTCGATGTCATCTCGCCTTCTCTCGGGCTGAAGAGGGCGGGCCAGGTCCACAGGAGGTTTCTTGTGTCTAGGGGGTACGCGGTGAAAGCGGTCAGGGAGTTTGACTGGTACGTACGGCGCAGCTGGCAGAACAACGAGCTCTCGGCCCTCTGGGCACTCGCTTACATTGGCGAGAAGGAGGACTGGTCCCAGTCCAGCCTGAAGCTGCAGTACATCGCCGAGGTGGCGGGCCTCACGGCCAAGGAGACCAGCCAAGCTCTGCAAGGCCTGTTCCACCTGACATCTCAGAACAGGTCGGCGGGAAATCTGACGGAGTTCGGCTCTGACAAGAGCCTGGTCTGGCAAACACTCGAAAAGAAAGTCGCAGAGCTCCCCATCTGGACCGAGGAGAAGGTGATGTCCGTGCTCTGTTCGGGGCTTACTGGTTCTGTCTCAGAGCTCCACGAGGCCATGCTGTCACAGGGTCTCAGTGTAGGGGCCGTCTACAAGGTCACGGAGCGTCTGAAGACCCAGGGATACGTCTACACTCACAAGCATTACAGGGTGAACGAGAAGGGACCCATGAGGGAGATGCTCACAGCGGACTGCCAGCATTGCTTCTTCGGCTTCTCTGGCTCCGAGAAGTGCTTGGAGGACACCCTGAAGGAAATCGAATATGTTCTAGCCCGCGACTATGGGAAAGAACCAACAAAGGAGGAGAGGGCCGCCTTCTTCAACGACGTGAAATCAATCCCCTATGTCTGCCAGACCAACAGAAGGGTCCTGGGCTCCCTCAAACTGATTCGAGAGCTGGACAACATGGCGCGGGAGGGAGACGTTTCTAGCATGCTGTCCAAGATCTCCATGGGCTACGGCGTCGAGCTTCCAGTCAGGCTGCGCATGGGCCCGTAAGCAGTTCTCGGTGCCGGATGACTAACTTGGAACTGGAAACCCTCGAAGTCGAAGACGGGGCCCGATGGCGTTCATGGCTTGCGGCCAACCACCAGTCGAGTCAGGGTGTATGGCTGGTCTTCCGTAAGAAGGGCGTGAAATCGCTAAGCTACGACGAGGCCATCGATGGCGCGCTAGCCTACGGCTGGATTGACAGCCTGGTCAGGAAGATTGACGACGAGAGGTACGCGAGGAAATTCACTCCGCGCAAACCCTTGAGCATCTGGTCCAGCCTCAACATCTCCCGAGTCAAGAGACTGCGGACCGAAGGGCGGATGACCGAGTGGGGTCTGGAGGCATTTAAGAAAAGAACCCCGGAAATTTCTACGTTAGAAAGAGTCAACAGAGAGGGGATGAAGGTCCCGGCAGACCTGGAGGAGGCTCTGAGGGCGAATGCAAAGGCGTGGAGTAACTACAAGAGATTCGCGCCAAGCCATCGCAAGAGGTACTTCATCTGGATTTCAGCCGCGAAGAAGCCAGAAACGAGGAAGAAGAGAATCTTCGAAGCTGTGGACCTAATCTCCCAGAACGTCAAGGACCTTTTGAAATAGCGTGCCTCACAACGGCTCGGGTGGAATTTCGTTCAGTTCCGGTCCCCTCAGGGCACCGGAACGCTCCTAGGCTAGAATGTCTGCGATAGAAAGCTTCTGCGCCCACAGAACGTGCCGCTTCGTCGAACACTTTCTTGTCCGTGTTGTCGGCGACGACCAGTGAGCCGGGTCTCAGATATTTCCGAATCGACTCCATTTCGAACTCGAAGTGTTTGACGTCAACCGGGCTGTCGTGGCAGTACAGATCAAGCGTCCCTATTTCCCCGAGAAGAGGCCCGAGCAGGTCTTCGCTCCGCCCTTGCCTCAGATTCCATCGCTCCCTTAGCTTAGTGGGGACAGCCCAGCCGGAGTACATACCTTGCGGAATGGCCCAGGGCTGATTCCCACGACTCCCTTTCCTGAACACGGGAAAATCGATGGAATGAAGGATGCCTGCCGAGTTCGCTTTGATTCCCAGCAGAAGAAAGGTGGAAGAGACGCCCGAGGCAACCCCGCTTTCGACGAGATTCTGCGGGCGGGACAATCTGACCAGAGCGAAGAGGTCCAACGGGGCCGGAAACTGGGCATAATAGGATCTCCCCGTGCTTTCGATGTTCCTGGACAGCTCTTCGATTGATTCCGAGTACATGGTTATCTCATCGACGGCCCTTTCTGCTCGCTCGACCGTTGTTCCGGTCACCTTCGATACCCAAGAAATTTCGGGCCGGGAACGGGACCCGAGAAGCTTCACTGTCTGAACTAGGCTCCTAGCGCGCTTGACTGAATCGCCCGAGTTCCACCTCGCCTCGACTCCGACCATTTTCATCAGAATAACCCGAGTGAACTAAATGGTAAAGACATTCTATGGTCATATGACCGCAGGTCCCTGCCGGCATTTAACAGCGAGTCCCACAAATGCGGGGGGTGGGATTTGAACCCACGAACCCCTAAGGGACGGGATGCCCCATCCGAAGCATGGCCGGATCTTGAGTCGGGGAACTCTGTCCCGCACATTTAGCCAAGCTTTGTTACCCCCGCACCATGGGCGCTTCATCGGGTTCTGATTAAGGCTCTATCACTGCTGGACGGTCGCCACCCGGCTTGTCTTTCTCAGCAGACGGTGAGACGAAATCTCGATGATTATATTGCAGTATCTCGCTATCTGTCCGAAGTAGGATGCCAGTACCCTCGCATAGCCGAACTCCCCGGAGGCCAGCATCTCCTCTGTCACGTCCTTCTCAAGTCCAGTCGTCTCCTCAACAAGGGCGAGCGAATTGCTGATGAGCTTGATGTCGGGGGTGAGCAGACTCTCGACCGTCGTATTGAACGCCTCCCCAGCTTTAGCGGCTAGCTTTCCGAGCGCCTCTATCACCCGTGGATCCATGTTCGTTCCCAGTCCCCGCAACCTCGCCAGCTCTTGGGCTATGTCTTGGATTATGCCTCCGATTTCATCGAGTGTTTTCGCCGAGACCCTGTCTCCCGATGCATGGAGCGGAGACTCTATCCCAATCTCCGAGGCCAGCTCTCTCCTGTTCAGCGCCACCAAGAGTTGCCTGAGTATGAGCCAGTACAGCTCGTCAATCTCTTCCTTGACAGAACCCACGCCATCGAGGCTTCCCGTCTCCTTTAGGTCCAGCGACCCCGTCACGCGCTCTAGGCTCCCGGACACGAGCATCTGGAGCCGCTTAATCAGAGAATCGACCGGGAACTTGGTGGGATCTAGGAAGCTCTGGGCCACTATGTGCCTGACGTCTGACTCGACTACTTCCATCCCTCTGAGCCTCTTGACCGTGTCGACCACCCGGCTCGTCATCGCATGGTCAAGCCGTTCCCTCCCCGAAACCTCGATTGTGTCATAACCGAGGGCGTAGGCTCCCACAACGAGTCTGGCGAGCATCTCCGGGCTCCCGGCCTGTTCAGCCCTCACGATTGCCTTTGCCTCCTCCCTCGCCTTTGTCGCAGGGATTAGGCGGAGGGTCCCATCGGAGTCCTCCTTGAACAGGAGACTGTCCCCCTGTTTCAGGTTCATGTCCTTCACGTACTGCTTTGGGATAGAAATCGACAGCGAGTTGTACCCCACCCTTTGCACCCTTCTCGATTCGTCCAATCGCTCAGCCCTTCTCGTAAGTATGCGTAAGTGACGTAATAACTATATTCTTAAAGAAGCAAGAGCTCCCAGAGGCACAGGCGTTTCCTGATTGATTAGGGAAGACTTCTCTTGGATGATTGGGGGCGTCCAGGGGAGTGGCGTCGACACCTCGGCCAACGTCTTCGCGAGGGCGGCCGCGGCAGGCGGCCTCTCCGTCTTTGGCAAGAGAGAGTATTACTCCAACATAAAGGGGGAACACAGCTACTTTCAGGTTCGCGTCTCTAAGAACCTGATCAGGTCCCACATCGACACAGTCGACATGCTGGCGACTTACGAGGAGGAGACCATCTTCAGGCACGCCCTAGAGGTCAGGAAGGAAGGTGCGATAATCTACGATCCGGACCAGGACACCAAGCGCCTGGACCAGATTCCCACCCTCGAGCCCCCGGTTAGGGCGACCCTCAGTGCCGAACTGTCCAAGGCGGGATTGTCTCCGGATGTCAGAGGCGTACTCGAACTAGCGCGCAGACGTGGGGTTCACGTCTATCCTGTCCCCTACAACGAGCTGCTCAAGGTGGTGGGGTCCAAGTTCGGCGAGACTTCCCTGAGCACCCTCCAGAGGATGCTCAATGTAATGGCCGTGGCCGCGTCCTTCGCTCTTCTCTCCTACGATGAGAACGTCGTGAAGGAGACCGTGAAGAAACAATTCAGGTCGAAGCCGAAGGCCGCCGAAATGAACGCCGAGGCGGTTGGAGTCGCGTACGATTTCATGGAGCAGAAATATGCCGGGAGTTTTGCCACGAAGCTCTCCCCGGTCAAGTCAGATGGAACCAGGCTCTTCGTCAGGGGCAACTCGATGGTGGCCATGGCGAAAGAGCTCGCGGGGTGCAGGCTGCAGACATACTACCCAATCACCCCCGCGAGCGACGAGAGCGAGTTCCTCGAAGGACACTCGGAGTTCCAGCTCGATGGCTTCGCCAGCCAGGAGAACCCTCAGATGGCGGAAGCTGCCGACATAACGAGTAAGGGGAACATCGCAGTCGTCCAGTCGGAAGACGAGATTGCGGCGATCACCATGGCGATAGGCGGGGGGCTCGCGGGCGTCCGCTCCGCCACATCGACTTCTGGCCCCGGCTTTTCGCTGATGGCCGAAGGGATGGGGTACGCTGGCATGAACGAGGTCCCCGTTGTGATTACGCTCTACTCGAGGGGCGGTCCGAGCACAGGGCTCCCCACTCGCCACGAGCAGGGAGACCTGCGGTTCGCGCTCCATGCGGGCCACGGCGAGTTTCCGAGGCTCGTCCTGGCCAGCGGTGACCTGGAAGAGGCGTTCTACGACACGGTGAGGGCATTCAACTACTCTGAGGAGTACCAGACGCCTGTCATCCACATGGTCGACAAGGCCCTCGCCAACTCCGACGGCACCCTACCTATGCTGGACGTGAACAGGATTAAGATAGACAGGGGCGAGTTCCGCAGGGAGATTACAGATGCGGTAAACGGCGAGTATGAGAGATTCAGGCGTACCCCCAACGGAATCTCTCCGAGACCCCCGGTGGGTACCAAGGGAGGGGTATATTGGGACACGGGTGACGAGCACAACGAGCTCGGCCACATCTCCGAAGACCCGTCGATCAGGGACTACATGATGGAGAAGAGGATGGGGAAGATAGACCTAGCCGACAGGGAGATACCGCTCTCCGACAGGGTGAACTTCTTCGGCCCTGAGCGCGCCGACATCACGGTGGTGAGCTGGGGCTCCACGAAGGGCGCCATACTCGACGCCATGGAGTGGCTGGAGCAGGACGGCATCAAGGTTAACTTCCTCCAGATTCGGCTCGTCAACCCGTTCCCAACCGAGTACGTGACCAAGGTCCTGTCGAAGGCCAAGAAGGTGGTCGGCGTCGAGATGAACTACTCAGCACAGCTGATAGGGATTCTTCGCGAGAGGACCTGCATCCCTGTCAAGCAGGTGGTCGTGAAGTACAACGGCAGGCCCATGTCTGCCGAGGAAGTGTACGATGCACTGAAGGTGATTTACGAAGGGAAGGCACCGACAAGGACAGTGTTGAGGCGTGGCGCTTAAGCTATCCGACCTGAAGACGGGGGCTCACAACGACTGGTGCCCAGGCTGCGGAGACTTTGGCATCCTCAACGCGGTCCAGATGGCGCTCGCGGAGATGAACGTCGACCCTTCCAACACGGTGGTCGTGTCCGGAGTTGGGTGCTCTTCGAAGGCGCCTCACTTTATCAAGACCTACGGAGTCCACACACTGCACGGCAGGGCCGTGCCCTTCGCGACAGGGATCAAGCTGGCCAACCCGAATCTTGAGGTCATCATCGAGGGAGGGGACGGGGATGGCCTCGGAATCGGTGCTGGCCATTTCGTCAACTCCGGGAGGAGGAATCTCGACATGCTCTACATCGTCCACGACAACGAAGTTTACGGCCTCACGAAGGGCCAAGCCTCGCCAACTCTCGGTTTGGGGATGAAGCCGAAATCACTCCCGACTCCCAACGTCAATCAAGGGATTAACCCTCTCCTACTCGCCATCGCGGCGGGGTACACCTGGGTCGCCAGGGGGTACTCTTACGACGTCCGGCACCTCAAGGACCTGATAATCAAGGGGATACGTCACAAGGGGTACGCCTTCCTCGACGTTCTCCAACCTTGTCCGACATACAACGACATTCAGACGAAGGAATACTGGGCCGGAGAGGGGAACCTCGACCCCGCGGGGAAGATGATGCCCAGGACCTACAAGCTGGAGGACACCGGATATGATGGAATCGTCCACAGCGACGTCGAGAGCGAAGTCCAGGCGAAGGTCCAGCAAGCGGTCCTCAAGAGCTTCGAGTTCGGCGACCACACGCCGATCGGTATATTCTACCAGAACGAGTTCGTCACGACCTACGAGGAGAGGCTAGCAGGGCGCAGCCCATCCTACAGGACCAACCCGCCCGCCACCCAGGAGATAGCTCGCCCCGACGGGACCCCACTGGCGAACATCAACAAGCTGCTCGAAGATCTTAGGGTTTCCTAGGGCGCCGCTCCCGTTTATAGCGGGGACACCGAGGCCGCCCCCGTGGACCCAGAAGGTTTTCTGATGGTTGGAGGTTTCAGAATCTACTACCGCACGGAGGGGGAGCCTGCCCGCGGGACCATACTCGGTCTGCACGGGGGCCCCGGAGGCTCCTACGACTACCTGACTCCCCTCTTCGACCTCGCGAAGTCGGGCTACCGGGTCGTCCTCTACGACCAGAGCGGCGGCGGCAAGTCGCAGAGGCTGAAGGACCAGGCACTCTACACCGTTGAGCGGTACGTCGAAGAGGTGGAGGGGGTCAGGGGGGCGCTCGGGCTCGGCAAGGTCCACCTATACGGTCACAGCTGGGGAGGGATGCTCGCGCAGACCTATGCCCTGAAGTACCAGGCGAACATCAGGAGCCTCGTCCTGTCAGGGACAACTTCGAGCATTCCCATGCTGATGGAGGAAGTGCAGAAGGTCTTCGAGGCACTCCCGGCTGATGTCAGAAAGGCGGTGACCAAGTACGAGGGCGAAGGGGACTTCCAGAACCCCAAGTACCTCGCTGCCATCGAGAAGTTCAACCACCTGCACCAGGCAGTCATCGACCCCTGGCCGGAGACCCTGAAGTATGCGTTCGACAATTTCAGCTTCGCCGTTGCAAACACAATGTTCGGACCCCACGTGGTGGCGGTGAGCGGCAACATGAGGTACTGGGACGTGACTGACAGACTCGGCTCGCTGAAGGTCCCATGCCTCATCATATGCGGAGACAGGGACTTCCTTACGCCAAGACTCCACGAGCTCCTACACAAGAAGATTAGACGGTCGGAGCTGGTGGTCCTGAAGGGGGCTTCACACGGCTCCATGTGGGACGCCCGCGACGCCTACATCGGACACCTCGCCAGCTTCCTGAACTCGCTCTGACAACCAGGTGACAAAATCGTGCCCGAGAGCAGAATCGTAATCGCCATAGGCACGAAGAACCCGGCAAAGATTGAGGGCATCAAGCGGGCGTTCACTAGGTACTACAAAGACGTTGAAGTCCGTCCCGTCGACTCCGCCGGGGTGGCGAAAGCACAGCCAAGGGGCCTGGACGAGATGGCCGCAGGAGCGACCGATCGGGCCAAGTACGCACTGTCTGTTGTCGGAGGCGACTTCGGAGCCGGTGTAGAGGCCGGCATATTCACCATCGGCCCCGTTTACTTCGACAACCAAGTCGGAGCAATCGCAGACAGGAGCGGGAGGGTCACCCTCGGCCATTCGGCAGGTTACATGCTGCCCCGGGAGGCCATGGACGAGCTCTTCCGGGAGGGGAGGGAACTCGAACGATGGGCCGAGAAGGTCAGCGGGATAAAAGAGGTCGGAGACAAAGGGGGCCTGGTCAACTTCCTCACCAAGGGGATGGTGACCCGGGCCGACCTCACGGAGCAGTGCGTTATCATGGCCCTGGCCCCGCGCTTCCACAGTGACGTCTACGGGTACTGACACCCGGCGACCGACGAGTCCGGGGCAGGCCAGATGACGGGAAGGCCTATCAAAGGGCCGTCAGGAGCTGCGGTCTATGAGCGCTCAGAGCCCATGGAGCGGCTATACCATACCTGTGATTCTCGCTTTTCTTGGCATCTTCGGAATCCTCGTGAACGGATTCTTTCTCCTGGCCTTCTTCATCGTACTCGCGTACTATCTGTACAGAATCGAGAAGCGGGTTTCCATGCTGGAAGGTCCACCCGCCAATCAGCAGTCCAAATCCAAGTAGAGGCGGCACTCCCCAAATTAGCCATAGCAACGATTGGGGCCCCCGCACGGTCAGTCTCCGCCCTTGACTAACCTCTGAGAAATCCAAAACCACGGATACGGGCAGTTGGCTGGACTGTGCCGATTTCACACGGGAATGCATATATACGAAGTGCCGACCGAGGCCGCTTCTGCGCATTAATTGGCGGCGTCTGCCTCGAGCACAAGGGCCGAGCCCTAACGCCATGAAATGCACGACCTCCAGATGCGCGTACAAAAGTGGAGATCTGACTTCGGTTAGATCTGACGTGGGTTGTGCTTTACACCTCGCAGAAATGCGTGGTCGTACTCCTCGATAATCGACTCCGGTTGATCCTGCCGGACCCGACTGCT
>DASPPO010000058.1:0-8532 GCA_035625455.1 Nitrososphaerales archaeon | reverse complement strand
TAGGATCGTCGCGCCGGTTTAGATAAGGGCATTTTGATTGCCTGGATGAATGACTGGTACATGGGCTGATTGTGCAGCCAGAACACATCCAACCAGTTCCATGTGTGTTTGAATCTGCATTTCTCTGACCAACGCTTCTGCTTGGAACAGATCGTTAGCTACTTACAATGAACTTGTATCCGTAAATTATCTGGCCGGAATCGCCGTCCACCATCGCCCTTCTGACGGTCGCCCGGACCTTAGCGCCCGTTTTCACCGAATCCTCTGGGGAATCTACGATCTGTGTCAGGATTCTCGCCCCGTTGTCGAGCTTCACCACCGCTAGGTAGAGGGGCGTCTGGGCCTCGAACCCTGGCAGGGGTTCGTGTAGCACCGTGTATGTCATGATCCTCCCGGTCTTGGGCATCTCCCTGTCCATGACGTGTTCAGAACCGCACCCCTTGCACCTGTAGACGGGGGGGAAGAACTCATCCCCACAGTCTGCGCACTTGCTTCCTATCAGACGATAGTACCTGTCCCTTATGCGCCAGTATTGGATCGACATCTAGGATGCCCTCCCGAACACGTGCACCGCCGCGGTCGTGTCCACGCCTCCCACGTTCTGGGTGACCGCGTACTCTGCCCCCTCGACCTGGTTTTCGCCAGCCTGTCCCGTGAGCTGGAGGTATGCCTCTGCAATCTGGTAGACTCCCGTAGCCCCCACGGGGTGTCCCCGCGCTTTCAAGCCCCCAAAGGTGTTGATCGGGAGCTCCGAGCCTCTTCCATACTTCCCCGCCCTGGCGTCCTTCGAAGCATGCCCCCTCTTCGAGTACCCCATCGCCTCCAACGAAAGCGCACCCACCACCGAGAAAGCGTCGTGCAACTCCGCCAGGCTGATTTTAGAAGGCGCAAGCCCCGCATCCTCCATCGCTCCTCTGAAGGCCAGATGGGTGGACTTGAAGTCCAGCATGTCTTCCCTCTCGTAGAGGCTGAATTCGTTTGTGGCGATCCTCCCGCCAAGGACTTCAGCCATCTTCCTCTTGGTCCCGGAGGCTGCCCGATCATTGACCAGCAGGACGGCCGCGGCACCATCTCCTACGGGGGCGCAGTCGAAGAGCCTCAGTGGGTCGGAAATCATGGCTGACCTGCTCACCACCTCCGGCGTTATCGCCTTCCTGAACTGAGCATGGGCCGCCGTGACGGCGTTCGAGTGGTCGATGACAGGGATTGAACTCAACTCGTCCCTGGACACGTCCATCTGCTCCATGTAGTACCTCGCCAATAGTCCGTTCAGAGCGGCGAAGGTCGCCCCCACGAACTGGGTGTACTCCGCCGACTCGGCCATGGCGAGCGCCTGGGAAACGTCTTCAGGTTCGAGGTCCCGCATCTTCTCCACCCCCACCACCAGGGCGGAGTCGATCGCTCCCGACCTTACGAGATTGTACCCCACGTTGAACGCCGTACCTCCGGACGAGCACGCAGATTCGACCTTGAACGCCGGGCTCCCTGAAAGCCCCAGGCCGTCCGCGAGCATCGCGCCGAGGTGCTCCTGATGCGCCCCGACCGCGCTGAACATGTTGCCGACAATGATCTGGTCGGGCTTCTTCTTCCCAAATCCCCTGAGCGCACCTCTGGAAGCCTCGACGGCCATGTCGAGTATCGAGTACTCCCAGTGGTCCGCAATGGTGGTCATGCCAATCGAGTTGACGTAGACCTTTGACCTTGGCACGGAATCGCCTACTTCTCCAGCTTGTCCCTGAACTTCGAGTATGTGGAATAGTCGATCTTGGTGCTCCTTTCCAGCATCGACTTCACCGTGGGGTTCATCCCCCTGGTCCTGGTTATCCCCTCTAATACTTCGATACAGAAGGCGTCAGACCCTGCGCCCGACCCGAAGCTCGCCAACAGGATTTTGTCCCCGGGCTTCGCCTCGTCGAGCACCGCCGCGAGTCCGATGGGGGAGCTCCCGGCGTATGTGTTCCCAATCAGAGGGTTGAGGAGCCCGGTCTTGATCTGGTCCATCGTAAAGCCGAGCCGAGTCGCGACCTCTACGGGGAAGCGCGGATTCGGCTGGTGGAAGACCGCGTACTTGAAGTCCGAAGGCTTGTGCCCCGTTTCCTTGAACAGGACCGTTACCGAGCTCTCGATGTGGTGGAAGTATGCCGGCTCCCCTGTGAACCTAGAGAGGTGCCTCGGGTACCGCTCGTGAGCTCTTCGCCAGAAGTCTCCCGTGTCAGATACGTAGGATGTGCTGCAGTCGATCACCGCTATTGCGTCCTTCGACCTTCTCCCGATGACGTAGGCGGCCCCCCCGCTCGCCGCGGTGTACTCGAGGTCGTCCCCCGGCCTCCCCTGCGCCGTGTCCATCCCTATGGCCAACCCTGCGCTTATCATGCCCGACCCGACGAGCCCCGTTATGACCTGCATCGCCTCGGTCCCGGCCTTACAGGCGAACTCCAGGTCGGCCGCCAGCGTGTTGTGCTGGTCCAGCGCCTGGGCCACAATGGTGCTCGTGGGCTTTACGGCGTACGGCTTGGATTCTGTCCCTACGAACACGGCCCCAAGGGTCTTCACCCCCGCCATGTTCATGGCCTGCCTCGCCGCTTCCAGCGCCATGGTCACTGTATCTTCGTCCGCCGCCGCGACGGCCTTCTCCAGGTTCGGGCCCGACCCTCCCCCTTTCCAGACCCTCGCGACCTCCGTTGTAGGTAGCCTGTAAAATGGAATGTACGCCCCATAGCCTAGAATGGCGGCTCTTTCTTTGCTCTGCATGAGATGCATCAGGAATCGGACTGGCCGACCTGACCGTGTAATTAAATCATTGGCCGAAATTAGCCAATCGACGAAGGGGGCTTAGATTGCTTCTCAGACGGCCTTGATCTGCTTGACAACGGCAGGACGGGCCTTCTTGAACACTCTGTACCCGCAGATGCACTTGACCTCCGGGAGCTTCGCTAACTCCTCCTGGGTGGTCTTCGTCCCACACCTTACGCACTCGTAGACCGCCCCGGCAAAGACCCTGGCCGGTTGCTCCTTCGGCGCAGGGGTGGAAGCGGGTGTTTCGCTCATTCTACAACCTCGCCCGAGGTGTCTCGTATTTCTGTTTTTCCGGGCCGGGGGAGCAAGATGAACCTCGATAGGTCATCTGAGCGCTGCTTCGACGAGCCTCACCTGGTAGTGCCTGGTCCGCCTCGACCCTTCTTCGTCGTTGAGGTCGGAGCGGTATCCGTACTGGACCACCCGCGCCCCTGACTTCAGGGTACGCTTGAGTATCTCGATGTGCACCGTCATGTCGACAGATTTCAGAGGGGGGAAAGACTTCATCAGGTCGAGAGACAGCCTGCAGAGGCCTCCGGTGGCATCCCTGATGCGCGTCCCCTCCAAGACGGAGAAGAAGAAAGAGAATGCTTTCGACTGGAATCCCAGGTTCGTCCTGTAGGGGAGCACGAGCAGCGCACCCTCCCCGAATTCGCCAACGGCCAGCTTGACTATCTCCCCCGGAGGGTGGTACCCGTCGGTATCGGCCGTTACGAGGTCGACTCCGCCTGCGACAGCCCGGGCGATGGCCTCCCTATAGGCATCCGCGTAGTTAGGAGTCCTGTTTACGAAGGACTCGTATCTTGCATCGGGGGGGATTTCGACCTTCGGGCTCCTCTCCGGGTGGCACATGAGGGATACGAGGGCCCTTGTCACGATCTCCACCCTTCGTGGGCCATGGGCACGCTAAAGGTAATCTCGCGCAGCTTTAAGGAACGCATCGCACACCCTGTCCAGATCATCTTCTGCGAGTCCCGGGTGGACCGGAAGAGAAAGCACGTGCTTCGAAGCGTCCTCGGCCCGGACCATCCTCTTCTTCGCGTACCCCAGATCTTTGTAGAGCGGCGTCCTGTGAACGGGAGTGGGCCAGTAGACTGCTGCCCCTATCCCCGCGTGGTCCAGCGCCCTCTGGACCCTGTCCCTGTTCTTCCTGATGTGGAGTGTGTACAGGTAGAAGACGTGGGTCCTGTCGGGTTCGTCCTGGGTGAACTTTACACCGTCCACCGAAAGAAGCCTATCGTTGAGGTACTTCGCGTTCTTCACCCTCGCTTCAAGGAACCCGCTCAGCCTGTCCATCTGGACGGAGGCGAGTGCCGCGCTCATCTCCGGCAGCCTGTAGTTGAAACCGAGGTGGCGGGTGTCGTAGCCGTGGACCTGGCCGTGGTTCCTCACCAGCCTGAGAATGTCGGCCAGCTCGTCGTCGTCCGTGGAGACCGCGCCCCCCTCTCCTGAGGTGACCACCTTGGTCGCGTAGAGGCTGAAGCACCCCGCGTCTGAAAGCTTCCCCGTTTCTGTCCCCTTGTAGGTGGCGCCCAACGATTCCGCAGCGTCTTCGATGACAGCGACGGACCTCTGCCCCGCGATCTCTCGGATCTCGTCCATGTCTGCGGGATAGCCGTAGACGTGGACCGGGATGATCGCCCTCGTCTTTCTCGTGACGGCCCTCCTGAAGGCCGCGGGGTCGATGTTGTAGTCGTCCTTGATGTCCACGAAGACGGGCTTGGCTCCGATGGCAAGGACCACGTTGGCCGTCGCAACGAAGGTGAAGGGTGGCACTATCACTTCGTCCCCCTGCTTTACCCCCAGTGCCACGAGAGACGCGTGCAGCGCCGCTGTCCCCGAATTGACGGCGACTACGTGCTTGACCCCGAGGAGGCTCCGGACCTTTCCTTCGAATGCCCTGACCTGCTCCCCTCCTTCGTACGAAGCGTTAACCAGCATCCCCGAGGAGATGACACGTTCCACCGCCTTCTTCTCCTCCTCCCCCAGGAGGGGCCTGTTGACCGATATCCGAGACAAGTCCCTTGAACCGCCTCCCAACGGGGTTTATTTGAGCGCTCCCTCTGCCGAAGGGCTCCCTCGGATTTCCGGAGTCCTATTCAGGCGCTGCTTTCGAAATGGTGGGCTTGGCGGTGGCAGAGTAGAAAAGGAACACGTGCGCCAGGGCGAAGAGAGCGAACCCTATCACCGACGCCGCTGCGAGGGTAGAGAACGTCCCTCCTAGGAAGGCAATCCACTCGTACACCTCGTAGGCTGACAGAAGGAACCCCAACACCGCTGTAGCGACGGCCCAGGGCCAGGTCAGTCTCCCTGCGGGCCACTCCCTGAGCATGACCCCGCCCGCAATGCACGCCACCACGGGCCAGAGGATTAGGAAAGAACCACCAAGCACCGCTATGGCGAGCCAGACCACGCCCACTGCAATGAATGCATAGGCGGCGTTGGCCACCAACACGTCCAGAAGCCTCGGCATCTCAGGGGCCGACCGGGAAAGCCGATATAAATCGTCCGACTCGGCGCCGGGAAGCTAGGTAGGCTTATTTGTCGAAGGCTCCGCCGTCGCTCGACCCTTCCATGTCGGGGCAGTCTGACACTACGGCGGTAGATCTTGCAGCCAAACTCTCGGAACTAACCAAGCCGGTGGGGGAACTGGAGAAGGGGATGCTGGCATCTGCTTCCTACGACGGAGACAAGAGGCTAGCGCTGCTCAAGTTCTACGACGAAAAGGCGGGAAGGTTCTGGATCTGGGAGGACAACACTGGACACCACCCCTACTGCTTTACGAGACTCCCATCGAACGAACTGGACAGGGTCAGGGCTCGGAAGGACGTCATAGACATATTGGAGGAAGAGAAACTCGACCTCCTTAACGACGCGAGGGTAAATCTGAGGAAGATCGTGACCACCGACCCCCTCGCCATAGGGGGTGGAAACGACAGCATAAGGGACATGATCAGGGCGTGGGAAGCGGACATCAAGTATTACGAAAACTTCACGTACGACCGCGGGCTAAAGATGGGAACATACTACCGCGTGTCCAACGGCAACGTGTCCCCGCTGACCCACGAAGTCCCGGACAGGGTGAACAGGTCCCTCGAAGAGGTGACGGTGAGGAACCCGGCCGAGTTCCAGCCGTATCTCCGGGACTGGGCAGAGCTCTTGAGCGAGCCGCTTGCGAACTTCAAGAGGGTCGCCCTCGACATCGAAGTGGACAACGAAGAAGGGAGGCTCCCCGACGCCGAGAACCCCAAGCAGCCCGTGATCGCGGTTTCGTTCTTCAACGACCAAGAGAAAATGGTCTATCTGCTGAAGGGTGAAAGAGACGACGGCGGCCTTGACCCCAACGTCTTCTCCTTCAGGGTCTTCACGGATGAGACGGACCTACTCAGGGAGGTCTTCTCAAAGATGATGGACTACCCGGTCATCGTCACGTTCAACGGGGATGACTTCGACCTGCGGTATCTGCAGCACAGGGCCGAAGCCCTGGGAATCAGGGAGGAAGAGGATCCCATCCAGCTTGAGAGGGTCGCCGCTTCCCTCAAGCACGGCATCCACATAGACATGTATCAGTTCTTCAGGAACAGGTCCATCCAAGTCTACGCCTTCGGGAACAGGTACACGGAGCACACGCTCAACGGCGTGGCCGAGGCGCTCCTGGGCAAATCAAAAATCGAGTTTCAGGGGGAAATCGGAGACCTTCCACTCGCCGAGTTGGGCAGATACTGTCTGAACGATTCTCAGCTCACCTACGAGTTCACGTCAATGATGGGCTCGGTGGTGATGAAGCTGCTGCAGGTCATCTCAAGGATAGGGAAGATGCCAATGAACGACGTTTCGAGGCTTGGGGTCTCCAACTGGATCAGGAGCCTCCTCTTCTTCGAGCACAGGAAGATAGGCGCACTGATCCCGCGGCAGGACGAGCTGGGGGAGAAGGGGGGAGCTTCGTCGCAGGCCATGATCAAGGGGAAGAAGTACAAGGGGGGATTCGTGATCGAGCCAAAGCCGGGGGTATACTTCGACGTTTCCGTCCTCGACTTCGCGAGCCTTTATCCGAGCCTGATCAAAGTCCACAACCTCTCCTACGAGACGGTCAACTGCCCTCACCCTGAGTGCAAGACCAACACCATACCAGACACCTCATCGTGGGTCTGCACGAAAAGAAAGGGAATCGTGAGCCTCGTGACAGGGTCCCTGAGAGACCTCAGGGTTGCGCACTACAAGCCGCTGACCAGGGATGCATCGTTGTCTAAAGACGACAGAGATCTGTACAACGTCGTATCGCAGGGCCTGAAGGTATTCCTCAACGCCTGCTTCACGGGGGACACCTATGTGGTCACCCCCCGCGGCATAAGGAACATCAAGGAGCTGAAAGTCGGCGATGAGGTCGTTAGCGTCAATCCAGAAACTCTGGAAGCTGAAATCGACGACATTGTCGAGGTGCAAGCGTTTCGATATCAGGGGGACCTGTTTCATTTCAAGGACTCCAGATTTGTGGACCTGATGGTCACTCCAAACCACAGGTTCCTTACACTGGACCGCCGCAAGGCGTCGCAGACGCACACACTCTTCAGGACGGCACAGGAAGTCCGTGGTCTGGCGAACGTGGCGATACCGAAGTTGAAGGGAGGAGTGCGGACCGCAGGACCACCCGCTAGTGTTTCAGTGTTGGAGACCGCGAAGCTCGTGGGCGCGTACGCGAACTTCTATCCGGAGGCCGGAATGCGGCTCATAAACTGGTTCAGAAGACTACCTCCCGAGCAACAGCTGAAAATAAGGGAACATGGGAAGGTCTGCAAAAACCGGAGCCAGGAGCGCCAAAGGCTCGAGTCCCACTACGAGGTCCCCGCCGTTTATGTTGGGGAGGGAGATATCGACGTCGCAGAGGCGGCGGGAGGTAGCGTTCTGGTCGGCGGATTCCAATCGGCAAAGATACCGGTCCGATACGACGCAGTCGACTTCGCGTCGTTATGCGGATGGTATGTTTCCGAAGGGTCGCCCCACATCACCGAAGAGAAGCGGAATGCAAACGGGGCCCACCGGGGCAGAACCACGTCTTTGACAATCTCACAGGGCCAAGGCGGGGGGAATGTTAGGGGAGTTGAGTTCAGATCCGAAATCATAGATCTACTCGATCGACTCCGTCTCCCTCACGTCCAAGACAGTGGGGACAACAAGTACTTCCAAATCACAAGCTCGGTCCTCTACGAATGGATGGTCGGCCATTGCTATGCGCCAGGCTCGAAATCCCTTGACTCGACCTCGAAGGCGGTCCCGGATTTTGTATTCGATTCCACTGAAACAATGAAATCATTTCTTGATTCTGTGTACAAGGGGGATGGCAACCGCAGAGGAGTGAGATACGCAACTTCTAGCGTCAAACTCGCCGAGGAGCTGGTAGTCCTGACTACAATGCTTGGGATGAAAGCGAAGATGAGCTTTGACGGAGAGATCTATCGGGTCGTTTTCAAGAATGTGAGTTCGAAGTTGACCCACGCAGGGAGCGCGAGGACAAAGAACTTCGAGGAGGTGCCCTTCGAGGGAACGGTCTACTGTGTTACTACAAGAAGGAACCACACGGTTATCGCCGGGAGGAACGGAAGATTCGTCCATGTGGGGCAGTCATACGGGGTCTTGGGCTTCGAGACATTCGCCTTCTACTGTTTACCGGTTGCGGAGGCAACGGCCGCCCTTGGCCGGGACGCCATAACTAGAACAATCGCGAAGTGCAACGAGCTG
>DASPPO010000057.1:0-11825 GCA_035625455.1 Nitrososphaerales archaeon | reverse complement strand
GAATCAGCTTGTCGAACCTTCCCGCCCTGAGCAGGGCCGGGTCGACGATGTCGATCCTGTTTGTCGCCGCCAGCACGACGACTCCCTGAAGGCTCTGGACGCCGTCCAGTTCGGTCAGGAGCTGGCTCACAACCCGTTCTGTCACCATGCTGTCTCCGCCCATACCCCTCGTCGGCGCCAGGGCGTCAACTTCGTCGAAGAATATCACGCATGGAGAAGCCTGCCTCGCTCGCCTGAACACCTCTCTGATTCCACGCTCTGACTCCCCCACCCACTTGCTGAGGAGTTCAGGACCCCTCACGCTGATGAAGTTGGCTTCGCTCTCCGTGGCGACGGCCTTGGCGAGGAGGGTCTTCCCGGTGCCCGACGGCCCGTAGAGCATGATACCCTTGGGCATGCTGTAGCCTATCTTATCGTAGAGGTCCGGGTACTTCAGAGGCCACTCGACTGCTTCCTGCAGCTCCTTCTTCACCCCTTCAAGACCTCCTATCTCGGACCACTTTACGTCTGGGGTCTCGAGGTATACCTCGCGCATCGCCGATGGCATGACGTCCCTCAGGGCGTCTTCGAAGTCCCCCATTGTGACTATGAGCTTGTCCAGAGTCTCTGGGCTGAGCCTGTCTTCTTCAAGCTTGATATCTGGGAGGTTCCTTCGAAGGGTCTTCATGGCCGCTTCCTTGCAAAGGTACTCTAGGTCTGCGCCCACGAAGCCGTGAGTCACGGCAGCCAGCTTTTCGATGTCTACGATTCCTTCGACGGCGCCATGCTTGTCGTCGTTCTGGGCGAGGGGCATGTGCCTGGTGTGAATCTGAAGAATCTCCAGTCTCCCTTTCTTGTCCGGTACCTTGATCTCTATCTCCCTGTCGAACCTCCCGGGCCTCCTGAGCGCCGGGTCGATGGCGTTTGGCCTGTTTGTGGCCGCGATTACTATGACCTTGCCCCTGGCCTCCAACCCGTCCATCAGGGAGAGCAGCTGGCTGACGACCCTGCGTTCGACCTCACCCGTGACCTCCTCTCTCTTGGGGGCGATCGAGTCGATTTCGTCGATGAATATTATGGTTGGTGCCTTCTCCTTCGCCTCCTTGAAAATCTCCCTGAGCCGAGCCTCGCTCTCCCCGTAGAACTTGCTCATTATTTCCGGTCCGCTTATGGGGATGAAGTGCGCGTTGCTTTCCGTGGCCACCGCCTTCGCAAGGAGCGTCTTTCCTGTCCCTGGGGGTCCGTAGAGCAGGATTCCCTTGGGGGCTTCAACACCCAGCTTCTCGAATATCTCTGGATGTCTGAGGGGGAGCTCTATCATCTCCCTCACCTTCTGAATCTCGTCCTTCAGTCCGCCTATGTCTTCGTAGGTGACCTGAGGGACCCCGCGGAGCGCCTCTCCTTTTTCAGAGATGACGAACACGGTCCTCTGCGTAATTAGGGCAGCGTCGGCGACAGGGCTGACCCCGACCACCTGGAAGGTCAACCTCCCTCCGAAGTAGGGGATCATTATGTTGTCCCCCTTGGTTACTGGGACGCTCTCCAGTGCGTCCGCCAGGTAGCGCTCGTCAATGGGCGGGACGGCCTCGAGGGGCGCCACTACCACCTTCTCTGCTGGTGGAGCCTTCACCTTCTTGACGACGACGACGTCGCCGATCGCAACTCCCGCGTTGTTCCGTATCAGGCCGTCAATTCTGACTATACCACGCCCCTCGTCTGACGGGTATAGAGGAAGGCACTTCGCAACAGTCCTCCTCTTCCCCTTTATCTCGATGACATCCCCGGTGGAAGCGTCAAGTGCATCCATGGCATCGTAGTCTATTCTTGCGACCCCTCTCCCTACGTCGCGTGTGTAGGCTTCGAGAACCTTCAGCTGGACCTGCTGCTGACTCATCCCTGCACCACTCTCAGGCAACGTTTACCCTCTTGAAGCCCTTATTAGCCTTGTCCTTCAATGAAAACGAAATTTCTAACATTCCATTTTTGTATTCGGCCTTCCCGCTTTCGGGACGAACCGGTGCTTTAAGGCGCAGTTCAGCCCTGTACTTCCGCTCGCCGTTCTCTGCCTTTATCACTGCCGAGTCCTCCGTTGACTCGACGTTGATGTCCTGCTTCTCCACTCCCGGCATCTCGAGGAGAATCCTCAGTGTGCCGCTCTTTTCGTCAACCACCTGTTCGTTGATGGGGGACCTGTAGCCGCCGCCTTCGATTGGATTGTTTCCAAAGATCTGGACTGATGGCTTGCCTTCAGGTCCCATGTCGAACGAAAAGCCAGCGACGAAGGGCCACGACTGCCTGTCCCCGCCGAGAATGTTGTTCTTCACTGCATCTTCTATCTCCTTCTGGAAACCTTCGAAGTAGTGCTCGAGCTCGTCGAGCGTGTCCCTCAGGTCCTTGCGTTTGTCCTCGCTCATCTGATTAACAGCTTGTTAATTAACACTATGCGAAGCCCTTTTATAAACGATTCCCTCTGGACGGCCGTTGTATTCCAATCGGCTCGGCGAGGTACTCTCGTCGGGAGTTAGGCTGAAAATAGCGGATGCTGTATCTCAGCGCCCTCGCACTCTAGGAGAACTCGCCTTCATCACCGGCATCTCTGTCCAGGGGGTCCTCAGGCACTTGAGGCGGCTTGAGAAGCTGGGTCTTGTTGAGGAGAGGCGGCTGAGCAACAGCATTCCAAAGGCACGGAGGGTGTACGCGAGCAAGGGAGCGGTCGTGGAAGACTACTCTTCAGTCGACCTGACCGTCGCCAAGGTCGTCCAAAGCTTTGGGACCTACCCCGCAATGCGAGGGCAAGCCACAGACCTAGAGACCATGTCCGCCGATGTGCTCCTCCTGCGCAGGAGGGTGAAGGACGAAACCAAAAGACTCGGCAAGCTGATCGACGAGGTGGCGGAGAGCCGGGACGAGCTCAGGGCGGCCCTGGCGAGCATGCCCCTGAATGACGTGGAGCGTCTCATTCTCGAGATCGTCCTCACGGAAGAGACCAAGGAGGACGGCGTGAAAGTGCTCTCGAGGTTCTACGGAATAGAGGACAGAAGGTCCATAGACAAAGCACTAGCCAAGATGAGAGGAGCAAGCCAGGGAGCTCGCGGATGACAGGAGGAATTTCGACACGGAGAATTACGACCTCCTGCAGACCGTCGAGGCTCCGACGAAGAGAGCGAACGAACAGGATAAGCGCCTGGAAGTCCCGCTTAGGCAGAAGCAGGGCCGCGATGGTGCCCATGCCTCCCCCTCAGCCTTCGACTAGGCAGTATCTTCAGGGACGCTTGGCGTCCCGGAGTTTCTGGTAAAGAGCAAGGATGAATCCGTCCAAATCTTCGGCTGACAATGGGCTGAACATCAAATTCAGTTGAATTCCCGCGTCGTCGCGGTATCGTATGCACAGAAACCATTCCATCTTTTTCCAAGAAGAAGCCAGGACAGGCCCGGCGACGAAAGTCCTACCTGTTGTAGTCTGCTTCGACGGAATCACTTCGATTCCCTCGATGTCCTTGTACGCGATAGATAGCGGGGGATTCAGCTCCGCAACCACAAGCTCGCCTTTTCCAAGATCGAGCCTCGTTTTCCCGCCTCCTCGGTGGTTAGGACTCCACCCCAAGAAATCTGCTGTCATTGACTGAGTGAAGACACCAGCTCCACCAGCCGTTGCGTTCGAACCCGGATGGCGGGCTAGCATGTGTTCCTTGAGAAATTGCTCTCCGTTGTAAGTGCCAGCATTGTAACCGCAGATTGGGCAAACGACTCTCTGTCCGGAAGGAGTGGTCAACAGCTGCTCGACTCCGTTAGAGCGATGCCAATTCCTAATACGCGTTTCAACCACCAGAGTGATGGGGTACATCGCTAAGCGCTCAGAGACAGAGACAGGGAAGAGCATGAACGAAGGTAGGGAGCACCAGCATGTCTTCCCCAAGGGAATTACAATGCTCGGAGACAAACCCCCCGAGCCCGAGGGCTGGTTCGAGGTCAGAACTCCTGCAGGAGTCAAGGCTTGGACAAACAATCCTGGTAGATGAATCACCCGGAAACATGGAACCAATCTTTAGTTGTGGTTTAGGAACAGTCAATGAACGTCGAAAATGAGTCGTACCCTCATATTCGAAAAGCGGCCGTATCCGTTATTTTTGCTGGAGAAATGATTGACACATGATTCAAAGGGAAATCCCTATAGACAAAGCCCTATCGAAGGCGAGACAGAATGTCGGCAAGTAGTAAACTGGTAATGGTCACTAACGATGACAGCGTCCAGAGCAACGGCATAATCGAGCTTGCCAGGGCCGCGGCAAAGCATGCTGAAGCCATCATCGTAGCCCCCGAGCAGCCCCAGAGCGCCACAGCCCTGAGCATGACGTTCCACAAGCCGCTGAGGGTGAACCAGGTGCGGCGCGAGAAGTTCGAGTGTTACGCTGTATCCGGATCGCCTGGAGACTGCGTGATGATAGGGGTGAACAAGATACTCCCGAGACGCCCTGACCTGGTGGTCTCGGGGATCAACATAGGAGACAACAACACGTTTCAGGACATCCTGGCGTCCGGGACTGTCGCCGCCGCGCTCGAGGCCGCGATTACAGGGATACCAGCCATCGCCTTCTCGATGGAGGTACCAGGTGAGTCGATGTTCGCCCTGGAGTACGACCAACCGAACTTCCGGTCGGCCGGCATAATCGCAGGGGAGGTAATAGGGGATGTACTCGAAAACGGAATGCCTGAGGGGGCCGAGATCCTGAACGTGAACTTCCCCCCGAAGGTGCAGCCCACGACGCCCATCGTCCTGACCCACGTGGGGAGGAGGAAGTACACAGACAAGGTGCTGGTGAGGAAGGACCCAAGGGGGAGGGCGTACTACTGGCTCTTTGGTGAGAAGCTGTCGCACTTCCCGGCGGACACGGACATCGAGGCCGTGGCGACGGAGAAGAAGGTGTCCATTTCTCCACTCGTCCTTCGGATGTCGGGGCCCATAGGCGAACCTCTCAGGGCCTTCCGAGACCGGGTCCAGAGCAGGCTCAGGAGCCCGCGGCATTCGAACCCGCTCGGGGACCAGTAGCATCGTGAATACATCAGGCGGGGACGATGGGAGGTCAGGGTGGGAATTGATACTTGATGACCTCAGAGTCGTGAGACTGACTGTTCCCGTCCAACTCCTTGTTCCCGCTCTGCTGCTTCCCTCGCTCTCAAAGAGCACAAGGGGTCTGAGCCTCTACCCGGGGAAGGGGGGGCTGGCTATCGGTTTCGCGCTCATTGTAGGGAGCCTTCTCCTAGGGGCTCTACTGGCCGGACCCACGGGACCCTGGGGCGGCATTGTTTCCTTCTGGGTCCTCGGGACTGCAGGAATCGTCATCATGGCCAGCGCACTTCGGCCTACTGCCTTCGTCAAACCCATATGCGTGAAGTGCAGACTCCTCCCGGTCATAAAGGAGCACGAATCGATCCACCTATCAGGGGTGGCCAGTGAAAGCGCGGTGTGGGAATCGATGCGTTCACGCCACAGCGTAGAGAGCCTCTCCCTCATGGGTGACCCAGCAATATGCTCCTTCTGTCCTATCCCGAAGAGGCTGCAACGGCAGTAGGTTGTCGTAATGGTCCACAGGATAGCGGTCGTCGATTCTGACCTCTGCCAGAGTAAGAAGTGTGGTCTCGAGTGCATCAAGGAGTGCCCTGTGAACATCAACGGCCAGGAGTGCATCGTCCTGGACGAAAAAAGGATCAGCCTGATCTCTGAAGAGCTTTGCATCGGCTGCGGGATCTGTGTCAAGGTCTGCCCCTTCGACGCGATAGACATCCTGAACCTGAGCGAGGAGTTGAAGAGCGACAAGATTCACCAGTACGGCGTCAACTCGTTCCGGCTGTTCCGCATACCGACCGTGAGGCGGGGAAAGGTGGTGGGCCTCGTAGGCAGGAACGGCATAGGCAAGTCCACGGCTCTGAGGATCCTCGCGGGGCAGCTCGTCCCCAACCTGGGGGACTACGAGGAGCAGGCGACCTGGGACAAGTTCCTGAAGTACCTGAGCGGCCGCGAAATGAAGGAACACTTCGAAAGGATAGCCGCGGGCGAGATGCGGGTTTCCCTCAAGCCTCAGGCAGTCTACAGGCTGCCAGAGGCATGGAAGAAGGGAGCGGGGCTGTTGCTGAGGCAGATGGACGAGAGGAACAAGATGGACGAGGTCGTGGACACACTGAACCTGAAGGAGACGCTGAAGAAGAATGTCCCCGACCTGAGCGGGGGTGAGCTTCAGAGGGTTGCAGTGGCTGCGGCAGCACTCAAGGACGCAGACCTGTATCTCTTCGACGAGCCGTCTTCCTACAACGACGTCTACCAGAGGCTGGCTGTCTCCAGGCTCATCACGGGGATCGCATCAACGGGGAAGTCCGTGCTCGTTGTGGAGCACGACATAGCGTTCCTGGACTACGTGGCAAACTACGTTCAGGTGATCTATGGCGAGCCAGGAGCCTATGGCATAGTCTCGGGGCTCTACGCGTCAAGGACGGGGATAAACGCACTCCTTGACGGGTACCTCCCACAGGAGAACGTACGCTTCCGCGACCATGCCGTTTCCTTCGGGCAGCGTGCTGCCGGGGAGACGATGGAGAGCGAGGACATCGTCGCGAAGTACACCAGACTGACAAAATCGTACCCGTCGTTCAGACTGGCCGTGGACGCAGGGGAGATCAGGAGGGGGACGATTCTGGGGGTGGTCGGGGCAAACGCGCTCGGCAAGACGACGTTCATCAAGATGCTGGCGGGAGAGGAGAAGCCGGGAAAGGGGACGGTCCACGTGGACGCCAAGGTTGCCTACAAGCCACAGTACCTTAGCTCCGATTTCGATGGAACCGTGGACGAGTTCTTGATGTCAACGCTCGGGACTAAGTACAGCGACCCGATTCTCCAGGACAATTTGGTCGTCCCGCTGAGGATCGAGAAGCTTCTGGCCAGAAGGATGGGAGAGCTGAGCGGAGGGGAGCTTCAGAAGGTGGCCATAGTCGCGACCATGGCGCAGGACACCGAGGTCTACACTCTCGACGAGCCGTCCGCCTTCCTAGACGTAGAGGACAGGTTCGTCGTGGCCAGGGCGGTCAACAGGATGGTGAAGGCGAGGGGGAAGGCGGCGGTCATAATCGACCACGACCTGCAGGTGGTGGACATAGTGTCAGACCGGCTGCTCGTTTTCGTTGGCGAGCCAGGGGTCTCGGGAGAGGCGACCCCCCCGCTCACCAAAGAGGACGGGATGAACGAGTTTCTCAAGGGGGTGGGGCTCACCTACAGGAGGGACATCAACACGGGGAGGCCGAGGGTAAACAAGCCAGGGAGCAAGCTGGACAGGGAGCAGAAGGAGAAGGGAGCCTACTACTACGTGTCGGCCCAGAGGGAAGAGAGTGCCCCGTCTGATTAGGTCGGCCCTCGAGAGGGCGGAGGTGGAGGACGCGGGGCGTGTTTCTTCTGGGGTTGACGTCGTGGGGGACATAGCCATTGTCAGGTTGGAGGATTTCTCTCCACCCGAAAAGAAGAGGATTGCCCGCGCCCTCCTCGAGGAGCTCAAGAACCTGCGGGTGGTCATGGAACAGGTGGGGGGGATAGAGGGGGAGTACAGGCTCAGGACCCTTCGGCACCTGGCGGGGGAGAAGCGGTCGATAACCCTGCACAGGGAGAATGGGTGCTCGTTCAGGGTCGACGTCGCAAGGTGCTACTTCTCTCCCAGGCTATCGACCGAGCGGCTCAGGGTAGCCGAGGCGGTGGGGCCGAGGGAGCGCGTCCTGAACATGTTTGCGGGGGTGGGACCGTTCTCGATCCCAATCGCGAAACTAAAGGGGGCGAGGGTCCTGAGCTGCGAGTTGAACGAATACGCCGCCCGTCTTCACTCGGAAAACGACGCCCTGAACAAGGTCCAGGGGTTAGTCGAGGTTGTCAACAAGGACGCTGCAGACCTGCCTAGCACCACGAAGAGGAAGTTCGACAGAGTGCTGATGCCCCTCCCTTCTGAGGCGAACAGGTTCCTCCCCACGGCCCTCGCCATGGCGAAGAAGGGAGGCACCATCCACTACTACAGGCACGTCCTCGGGGAGGACGATGCTGACGCGGCTGCATCCTTCCGTGAAGAACTCAGGGCGCTGCTCCCCCCGAGGGTGTCGCTTACCACACGGAGGGTGAGAGATGTGGGTCCGAGGTGGGTAGAGATGACTGCAGAAATCCGCGCCCCCGGCTAGAATGGCAGGCTCTGGCTGTACCTGTAGAGGTGCATGATAACGCCGAACGTCACGAGTATCGCCCCGGCGTCGAAGAGCGTCATCGCGTTCAGGTTGGTGAGGGCGGCAGTCCATGCGAAGAAGTTCAGGGCGAGTTGGGCACCCACCAGCATGAGGAAGATGATGAAGACCCATTTCTTCGTGAGCAGGGGGCTCAAGGGCGCGACAGCCCTCCTGACCCGCTCTTTCGCCTTCAGGTAGCGGAGGAAGGCGTAGGTGAACGCGAAGGACAAGACTGTGACCCCGAGCATGGAAGAGAAGTAGAGGGCGGGGTCCACGTAGAGCCTAGCCAGCGTCGGGAGACTGGTGTCTGGGTTGATGTAGAAACCCCAGGCGGTGGTGATTAGGATCTGGGCGATGGTAGTGATCCCCAGTGCCGTGAAGAACGGCCTGTCCTTCCAGTTGAGCTTCTTCGACGTGTCCACGAAGGGGACCACCAAGGCCATCAGGAAAAGCAGGGCGGGCATGAGGCCCCCCATCACGAACTTGTCGAACTCGGTCCTGAGGAGGGCATAGATCCCAGTCAGATACCACTCCGGGATGGTGAGCTGCGGGTTGCTCGGGCTGTAGCCTATCCCCACAGCGACTGGAAAGATGGCGGCCACCAGGAACAGACCCCCCACCACGGTCGAGATGACTGGGAGGTCGAACACGAGGTACCGGGGGAAGTGCACGAACACCAGGATTATCATGATCATCGGGAGGATGAACACGTGCACGGCGTAGAGCCTGAGGACGAAATCGGTGAACCCCGCGCCGAAGACTGCCAGTCTTAGGGTGCCGCCCACCAGGGGGGACGCGTTGGCGAGCGAAGATCCGATTTCAATCGCCAGCCCGGCTCTCTGGTTGAAGAGCAGGTCATAGCCGCTGAAGGCCTCGACTCCGGTTATGATTCCGAGGATGACCCCGGTCACCCAGAGGACCTCGTTCTTGATCTTGAACCTCCCGCTGAAGTACTGGTAGTACATGTGAAGGACGGCCAGGAGGACCATGGCGTTCGACGCCGTATAGTGGATGTTGCGGAGCAGCCATCCGAAGGGCACCGTGTTGTTTATGCGTTCTATGCTGGCGAAGGCGCAGGTCAGACTCCCGCACCCCGCGAGCGTCGGCTGGTAGTAGAACATCAGGAACCCGCCCGTGACTCCGAGAACGAGGAAGGTGATTCCGGTCAGTACACCGAGGTATCCAAGGGGGCTCACGAAGCGCTTGGGGTAGGTGTACTGCACTCCCATGTACACCGTCCTGTCCAGGCCGTCCTTGATCCACTGATAGAGCCGGGACACCACGTTCCCCTTCTCCGGGGGCTTGCTCATGGCTGCTCCTTCCCCTCCGCAACTGGGAGGATGTAGTCCTGGTAGCTTGCGTAGTTCCTGCCGTACCCCACGACGCCGTTGTGGTCGACGTCCCACTTGGGGATTTCAATCCAAAGATCTCCGTTTGAATCGGCGGTTAGCGTGAGCATCGGGATTGCGTTGGTCGGGGGCGCCTGCAATGAAGCCGGACCTCCTATCGCCTTGCCCGCGTCAATCAAATTCCCGTTGGGATCCTTGGTGGGGAGTTGGTAGATGCTCCCGTGGCAGGGGCACTGGTATGTCTCGTAGTTAGGGTTCGAGGACTTCTGGGGGTCGTAGTTGGGGCTGCACCAGAGGTGGACACAGACCTTGCTGTATGCCACGAACGCCGAGGCGTCCTTGTTCGAGCCTCCGAGCTGGGTCGGGAGCCTGATGAGCCCGAACTTCTGAAATGTGTCCGGGCTCTCCGAATCGACGGTGATGTCCCCCGATGTCGGGTAGGTGACAAGCCACGTGCTATTGGGAGGGAAAGAAGTGAGGTCGTTCACGTTCACCGTCTTTCCCGCCGCCGCCCCGTTCGCGTTGTTGTTCGTTGTCGTGTTCAGGTCCAGCACGACCTTCTGCCTCTGGAGGGGGCCGGTGCTCGACACGGAGGAGAGCAGGAATTGCCCCCAGGGTACGAAAGGAATTATGGTGAGAACAGCACTAATTGCTACGAGCGCCTTCAGGAAAGTCCTCCGCCCTGACGGCTTCTGCTGAGGAGCTGCGGCGGGGGAAGGCGCCTGTGCAGGAGCGGGAGGCCTCGGGGGGGGCACGGGTCTGGGAGGAGTTGTCCCCTGAGCAACAACCGGAGGGCGAGGCGGGGGCACGGCAGGCACAGCCGGTTTCTTCTCCGTTTCAGAAGGATTCTGTTGGGAGGGCGGGGCCTCTTTGCTGTCCTCCACCATTCGAATGTCCGCAGCCGGGTGTCGAAAGATGTTTTTTAGGCTTCGGTTTGATAGGCTGAAACAGCAACTCGGCCGAAAACGCTTAAAGGCGATGGCCGACGGGCGGGAACGAACGTCCTGTGAGCAGTCAGAGCTCCACAGCGGTCGGTGTTGTGGTCGCGATACTCATTGTAGGCGCCATCGCGACGTTGGGGTACTATCAGTTCGAGGTGGCCGGCAAACAGACCACGACGTCCTCCACGTCAACGGCCCCTGCGGTCACCTGCCCATCTGCTCAATGCGCAAACGTGACGATACCGGTCGGTGCCTCGAGCGCGCCTCCGGGGTATTCTGGCGGGAAGACGACCTACGGTTTCTCTCCCGACGTGGTCACGGTTGTCATTGGAAAGAACAATACGGTGTTCTGGACTAACGACGATTCGGCCCCTCACACAGTGACCTCGGACACGTCCGGAATCTTCGATTCTGGGACCGCTGGCCCTCTTACCACCCAGGGGGGCACCTTCCAGTTCACTTTCACCGCGCCAGGCACCTATACCTACCACTGCTCCTTCCACGCCTGGATGCAGGGAACCGTCATAGTGCTGGCGGGAACCGGGACCGGTTCTTCATCGAACTCAACCGCCTCTTCCGCGCCGTCTACGTAAGCCAGCGCAACACCAACATACCCGTGGACGTTACTCCCTGGCATGCGGAGAATCTCCAACGAGGCGGAGCTCTCTGAACTATCCCGTGACTCAGGAATAGTCACTCTCGTCCCAAGGGTGGCCTACAGCGCCGAAACGGAGGAAGACGTGGCTCTCGGCATCCGGGAGGCAAGGGCAGAAGGGCTGACCGTGACGGCGCGCGGAGGGGGGACCTCAATACCCTCCCAGTCGGTGGGGAGTGGTGCGATCCTGCTCCAGGCTAGACGCAGGGTCGAAGTTCTTCCCGACGGCACCGTCAAATGCGAACCAGGGATTGTCAAGGCGGACCTCAACAGGGTGCTGAGCGGGGCCGGGAGGTGGATGCCCGTCGACCCATCGAGCAACGCCAGCTGCACCGTGGGGGGAATGGTAGCAAACAACTCGGCGGGGGTGCGGACCATGAAGTACGGGTCAACCATTGATTTTGTGAGATCACTCAGGGCAGTGGTCCCCGGCGAGCCGCCGGCGCAGCTGCACTCCTTACCATTGGACGAGGCCCTGACGGCGGACGCGAGGACCAGAAGAATCGCTTCCCTCATCGTTGAGAACGAGAAGGAGATTCGCCAGGACCAGCCGAAGGTTACAAAGAACTCCTCCGGCTACAGGCTTGAGAAAGTGGTCCACAGCGGAATCTTCGACCTCCCGAAGTTGTTGGTGGGCTCGGAGGGGACCCTCTGCGT